>DATHET010000288.1:0-17030 GCA_035490315.1 Planctomycetota bacterium
AGTCTGCTGCAGAGCCTGCTCGAGAATCGCCGCCACCGCCGCGACGTACGCCTGTTCGAGATCGGCAAGGGCTATATGCCCGAGCAAGGCAATGCCGGCGACGAGCCTCGCGAAGTGCACGAGCTCGCGCTGCTGTGGGCGCGCGCGAAGCCCGCGGGAAAATCAACGTGGAGCGACGATCTGCTCCTGCACCTGCAAGGTGTGATCGCGGATCTCTGCCAGCACCTCGGTCTCGATCCTGCGAGCGACCTGGTTCGCGCGCAGCCGCTCGAGGCGACTTCCGCGATCCCGAGCTGGGCCAATTCCGGTCGCGCGAAACGCATCGGCGCCCTGGGCTGGATTGCCCACGTCGACCCGGCCGTGCAGCGCGCGCTGGGCTTGAGCGCCGAGCAGGCCAGCGACGCGGTCGCCGCCGTGCTCTCGATCGACGCCCTGCTCGAAGCGCCGCGCCGCCCCGCGGGCTACCGGGCGATCGCGCGTTTCCCGGGCACCAAGGTCGACGTCGCCCTCTCGATTCCCCTCGAGGTCAGCGCCGCCGCGGGGGTCGCCGCCATCGAGCGTGCCGGAAAGGGGCTGGTCGCCGAAACCGAGCTTTTCGACGTCTACCAGGGCCCCAACCTCGCCCCGGGCCGCAAGTCGCTGGCCTGGCACGTGCTCCTGCAAGCGCCGGAGCGCACGCTCGATGAACAGGACGGTCAGAAGTTCCAGAAGCGCCTGATCCGGGAAGTCGAACTCTTGGGCGGCGAGCTGCGCAGCGAGTAGGCTTGGCCTGTGAGGCGCGCCCCGTGAAGATCGTTCTCGTCAACCCTCCCAGCCCGCCCGAATTCCGCGTCAGCCGCGGTCTGATGGGCGGCTTCGGGATGGCGGTCAACCCGGGATTGCTCTACCCGCCGATCGAGCTGGCCCACGTGGCCAGTGTCCTGGAGGCGGATGGCTTCGAGGTCGTGCTGCTCGACGCCGATGCGCGCAGGCTGGATACGAAAGGAGCGCTAGCCGCGATCCTGGCCGAGAAGCCGGACTTCGTCGCCCTGGATTCCTCGAGCACCTCGCTCGACAAGGACCTCGAGCTCGCGCGCAGCGTGCGCCGCGACGCCAAGGTTCCGGTCGCGATCCTGGGCTCGCAGGTGACCTACACGCCGGGCGAGATCTTCGCCGACGACAACGTCGACGCGGTGGTGCGCGGCGAGCCGGAAGAGACCGTGCGCGAGTTGGCGCGCCGCGTGCGCGACGGCGGCGGCTTCGCCGGAGTCGAGGGCATCTCCTGGCGCCAGCCCGGCGGCGAGATCGTGCACGAGAAGGAGCGCGAGAAAATCCGCGACCTCGACGCCATGCCCCTGCCCGCGCGGCATCTGCTCGACAACGCTTCGTATCACTTCCCGGGCATCGACGGGCCGGTGACCACGGTCAAGAGCTCGCGCGGCTGCCCGCTCGACTGCAGCTTCTGCGGCTACACCCTGGCTCAAGGCCTGCGCTTCCGCTTCCGCTCGCCCGAGAGCGTGCTCGCCGAGCTGACCGACATCGTGCGCAACTACGGCGTGCGCCACGTGGTGTTCCGCGATCCGATCTTCACCACGCAGAAGCCGCGCATCCACGCGATCTGCGACGGGATCCTCGAGCGCAAGCTCGACCTCGAATGGCAATGCGAGACGGCGGTCAAGACGCTGGACCGGCCGCTGCTCGAGAAAATGGCGCGCGCGGGCTGCAAGCACATTTCGCTCGGCGTCGAGTCGGGCAACATCGAGATCCAGAAGAAGCACTGCGGCGCGAAGCTGCTCGACCACGACAAGGCCGTCGCAATTTTCCGCGATTGCCGCGAGGTCGGGATCGAGACGCGCGCTTTCTGCATGATCGGTTTCCCGGAAGAGACCGCGGCGATGGCCGAGGAGACGATGCGTCTCGTCGAGCGCTGCGATCCCGACCAGGTGCAGTACTGCGCGGTCACGGCCTATCCGGGCACGCCGCTGTACAAGATGCTGCGCGGCGACCGCGAATTCGACTACGCGACCATGACCGGCTTCCAGGCCCTCGAAGGCAACGAGCACATGAGCGCGGCCCAGATCGAAGCCAAGATCCGCGAGGGCTATCGGCGCTTCTACGGCAGGCCGAAACGCATCGTGCGCGAGCTGAAAAACCCGGTTCGGCTGGCGGGCAAGGTGGCGCGCTATTTCACCTTGTTCGCGCGCCGCGCCGGCGCGTAGACACGACCCCGCGTCCTCAGTTCTTTCGACAGGACACTCGAATGAGCGACCAGATCGAGAACGTGCTGCACGAGAATCGCCGCTTCCCGCCGAGCGAGGAATTCAAGGCCGCGGCGCGGATCAACATCGAGGCCGTGTACCAGCGCATGCTGCGCGAGTCGCTCGATTCGCCGGAGACCTTCTGGACGCGCGTTGCGCGCGAATTGCCGTGGATCAAGCCCTTCGAGCGCGTGCTCGACTGGTCGAAGGCGCCCTTCGCGCAGTGGTTCGTCGGCGGCAAGCTCAACGCCTCGGTGGTCTGCGTCGACCGGCACGTCGATTCGGTGCGCAGCGGCAAGCGCGCAATCATCTTCGAAGGCGAGCCCGGCGACCGGCGCACGCTGACCTACGCGCAGCTGCATCTGGAAGTCTGCCGCTTCGCCAACGCGCTCAAGGCGCGCGGCATCCAGCGCGGTGATCGCGTCGCGATCTATCTGCCGATGGTTCCCGAAGCCGCGGTCGCGATGCTCGCCTGCGCGCGCATCGGCGCGGCCCACTCGGTGGTCTTCGGCGGATTCAGCGCCGCGTCCCTGCGCGATCGGATTCTCGACGGCGGGTGCACCGCGGTGATCACGGCCGACGGCTCGTTCCGCCGCGGAGCCGTGCTCGCGCTCAAGCTGCAGGTCGACGAAGCGCTCAAGGATTGCCCCGCGGTCCACACGGTGTTCGTGGTCAAGCGCGCGAAGAACGAGATCCGCTGGGAAGCGAAGCGCGACGTGTGGTGGGAGGAGGCCTGCGCCCAGGCGGGCAACACCTGCGAGCCCGAGGCGATGGACAGCGAGGACCTCCTGTTCCTGCTCTACACCTCGGGATCGACCGGCAAGCCCAAGGGCATCGTGCACACGACTGGCGGCTACCTGGTCGGCACGTATCTGACGACGCAGTGCGTGTTCGACCTGCGCGACGAGGACGTCTACTGGTGCACTGCGGACGTCGGCTGGATCACGGGTCACAGCTACGTCGTCTACGGTCCGCTCGCCAACGGCGCGACGCTGCTCATGTACGAAGGCGCGCCGAACACGCCGCATCCCGGCCGCTTCTGGGAGCTGATCCAGCGCCACAAGGTCACGGTTTTCTACACGGCGCCGACCGCGATTCGCTCCTTCATGCGCTGGGGCGACGAGCATCCGGCGAAATTCGATCTCTCGTCGCTGCGCCTGCTCGGCAGCGTGGGCGAGCCCATCAACCCCGAGGCCTGGATGTGGTACCAGGCGGTCATCGGCGGCGGGCGCTGCCCCATCGTCGACACCTGGTGGCAGACGGAGACGGGCGCGATCATGATCTCGCCGCTGCCCGGGGTGAGCGTCACGGTGCCTGGATCCGCCACGCGGCCCTTGTTCGGCGTCGACGCCGCGATCGTCGACGAGAAGGGGAACGAGCTCGGGCCCAACCAGGGCGGCTACCTGGTGATCCGCCGCCCCTGGCCTTCGATGCTGCGCGGCATCTGGGGCGATCCCGATCGCTACGTCGAGACCTACTGGAAGAAGTTCGGCGGCAGGTTCTATTTCGCCGGCGACGGAGCTCGCCGCGACGAGGACGGCAACTTCTGGATCTTCGGCCGCATCGACGACGTGATCAAAGTCTCGGGCCACCGCTTCAGCACGATGGAAGTCGAAAGCGCCTTGGTCAGCCACGACGCCGTGGTCGAGGCCGCCGTCGTCGGCCGGCCCGACGATCTGACCGGCCAGGCGATCTGCGCCTTCGTGACTCTCGGCCCCGGCCAGACTCCGTCGGACGGCTTGAAGAAAAGCCTCTTCGCCCACGTCACCAAGGAAATCGGCGCCGTCGCCCGCCCCGCGGAAATCCGCTTCACCGAAGCCCTGCCGAAAACCCGCTCCGGCAAGATCATGCGCCGCCTGCTGCGCGACATCGCTGCCGGCGTCGAAACCGTCGGCGACACGAGCACCCTCGAAGACTACGGCGTCCTGGCGAAGTTGCGCAGCTACGAGGAATGACGGCACCCGCGAAACCTGTGCTCGCGCTCGAGTGACTTGGAGATCGCCGAAGACCAGCACCGAATCTTTGCGCGCAGAGAATCCACAACAGTCGGAGCTGGGTAGGAGAGCTTAGGTCCTACGCAGCTCCGCGCGAGTAACTCAAGGTATTCGCGGATCGTCCGGCAGCGTGTGGCGATCTATGTGTGGTCCAAAGAGCATGGCTCTGCTGAACCCATGCTTCCTCGTTCCGACGCGTGATCGGGCGGGACGCTCATGGCTCGCAATTGCATGGGCAAGGCCAACTCACCAAAAGTAAGGAACGGACTATGAGTACCACAGTAATCTTGGTCGTCGTGCTCGTATTGCTCTTCGGGGGCGGTGGCGGCTACTACTACTCCCGGCGTCGGTAAAAAGGGTGGACCGCACGCACTTGCTCGTGGCCACGGGCTCACTGGCATTTGCAAATAGCGACAGGGGCCGAATCGCACGCGTCTGCTATTGGCCGCGGTAAGTACCGCGCCGGGAGCCCTACGGGAGGCATAAACGGTCCGGGCGCGATCGCAGTTTCGGCGCCGGTATCGAGCGTGTTCAGAATGGCGGTGCTTTACCGGGAACGAGTTGCGATCAACTCCAGCCATTCCAGTGGCAGGAGGGTGATCGGCGTCACGATGCCGACCAGGCCGCTGCCGTCGGAGACGTTGGCGGAGGGGACGCCGATCAGGCGGCCTTGCTCGTCGACGGCGGCGCCGCCGGAGTTGCCGGGGATCACGGCGGCGTCGGTCTTGAACACGAGGCCGGCGTCTTCCTGATCGAAGCCGGACAGCACGCCGTGAGCGCAGTGGATCGAGACACGGCTTCCGGTTCCGCCGAGCGTGGGGTAGCCGATGATCCACAGCGGATCGCCGATTTCGAGGGCCGAGCCGGCCGCGATCTCGACGGTGGGGAAGCGATAGCCCGCGGGCAGGGGGTTCGAGTAGAAGCCGCGGTCGATCTGGATCAAGGCCAGGTCGAGGGCCGCATCGAAGCGAACCACCTTGCCGCGGTAGGCCTCTTCCGCCGGGCGATGGGAGTCGACGTTCGCCGCGAGCACCAGCTCGTCCAGCGGATGGCGATCGCCGCGGTCGACGACATGTGCATTGGTCAAGCACAGTCCGTCGGCCGTGACCAGGGTCGCGCTCCCGCCGCCGCCCGGCGCGAACACTTCGAGCACCGAGCACAGGGCGCGCGACAAGGGCTTGACCGGATCGCGCGTGATGAGCACGGGCGGCTTGCTCCACTCCGGCGGAGCCTCGGCGTCGAAGGCGACGCGGATGTCGAAGGGCGTGCGCGCCTGCGAGGACATGGCATCGAGCACGTCGATGTACCACTCACCCGCGCCGAGCAGCGGCGCGCCGTCCTTCGTAAGCACCAGGGACTCCGCGCCCCAGCCGTGCCGCGCGCTGGCGTCGGCGCTTTCCAGCGCGATCGTCGGCGATCCGCGGTGAGCGAACAAGTCGAGGTCCGCCGGAACGCCGTGCAGATCGATGCGCAATGCCGGACTTCCCTCGGGCACGTCGATGCGAAACGTGCGGAATCCGCCGCTCGCCGGATCGAGGGTGAATCGCCGCGCGGGCCCGGGCACCAGCAGGGCATCGGTGCGCGTGCCGAGCAACGTGAGCTCCAGCGTGTATTCACAGCGCGAGCTCTTTCCGGCAGCGCCGAGCCGATCGTCCTCCGCCAGGCTCGCCGCGAACCACCAGCGCCCGCTCTCGATCTCCGGATCGCTCAAGCGGTCGGCGATCAGCTCGTCGAGGCTTGGATCCTCGCTCGGGAAGAGCTCGGCCTCCTCCAGATCCTTCGGCGCTTTTCCGCGGCCTCCGAAGAGCTCGACGTCGCCGTTCTTCGCGACCGCCTTCAGGTCGAGGAACACGCTGCCCTTGGGAACCTCGACTACGAAATCCTGGCGCGGATGGCTCGCGTGGTCGAGCTCGCCTTGGAAACGTCGATCGGGCCGCAGAGCGATCGGCTCCTGCGCGAGACTCGCCAGGGACAGCAGCGCCCAGCCGATCACGCCGGCGGCTCGCGCTTCCACCAGTCGTCCGCCGCGACCTCGCGGATGCCCTGGGCGTAGGACCGCGGCGACCAGTTCAGCTCGTACAACGCATTGTTGATGTCGTGCTCCTGGTGCAGATTGAAATAGGTCGACGAGCGGCGCAGCTCGGTGACGTCGGTGAACAGGCCCTTCACGAAGATCGCGCTGTCGACCAGCTTCTTGGGGATGTTGCGGCGGCGGATCGTGCCGCCCGCGGCGGCGATCGTCAGGTCGATGAACTCGTTGTAGGGGATGCCCGCGGGGCCGGCCAGCTCGTAGACGCAGTCGATGCCGCGGTCGAAACCGAAGAAGCGGATCACCGCGTCGACCACGTCGTCGACGTGCACGGGATTGAGCTTGGCGAGACCGTGGTGGGGGACCCACAGCGTGCCGCCCTGCTTCGCGCAGCGGCGCAGCAAGGGGCCTGTGTGGCGCTGATCTCCGATGCCGTAGACCAGGGTCGGGCGGAAGGACGCCCAGTCGATTCCGCTGCCGCGGATGATCTTCTCCTGCACGCGCTTCGAGTCGCGGTAGTAGCTGTAGCCAGGCACCGTGATCGCGGCCGAGCTGATGATCCAGATGTTGAAATGTTTCGGCGCGCGCCGCTTGGCTTCCGCGACCAGGTGCTCGGTGCCGCGGATGTTGACCCGCTGCATCTCCTCCTGGCCAAGGTGCTCGTGAGCGCTGGCCAGGTGCAGCAGCAGGTCGCAGTCGTCGAGGAAGCCCGCCAGCGACGTCGGATCCGTCAAGTCGCCGACGTGGATCTCGCAGGGCCGCTCGGGCGGGTGCTGGACGGCCGACTCGCGGCCCTTGCGAACCAGGACGCGCACCGTGTGGCCCTGGCGGGACATGCCCCGGACCATGTAGCCGCCGATGAAACCTGTCGCTCCTGTTATCGCAATGCGCATGGATTCCGTCTGCGGGCGGCTGATCGTACGCGCGCGGAGCGAGCGGCTCCAGCTTCGCACGTGGTTCGAGCGTGCAAAGCGTGCACAATGCTGCGATGAGCGCCGTGTCCGCCGCGTACGCGATCCTCGCTGCGCTTCCCGAAGAGCTCGCCGCGCTGCAGGAGCGGCGCACGCGGACCTGGATCGCTCAGGGACTGGAACTGTGGGAGCTCGACCTCGGCGGCGTGCGAGCCCTGGCCTGCGTCGGCGGGATCGGCAAGGTCAACTCGGCCCACGCGACCAGCGCGCTGTTCGCCGCGGGCGCGACGCGCGGCCTGTTCGTGGTCGGCGTGTGCGGAGGCCTGCGCCAGTCCCTGCCGACCGGCACCCTGGTGCATTGCGAGCGCGCGGTCCAGACCGACCTCGCCCTGCGCGCCGAGCGCGAAGTCCAAAGCGACGCGGTTCTGCTCGAGGCCTGGATGCGGACAGCCGGCGGCGCGCGCGGCTGGTTCTTGACCGCCGACCGGCCGGTGCTCTCGCTCTGGCGGCGCCTGCGGCTCGCGCGCGCCTTCGCGGGAGCCTGCGTGGCCGACATGGAGACCGCGGCGGCCGCCGCCGTCGCCCGCCGGGCCGGCGTGCCCTGGGCCGCGCTGCGGGCCGTCACCGACGGCGCGACCGAGGGCGGAATCTTCGCATTCCGCAGAAATTTCGCGCTGCAGGCGGACCGGGCAGCGGCGACACTGCCCGGCCTCGTGCAAGCGCTGGAGAATTGCCGACAGGGAACCTCGGGACCGCAACCGGGGGCTTTGGCCTCCCCAGCGGGAGCACAGTAGAGTTCCGTGCTTCCGCCCCGGTCGACCCCACCCTGGATGTACAGAATCTGCGACCCGGCCATGGCCAGTCGGCGCGAGCGGCGCCTGGCCAGCAAGGCTTTCCCAACGACAGCGAACCCCCAGGGCTGCGGGTCTGTCCGCGGGTGCCCGAGGCGGGGCTCGCCCTCGGTCGGGAGCGGCGCGTGACTTTCGCCGGCCCCTTTCTGCGGCGCAACTTCGAGCCGCTGGTGCTCTCGCTCCAGGTTCTGATCGACCTGGCCGTGGTGCTCTTCGCCTGCTGGCTGGGCTACACCACCCGCGAGCCCTTCGCCGTGCGTCCGACGGCCCTGGAGTCCTACCGCGAGATCTTCCTGCTGACCGGCGCGGTCTCGCTGGTCTGCTTCCACGCTTTCCGGATGTACTCGCCGATCAAGAGCCTGCTCAACGTCGAGGAGTTCGCGGCGATCGCGAAGTCCACGCCGCTCGCCCTGCTCGGCGTCGCGGGCCTGATCGTGTTCCTGCGCAGCTCGGGTTCCCCGGACCCCAACCAGACCGGCTGGGTCGGGGCCCTGCACAAGTTCATCGACGTCAACCCCGACCCGGGCAGCTACTCGCGCGTCACGGTGCTGCTCGCCTTCGGTTACATATTGATTCTCATGACCTTGAACCGCTTCTGCGCGTTCAAGGTGATCCAGATGCTGCACCGCCGCGGGATCGGCAACCGCAATGCGCTGATCGTCGGCACCGGGCCGACAGCGAAGAAGCTGCAGAAGAAATTCGTGCTGGTGCCTACGCTCGGCCTGAATCTGATCGGCCTGGTGAGCAACAACGAGGACGAGGTCGGCAACCTGGTCGAGCGCTCGCGCGTGCTCGGCACCGTCGGCCAGCTCGAGGACCTGGTGCGGCGCCACAAGATCAGCGAAGTCTTCGTCGCCATGCCGGAGATCGACGAGGAGCCGGTGATGCGCATCGTCGAGGAGCTGGAAAGACTCGGCGTGGTCTACCGCGTGGTCCCGCGCTTCTACCATTTCCTCTCCCACAAGGTGCGCATCGAGAGCCTCGACTCGATCCCGCTGTTCTCGCGGCCCGACCGCGACCTCGGCGTGCTGACCCGCGCCAGCAAGCGCGCCCTGGACATCGGTCTGGCCTTGTTCGTGCTCGCGATCGCGATGCCGGTGTTCGTGATCAGCGCGCTGTTGATCAAGCGCGAATCGAAGGGCCCGGTGTACTTCCTCCAGACGCGCATCGGCAAGGACGGCAAGCCGTTCCGGATGATCAAGTTCCGCACGATGCACGAGCACTTGAGCTACGACGCGCCCGCGCCGAAGCACCACGCCGACCCGCGCGTCACGAACATCGGGCGGCTGCTGCGCCGCTACAGCCTCGACGAGCTGCCGCAGCTCTTGAACGTTTTGCGCGGCGAGATGAGCATCGTCGGACCGCGCCCTGAGATGCCTTTCATCGTCGCGACCTACGGACCGATCGAGCGCGAGCGCCTGCGCGCCAAGCCCGGCTTGACCGGCCTGTGGCAGATCTCCTACGCGCGCGGCGAGGCGATCCACGAGAACCTCGACTACGACCTGTATTACATCGAGCACCAGTCGCTGATGCTCGACTTCGTGATCATGGGGCTGACGGGATTCGCCGTGTTCAAGGGCACCGGCGCGTACTGAGCCTCGTGCGCATCCTGCACGCGATGGAGTGCACGATCGGCGGCACGCGCCGGCATCTGGTCGACGTGGTGCGCGGCCAGCTCGAGCGCGGGCACCCCGTGGCCCTGGCCGTCGCCTGCCTGCGCGAGCCGCGTTTTCGCGCCGATCTCGAGGATCTCCAGCGTCGCGGCGCGAGGGTCTTCGAGATCCCGATGTTGCGCTCGATCTCGCCCTGGCGCGATGCCAAACATCTGGGAGAGGTCCGCCGCGCTCTGCGCGCTTTCGAGCCGGACGTCGTGCACACCCATTCGAGCAAGGCCGGGGTGCTCGGCCGTCTGGCATCGCTGCTCGAGCATCGTGGGGCGCGCATCCACACGCCCCACGCCTTCGCTTTCCTGTTCTCGGCGGAATTCAGCGCGGCGAAACGCGGCTTGTTCCGGCGCATGGAAACGTCTCTCGCGCGGCGCACGGCGCGGATCATCGCGGTCAGCGAGGGGGAAGCGGCGACGATCCGCGCCAGTGGAGTTGTCCCGCCCGAGCGCCTGCGCGTAGTACGCAACGGCATCGACCCGGCGCCCTGGCTCGCGGCAAAGCCCGCGGATCGCGCTTCGCTCGGGATTCCCGAGGACGTGCCGTTGATCCTGGTCGCGGGCCAGCTGCACATCGGCAAAGGCCAGGATCTCGCGGTCGAAGCCCTCGCTCGACCCGGCCTGGAGCGCGCGCACCTGCTGCTGCTCGGCGGCGGACCGCTGCAAGCGCGCATCGAGCAGCTCGCGAGCGAGCTGAAGGTTCGCGATCGACTGCACCTGCCTGGTTGGAGCGACCAGGTCGGCCCTTGGATGCTGGCCAGCGACCTGGTGCTCCTGCCTTCGCGCTGGGAAGCGATGCCCTACATCGTGCTCGAAGCCATGGCCTGCGCGAAAGCCGTGGTCGCGACGCGCGTCGACGGCGCTCGCGAGATGATCGTCGAGGGCGAGAACGGAGCCCTGTGCGAGATCGAGAGCGCCGAGTCGATCGCGCAAGCCCTGCAGCGGATCCTCGCCCAGGTTCCAGCGCAACGCAGCGCAATGGGCCTGCGAGGCCGCGAAAAACTGCTCGCGGAAGGCACGGCTTCGCGCATGGTCGATCGTCTGCTCGCGGTCTACGCCGAGGCGCGATGAACATCCTGCACGTCATCACGACCCTGGACATCGGCGGCGCCGAGATGCACGTCCTGAGCCAGGTGCGCGGCCAGGTGGAACGCGGCCACCGCGTGCGCATCGCCTACCTGAAGGGCGAAGGCCGGCTGCGCGGCGATTTCCAGGCCGCCGGCGCGGAGTGCGTGACGGGCATCGGCCTGGGACCGCGCTCGCTTCTGATCCTCTGGCCCGATCTGCGCTGGGCGGACATCGTGCACACCCATCTGCTCAAGGCCGATCTCTTCGGAGCCGTCGCGGCGACGCTCGCGGGCCGGCGCGCGAACCTGATCGCGAGCAAGCACAACGACGAAGCCGTGCTCCAGCGCGCCCTCGTCGGCCAGGTCCACGGACTCGTCGGGCGTCTGCCGCGCAAGACCATCGTGCTCTCCGACCACGTCGGCCGCTTCATCGCCGAGCACGGCCGCGTGCCCCTCGCGCGCCAGCGGCGGATCTACTACGGCCTCGACCCGCGGCCCTTCGAGAGCGCGGCGCGCATGACGGCCGCGGAACGCGCCGCGGTGCGCGCGGAATTCGGCTTCGGCCCCGACCCCGTGATTTTCATCTGCGTGGCGCGCTTCGCGGCGCAGAAGGCGCACGACGTGCTCTTGAGAGGCTTTGCCCGCGCCCTGCGCGAGCGCAAGCCCGGCGATTCGCCACTCGGCCTGCTGCTCGTGGGCGACGATCCCTTCGGCGACGGCCGCCAGCGCGCCGAAGCCTTGGCGCGCGAGCTCGAGCTCGGCTCAAACGTGCACTTCGCCGGTCTCCGCCGCGACGTGCCGCGCCTGGTCGGAGCGAGCGACGTGTTCGTGATGACTTCCTTGTGGGAAGGCCTCGGCCTGGTGTTCCTCGAAGCCATGGCCGCCTCGCGAGCGGTGCTCGCCACACGCGTCTCGGCCGTGCCCGAGGTCGTGATCGACGAAGGGACGGGCCTTCTCGTTCCGCCCTCGCAGATCGAGCCCCTGGCCGCCGCGATGGGCAGGCTCGCGCGCGATCCAGCGCTTCGAGCGCGCCTGGGCGTGGCCGGCCATGCCCGCGTGCTCGAACATTTCGCGCTGGCGCGCATGGTCTCGGAAACCCTCGACGTCTACGCCGCCCACGCGCGGCGCCAGCCCCCGCCTGGGGGATAGAATCAAGGACCGCGAGGCCAAGGGCCGATAGCCCGCTCTCGCGCCGCCACCTTGGAACGAGCCGCCTCCATCCCTTCGTCGGACCTTGGTCCGACAGCCCAACCGGCGGGGTCGCCGGCCGCCGAGCCGCAGGCAGGAGGCTCCTTCGTTCGCGGCCCGGATCGCCGCCGCAACCCGACGCGCCGCTGGTCGCGCTACGCCCTGTGGGGCGGCCGCCGCCGCGGGCCGAGGCGCGACGAGGAGGTCGAAGGCTCCTTCGTCGATCAGTACTCGAAGCGGCTGTTCCTGCTGATGATCTGGATCGGCCTGATGAACATCGGCGACAGTTTTTTCACCCTGTTCCACCTGCAGGCCGGCGGTATCGAGCTCAATCCCTTCGCGGCACTGCTGCTCGGCACCGGGCGCACCGGCTTCGTGGTCATGAAGTCGCTGTTGATCTCGATTCCCTTGCTGGTCCTGTGCCTGCACAAGAATTTCCATCTGGCGCGGATCGGCCTGTGGGTCGCGGCGAGCTGCTACAGCCTCTTGTTCCTCTACCACCTCTGGCTGCTGTAGAGCTCTGTCGACACTGAGGGCCGCAGTCCTCACACTGGCCGGCCATGTCGTCCGCGCTGCGCATCGCTCGCATCATCGCGCGCATGAATCTCGGCGGTCCGGCGCGCCAGATCCTGGCCAGCGATCCCTGGCTCGCGGCGCGCGGCCACACGATCCGCGTGTTCACGGGCACGCCCGAGCCGGGTGAAGGCGATCTTTTCGAGGCGGCGCGCGAGCGCGGTATCGACGTGGTGCGCGTGCCGGGATTGTCGCGCGGCCTTTCGCTCACGATGGATTTTCGCGCGCGAGCTTTCTTGCGCGACGCCCTGCGCAGCTTCGAGCCCCAGGTCGTGCACACCCATGCGTCGAAGGCCGGAGCCCTGGGCCGGCGCGCGGCGGCGGTGGTTCCCGATGCGGCGCGTGTGCACACGTTTCATGGCCACGTGCTCGAGGGTTATTTCGGCGCGACCATGTCGATGGGCCTGGTCGCACTGGAAAAACGGCTGGCGCAGAAGACGGATCGCCTGATCGCCGTCTCGCACGCGACCGCCGACGATTTATTGCGCCTGGGTGTCGCGCGGCCCGAGCAGTTGATGGTCGTTCCGCCGGGTCTGGAGCTGGAGGAGCTGCTCGAGATTCCGCTCACGGGGCCCGAGCGGCGCCACGGCGAGCTGCGCAAGCTGGTCGGGGCCGAGCCGGAGGACGTCCTGGTCGGCGTGGTCGGCCGCCTGGCCGAGGTCAAGCGCCCGGAGTGGGCCATCGACGTGTTCCTGGTGCTTGCGGCGCGCTACCCGCGGCTGATGATCGTGTTCGTCGGCGACGGCGATCAGCGCGGCCTCCTGGAGCGGCGCATCGGAGCGCTCGACGCTTCCCTCGCGCGGCGCGTGCACATGGTCGGCGCGCAGGACGACATGCCGCAAGTGCTGCGCGATCTGGACGTCGGGCTCGCGACTTCGCGCACCGAGGGCATGCCCGTGGCCTTGATCGAGGCCGGCGCCGCTGGTTTGCCGGTAGTCGCCACGCGAGTCGGCGGCGTGCCCGAGCTGGTCGCCGAGGAACGCACCGGATTCCTCGGCGAATCCGTCGACGAGCTGGCTTTCGGCTTGTCGAAGCTGCTCGACGATCCGCTGCTCTGCACGCACTTCGGCCAGCGCGCGCGGCTGCGCGTCGAGAAGCGCCACTCCGCGCCGGCGCTCGGCACGCAGCTCGAGCGTCTGTACCAGGTCGTGGTCGCCGAACGCAGCGCGGCGCGCTGAACGCGATGCGCATCCTGTTCCTGACCCAGGTGCTCGATCGCCAGGACGCGACCCTGGGCTTCGTGCCGCGCTGGATCGAGAGTTTTGCCGCGCGCGCCGAGCGCGTGCGCGTGGTCGCTCTGTCGATCGGCGACACCAGCGGTCTGGCTGAGAACGTCGACGTGCGCGTCGTCGGCCGCAAGGGGACCTTGGGGCGTTATCTGCGCTTCCGATCCTTCCTGCGCGAGGCGCTGGTCAAGGATGGCTTCGACGTGGTGCTGGCCCACATGATTCCGCGCTACGCGATCGTCGCCGCGGGACCGGCGCGGCGCAGCAAGGCCCGGCTTTTCCTCTGGTACACGCATGGCGCGGTCGACAAGCGCCTGCGCAAGGCCGAACGCGTGGTCGAGCGGATCTTCACGGCCAGCGAGGAATCGCTGCGCCTGGACACGCCGAAGAAACTCGTCACCGGCCACGGCATCGATCTCGAGCACTTCGATGCGCGCGGCACGGCGCCGCTGGGAGCTCCGCGCCTCCTGTCGGTCGGCCGTATGTCGCCGAAAAAAGATGCCCTGACCTTGATCGAAGCCCTGGGCTCCCTGGTCGCCGAAGGCCGCGATGTCTCGCTCGACCTGGTCGGCGGGGGGATGATTGCGCTCGACGCCGAGTACGAGAAAAAGGTGCGCCAGCGCATCGCCGAGCTCGGCCTGGGACAGCGCATCGTGTTGCACGAGCCGGTGTCCTACCTGCGCATTCCGGACTTCTACCGCAAGGCCAGCGTCTGCCTCAACGCGAGCCTGACCGGCAGCCTCGACAAGGTGGTGCTCGAGGCCATGGCCTGCGAGCGGCCGGTGCTCTCGTGCAGCGATGCGTTTCCGCGCACCATCGCTTCCCTGGGCGAAGCGGGCCGGCAATTGTGCTTCCGAGCCGGGGACGTGCGCGACCTCGCGGCCAAGCTGCGCGCCCTGCTCGATCAGCCCGCGGCTTCGCGCGCGGAACTCGGCTCAAAACTGCGCGCCATCGTCGCGCGCGACCACGAGATCGACGGACTGGTCGCGCGCCTGATCGGCGTGATGGAGAGCGCGCGATGAACGAAGTCGCGGTCGTGATCCCTGCGTGGAACACGC
This sequence comes from Planctomycetota bacterium, assembly GCA_035490315.1. Lineage (GTDB taxonomy): Bacteria > Planctomycetota > UBA1135 > UBA1135 > JADJQU01. The sequence goes on from DATHET010000288.1 coordinate 14,798, forward strand.
GCGAGCTGCTCTCGAGCTGCCTCTTCGCGCTGGAAAAATCCAGCGTCCCGCTCGAGATCGTGGTCGTCGACAACCACTCGAGCGACGGCTCGGCCGAGATGGTCGAGCGCGAGCATCCGCGCGCGAGACTCCTGCGCAACCCGGAGAACCGTGGCTTCGCCGCCGCTTCGAACCAGGGGATCGCGGCCACGACCGCACCCTTCGTGCTGCTGCTCAACAGCGACACCGAGGTCGCGCCCGACGCGGTCGCGCGCCTGCTGCGATTCCTCGAGCAGAATCCTTCCTACGCCGCCGCGGCTCCGCGCCTCTTGAATCCCGATGGCTCGACGCAGCGCGCCTGCATGAATTTCCCCAGCCTCGGCACCGCCCTGTGGTTCGGCACGCCGCTGGAGCGCTGGTTCCCGCACAGCGCCGAGCTCGAGCGCTACTTCGCGCGCAGCTTCGATCACGAGCACGACAGCGACGTCGACCAGCCGCCCGCCGCCGCGCTGCTCCTGCGGCGCGCGGCACTCGAGCGCGTGGGCCTGCTCGACGAATCCATGTTCCTGTACTTCAACGACGTCGACCTCTCGAAGCGGCTCGCCGCGGCGGGCTGGTGCTCGCGTTTCCTGCGCGATGCCCGCGTGGTCCACGTCGGCGGCGCGAGCACCCGGCAGTTCGGCCTGCGTCTCGAGCGCTGGCATCTCGACCGCCTGCGCTACTACCGCAAGCACCACGGCTGGTTCGCCGGCCCGTGGGTCAAGGCCGCGACAAGCCTGGCCTGGATCGATTTCGCAGTGCGGAGCCTGTGGCGGCGGTTCGTCCCAGGCAGCGCCGCGCCGAGCGATCCGATCGGACCGGTCACGCGTGCTTTCCTGCGATTCCTGGCCGCCTAGAAACGCTCCTGGTTGCGCGCCCAGCGGGGGGGATAGACTTCGCGGAACTTCGTGTCTCTCCCGGCCAATCCCCCTGCGCGCCCTGCCGGCATCGCCACCACCCTGCGGGCGGGCCTCAACGCCGGTCTGATGAACGGGGGGCTGTTCGGGCTCGCCGACGGCGTGGTGGCGGGGCTGGCGACGGGACAGAGGGGGGCGGGGGCCTGGCTGGGCTGCCTCGGTCTGGCGGTCCTGACCTACGGCGTGGTCTGGGTGGTCGTCATGCTGGCGGTCGCCCTGCCGCTGCACCCCTGGCTGCGCGCGAAGCCCCTGTACGGGCGCTTCCAGAAGCTGCTGACCGTCGCGGTCGGACTGGGACTGTTCCTCGAGCTGTATTGGTGGACGCGACCCTACCTCTATTCGGGCCGCGCGGCCTTCGATCCCAGGCGGCTGATGGTCGCCGCGGGATTGTTGCTCGTCGGCCTGGGACTGGCCTTCGCGATCGCGCGCCTGGCGCGGATGCTTCCGCGATTCGTGAAACTGGCGGGCACCATCGCGGTGCCGCTCCTGTGGGTCGCGGGCGCGATGTATCTCGTCTCGCTGCGCGGCGCGAGCCAGGCCCGCGGTGAATTGAATCCGCGCAACCGCGATCTGCCCAACGTGCTGCTGGTGGTCTGCGATGCGCTGCGCGCGGACATGCTCGGTTGCTACCGCAACACGCGCGTGAAGACTCCGGTGCTCGACGAGCTCGCGGGGGGCGGCGTCGTGTTCGAGAATGCGATCGTCACCGCGCCCTTCACCTGGGCGAGCTTCGGCTCGATCCTGACCGGCAAGTACCCGCGCCGGCACGGCCTGGTGAAAATGGAAGCGAGCCTGGCGATGCGCCGCGACAACAACGTGACCTTGCCCTGGCACTTGAAGTCCGCGGTGCGCGAGCAGGACCAGCTATCGCTCGCGGAGCAGGATTTCCTGAGCGGGACGTTCATGACCGGCACGCTGTCCCACGGCTCGGGGCTAGCGAAGGGCTTCGACGTCTATTACGAAGCGCTCGTCGGCCACGACATCGTCGACACCGCTTCGCCGTGGAGCGTGTTCCGCTCCAAGCTGGTGCTGTCGATCCTGCGCGACAAGCTGGCCCAGAGCTTCGACGCCAGCCGCGTGATCACGGTCGCGCGCGGCTGGCTCGACGAGCATCCGAGCCAGCGCTTCGTCGCGATGGTCCACCTGTATTCGACGCACACGCCCTACGACCCGCCGGCGAGTTTTCGCGAGCAGTACTGCGATCCGAATTACAAAGGGCCTGTGCACTCGTTCTACGCCAGCGACCGCCAGCAGATCGAGGACGGCTATCCGATCTCCGACGCCGACAAGCAACAGAT
>DATHET010000289.1:0-12964 GCA_035490315.1 Planctomycetota bacterium
GTTGCTTCAGCGGCGCCACGGCGTACTGCACGGCGAAGATCAATTCACTGGGGTGCGCGCCGACCATCAGCGCCTTCGGCACGGCTAGCGCGACCGCGGGTTCGGGCTTCACGGTGACTGGCTCCAACGTGATCAACAACAAACCCGGCCTGCTGATCTACTCGAACACCGGTCGGGCAGCCGTTCCGTTCCTTGGCGGCGTTCGCTGCATGAACGGACCCGTTCGTCGTTCCAGCGCGCTCAACTCGGGAGGCAATCCTCCGCCGAATGACTGCTCGGGCGTCTACTCGATCGACATGAATGCCTTTGCGGTCGGCGCGCTGGGCGGAATCCCCGCCGCGTACCTGACTGTCGCCGGCACCGTGGTCGACTGCCAGTTCTGGGGCCGTGACAATGGTTTCCCGCCGCCGAACAACGCGACGTTGTCCGACGGGCTGGAGTACACGATCTGCCCTTGATCGGGACCGAGCGGCTCGCCGGGGTGGCTAGCCGATGAAACCGGGGTCGGCCGCGCGAGCCGCGGCCGACCCCGGCACTTTCAGCGGCCGAATCCGCCTGAAGCCGGATCCTGCACCTTCGAGTGGCGTGCTCGGCTCATTACACTGTCGAGCGCGCGCAAGGACCGAAGATCGCGCGCCCATCGATGATCCGACACCTGTTGCTCTCCATTCCCCTCCTGCTTTCCTGCCTTGGCGGCGTCGGCCTGGCCCAGGAGACTTCGCCACCCTCGCGCGACCTGCTGCTCGAGCTGACCGCCCAGCCGCGGCTCGCGGGGACCAGCGGCTCGCTGCGCGCCGCGCGTTTCGTCGGCGGCGTGCTCGAGCGCGCGGGCTGGAGCGTCGAGTACGACGAACGCGAAGTCCTGCTCTCGATGCTGCACGGCGTCGATTTCCTCGTGTTCGCCGACGAGAAGGCGACGGATCCGCTGGTCGAGCGCCACGAGCGCTTCGACCCCGACGCGAATCCGCCCGGTGACGTGCCTCAATACTCGGCCTGGTCCGCGAGCGGAAAAGTGCGCGGCAAGGTCGTCGACGCCGGGCGCGGTCTGCGCGCGGACTTCGAGCGCTTGAAATCTCTCGGCGTCGATCTCCACGGCACGATCGCGCTGGTGCGCTACGGCGGCAGCTACCGCGGCGTGAAAGTCGACCTGGCGAGCGAATTCGGCTGCGGCGGCGTGCTGCTCTTCGGCGATCCGGCCGACGACGGCGCGGGCAAGGGCGCGGCCTGGCCCGTGGGCCCCTGGAAACCGGACACGGCGGCGCAGCGCGGCTCGATTTCGCCGATGGGCCGGGCTCCCGGCGATCCGACCACGCCGGGATTCGGCTCGCCCAAGGCCGGCCACCGTGCTCCGCGCACCTCGATGAACGAGGTCAACGAGAAGCTGCCGCGCGTGCCCTGCATCCCGATCGGCGCGCGCGAAGCCCTGCTGTTGATCGACGGCTTGCGCGAGGTGGCCGCGGCGACGAGCGACGCGAAGCCTCGACGCATCGGCCCGGGTCCGATCGAGGTCGAGCTCACTGTCGATGCGCCGCGCGAGCTGCGCACGATTCGCAACGTGATCGCGAGCATGCCCGGAGTCGACCAGGAGCTGGTGATCGCCGGCAATCACCGCGACGCCTGGGTGCGCGGAGCCAACGACGCAGGCTCCGGAACCGTCGCGTTGCTGCGCGCGGCGCAGCACCTCGGCGAGCGCGTGCGCGGCGGCTGGAAGCCGGCTCACACCGTGCTGCTCGGATTCTGGGACGCGGAAGAATTCGGCCTGATCGGCTCGACCGAGTGGGGCGAAGCCAATTCCGAGCGTCTGAGCCGCGACGCGCTGGTTTACATCAACGCGGACACGGCCGTCGGCGGGACGAAGTTCAACGCCTCCGGCTCGCCGGGACTCTTGAACAGCCTGCTCGCCGTGCTCGACCGCGTCCCTGGCGCGACCGGCGAGACCACGCTCGGCAGCGAATGGCGCGCGAGCTTCAAGGATCGCGCGCCGAGCTTCGACCTGCCCGGCTCGGGCTCGGATTTCGCGGTGTTCCTCCACCACCTCGCCGTGCCGGTGATCGATTTCGGCTTCGGCGGCAACAGCGGCGGCCAGTACCACACGCACTTCGACGATTTCGCGATGGTCGACCGCTACCTCGATCCCGGTTTCGTCGGGCACGAGCTGGCCGGTCGCTTCGTGGCCGAGCTGCTCGCCACCTACGCCGATCGCGAGGACGGAGGTTTCGACAACGCCGAGGCCGCGCGGGCGATGGCCGAGCTGGTGCGCGCCGCGGGGCGCGAGGGCGCCGAGGGCAAGTCCTGGCTCGGGGCGGAGCGCGCGGAACCCCTCGCCGCCGCGTTCGACGAGCTCGTGAAGGCCGTGGAGGCCAACGCGACTGCCGGCGGGCCGCGGATCTATTCGGCGCTCGCCGAAGAAAAAGGCCTCGCGGGTCGGCCCTGGTATCGCAATCAGCTCTGGGCGCCGGGCCTCGAGACGGGCTACAGCTCCGAGACCTTTCCGAATCTGCGCGCGGCCTCGCAGCGCGGCGCGGGCTTCCTCGAGCTGGAGATGAAGCGCCTGCTTGCGCGCGTCGCGGCGGCGACCGCGGCCTGGAAAGCAGCTCCGCGTTGAGCGATCGGCCGTGAGTCCGCTCGCCGCATCGTTTCGACGCTTCCTGCGCTACAAGCGACCGCTGGCGCTGGGAATCCTCTGCGTGCCGCTGTCGTCACTCGGCGATATCTGGATCACCAAGCTGATCGGCGACGCGCTCGACAAGCTGCGCACGGGCAGCGACGCGGCTTTCCTCGCCGGACTCTTCTGGCTGCTGCTCGCGATCGCTTTCGGCCGCGGCGTGTTCCGCTTCCTGCAGCGCTGGTGGATCGTGTGCGTCTCGCGCTACGTCGAGAACGACCTCAAGCAGGCCTTGTTCGACAAGCTGACGCGGCTCTCGTTCACCTTCCACAACAAGAGCCGCTCCGGAGATCTGGTCAGCCGCCTGACTTCCGACGTCGAGAACGTGCGCATGTTCCTCGGGCCGGGCTTGATGTACACGCTCGGCGCGCTGGTGATGATTCCGGTCAGCCTGGGATATCTCCTGGTGCTCAATGCACCGCTCGCCCTCGCGATGGTCGTGCCCCTGGCGATCATGGGCCTGGGCATGAAGCTGCTCTCGCCCAGGCTCAACCGACATTCCGTCGCGGTGCAGGAAAGCCTGGCCGAGATCTCGAGCCGCGCTCAGGAGAATTTCGCAGGGATCCGCGTGGTCAAGGGCTACGGCCGCGAGGCCCAGCAGATCGCGCGCTTCGACCGCGTGTCGCGCCAGACCATGGGGCACCAGATCGAGCTCGGCCGCGCGCGCGGCATCACCCACGCGATCACCTGGGGCGCGAAGGACATGACCTTCGTGCCGATCCTGCTGGTCGGCGGTTGGGCGATGATCGACCAGAAGCTCGCCGCCGGCGACGTGTTCAAGTTCATCGATCTGACGTTCAAGGTCTTCTGGCCGATCATCGCCGTGGGATGGATGGCCGGAATCTTCCCGCGCGCGCGAGTCAGCGCGACGCGCATCGAGGAATTGCTCGCCACCGAATCGGAAGTGCCCGAGGTCGCTTCGCCGCGCGAAATCGCGAACCTGCGCGGCGCACTGGAATTGCGCGACGTCTCTTTCCGCTACGAAGCCGGCGAGCGAGACGCGATCAGCCATGTGTCGATCCACGTGCCGGCGGGGAGCGTGCTCGGGATCGTCGGCCCGACGGGCTCGGGAAAGACGACGTTGATCAATCTGCTGGCGCGGCTCTTCGAGGCCCAGGGCTCGATCGAGCTCGATGGCGTGCCGATCCGCGAGCTTTCGCTGACACGGCTGCGCAGCGCGCTGGGCTACGTGCCCCAGGATGGGTTCCTGTTCTCGGAGACGTTTCGCGAAAACGTCGGCTTCGGCTCGGACACTCCGCTGACGGACGAGCAGCTGACCAAGCTCTGCGCCCAGGCGATGCTGACCGAAGAAGTCGCCAGTTTCCCGGATGGTTTCGATCAATTGATCGGCGAACGCGGCGTGACTTTGTCCGGCGGACAGCGCCAGCGAACGTGCATCGCCCGCGCCCTGGCTCGCGACCCGCGCGTGCTCGTGCTCGACGACGCACTGTCCGCGGTCGACACCGAGACCGAGTCGAAGCTCGTGCGCAACCTCAAGAGCGCGGGCGAGGGCCGCACGGTGGTGATCACGGCCCACCGGCTTTCGACCGTGCGCCATGCCGACCGCATCGTCGTGCTCGACGAGGGACGCGCCGTGCTGCAAGGCACGCACGACGAATTGCTCGCGCAGCCGGGCTGGTACCGCGACACCTGGGCGCGCCAGCAAGCTCAGGAGGAGCTCTCGGAACTGTGAAAAGCCCCGCGGAGAAATCGATGCGCAAGCATGCCGATCCCAGGGTCTCGGCGAGCAAGACCGCTGGCGAAAAGGACCACCTCGACGAGCTGACCGCGACCAAGGGCTGGGACACTTCGTTGGTCGGACGATTGATCGTCGAGGTCCGCCAGCACAAGTGGCTGTTCCTCGGCTCGTTCGGCGTGCTCAGCGTGCTCTTCGGCCTGGAGCTGCTCGGCCCCTGGCTCCTGCGCGGCGCGATCGACGGGCCGGTGAACCAGGCCATCGCGGCCAGGAGCGCGGGCTCCGAGGTCGATGTGAGTCATCTGCGCCAATCCCTGTGGTGGTGGGCCCTCGCCTACGTCGCGGTGGCCGCGGTGTCGACCGGATTCCGCTACCTCGAGATCTCGTTCCTCAACCGCACGGGGCAAGCGGCGATCACCGATTTCCGCCACAAGCTCTTCTCGCACCTGCAGCGCCTGGACCTCGCCTACTTCGACCGCGTGCCGACAGGCTCGCTGGTCACGCGCGTCACCAGCGACGTCGAGAACCTCAACGAGATGTTCACCTCGGGCCTCGTCGTGCTCGGCTTCGATTTGATCAAGATCCTCGCCCTGCTCGGCGTGCTCTTCGCGATCCACTGGAAGCTCGCGCTGGTGGTGCTCGCGATGATGCCGCTGTTGATCGGCGTGTCGATGGTGTTCCGCGGCGGAGCCCGCGACGCGCACCGCATGGTTCGCGCCAGGCTCGCGCGCTTGAACGGTTATCTGCAGGAAGTGCTCAGCGGAATTCGCGTGGTGCAGGTCTTCCGCCGCGAAGCACGCGTTTCCGCGCGCTTCGGCGAGCTGCTCAAGAGCTATCTCGCCGCCAACGTGCGCACGATCCTGCTCTTTGCCCTGTTCTTCCCCGTGCTCGATTTCGTGGTCAACGCGGTGCAGGGCGCGACGGTGTGGGTCGGCGGGATCGAGATCGCGGGGACGATCCTGACCTACGGCGTGTTCTTCCAGTTCTGGCTGTACGTGAACCTGCTGCTCAACCCCGTGCGCGAGCTCGGCGAGCGCTACAACGTGCTGCAGAGCGCCTTCGCCTCCGCGGAGCGGATCTTCGCGGTGATCGACACGAAGCCCAGCGTGAGAGAGCCTGATCCGGCGAAGCGCGTCGAATTGCGTGCCGACGCTCCGTGCCACGTGCGCTTCGAGGAAGTCTCGTTCGGCTACGTCCCCGGCGTCGAGGTGATCGACAAAGTCAGCTTCGAGATCCCGCCCGGAGCCACGGTCGCCGTGGTCGGCGCGACGGGTGCCGGCAAATCGACTCTGGTCAATCTGCTTCTGCGCTTCTACGACCCGACCCACGGCCGGATCACGATCGACGGAGTCGACCTGCGCGATTTCGATTTGATGAGTCTTCGCCGCCACGTCGGCCTCGTGCTGCAGGAGGACTTCCTCTTCGCGGGCACCGTGCGGGAGAACCTCGCGATGGAGCGCGAGTGGGTCGGCGAGGAGCAGCTCGAGCTCGCTCTCGAGAACAGCCAGGCCCGCGACGTCATCGAAGCGCGCGTCGGAGGCCTGGACGCGGCCGTCGCCGAGCGCGGAGCCACGTTCTCGACCGGCGAGCGGCAGTTGATCGCCATCGCGCGCGCCCTCGCCGGCAATCCGAGCCTGGTGATCCTCGACGAGGCGACCGCCAGCGTCGATTCCGGCGTCGAGGCTCAGATCGAGGAAGCCCAGCGCAACCTGGTGCGCGAGAAGTCCTCGCTGGTGATCGCGCACCGCCTCTCGACCGTGCGCCGCTCCGACGAAATCCTCGTGATGCACCGCGGCCAGCTGCGCGAACGCGGCACCCACGAGCAGCTGCTCGAGCAGAGCGGCATCTACGCGCGGCTGTACAAGCTGCAGTTCGCCTGATCCGACGCCGCTCCTCGGGCGGGTGTGCCTCCTAACTACCTCAGGACTTCTCTTCCTGGACAGGCTCGAAGCATAGAGCACCTTCAGCCCGGGCTACCGCTACGAGCTGCTGGTCGGAACAGACGAATACCGTGGTCGCCCCTCGCGTCTGATCTTGGAGCTGCAGGAATCCAGACAGTTGCAGCGCGTCGTATGCGCGTAGCGGATGCTTATCGATCAACTGCGCAGCACGGGAAATCACGGAGTCGTCGACGGGTTGCACGGAAAAGAAATCGCGCAAATCGGTGTCGACCTGCGCAAGAACCTTCGACGCCGTGGCTTCCGAGAGATCGCGCGAGCGTTGGCGCCGGCGCAACGCTGCCCTGCACTCGACTCTAGCCAGGGAGAGCACCGTAAAGCGCGTCTCAGCCTTCCCAGCCAGATCGAGCATCGCGTCGGTGCCCGGCTCTCGAATGTACAGCTTGACGAGCGCACTCGAATCGAGGAAATGGACGTGCTGACTCATCTGCGATCACGGATGATCGACTCGGACAGCGGCTCTCCCCTGATTTCCATCGGCATGAAACGCGCGGCGGCGCCGCCGAGTTCGAGCAGTCGACGGACCTCCGGGTGTTCCCGGGAGATCGAGAGTGTTGCAGTGGGGAACGCGGGGTTCTTCGGATTCTCGACCTTGTTGGTCTGCAACCAGCCACCTGCGACCAGGCGCTGGAGAGTCTCCTGGGTTTCCTCCCGCGAGTACTTCCAGATTCGTCCGGGCAGGTAGCTGTCCACGAACCACTTCCACGCAATGAACCGCTTTCCAGGAACACGCTCAGCTGCGTCGAGTTCGAGGATCAAACTTCGGACCTGAGGAGTGACTTGTTCGCTCGTCGATGTCGAATCGCGCACGGCGTACTCCACCCAAATCCCACAAGCTCCGGGCACCCAGCTGGCCACGGAAGCCGACGACTTGATCTGGCGATCGTTTTCCACGTGCCGCATCGAGACCTTCGCCGCGAGCTCCTCCGGCGGAGCAAGGTGGGCGAGCACGGCGAGCTCGGGTGGAAGTCGTCCTTCACGACTGAGCATCGGAATCAGATCGATCGCTTGGGAAATAGCCGCTTGCAGGTCCTCGATGGTAGTGAGCCTGGACTTTATCATGTTAAATAGGGTGGTTTATAGGGTGCGTGCTGAATATCGCCGCACTGCGGCCCTCGGGCGTGAGGTGCCGGCATCCTGAAGGAGACTGTGCCAAGCTGTACTATTGTATAGTGGGGAATTTACGCTGCAAGGCTAAATTTAGGAGTTCGTGCCCGATGGGCGCAACTCATGGCTGGCTAATGGATTGCGGACTAACGAGCCGCTCGAATCTCGGCGATCAGCCGGATGACTTCCGAATCAGGGGCTTTGGCTGCCAGCGCGTCGAGGACGGCCAACGCCTGATCCAGCCCCTGCATCCGCTCCTCGCCTGGCGGCAGTTTCATCGCTGCGTTGGCGAGGCAGACGCCGCGACGGCGCAGGAGGTCGGGGTCCTCGGAATCGAACTCGAGGGCCGCCGCGTAGTGGCGAGCGGCGGCCGCCCACTGACCCATGAATTGCTGGATCACGCCGGCCAGGAAATGGACGCGGAACAATTCCTGGGGATTGGCGTGGCTGCGCGCGAGCTTGAGTCGTTCCAGGGCGATGCCGAAGCGCGCCTCGGCGGCCTTGAGGCCCTCAGCGCCTGCGGCGGCGAGCTCGCAGCCGCGATCGAAGTCGAGCTGCGACTCGAGCAGGTCGACGCGAACGCTGTTGGGATGCAGTGCGGCGAGTCGACCGACGATGGCTTCCGCTTCGAACTTGGACCCGGAGTTGCGGAGCAGCGCCGCGGCCAGATTGAAGTCGCGCTCGTCGAGATCGTTCGCGCGCTCGGCGGCGTCGATCAGGGGTAGCTGCACGATGCAGGTCAGGATCGCGGCGAGCGCGACGATCCCAGCGTGCTGCCAGGGCCTGACGCGCAGCCGGTCGCGCATCCACAGCCAGACGCCATGCACCGTGAAGGCCGCGAAAGGCAGGAGCAGCGGCACGAGCGGGAGACGAATCCGATCGCTGGTCACGGTGAGCACGACGGTCCCGAGGTACAGCGCCGCGAGCAGCAGAACTTCACGCGCGGCGCCGATGTCCGCTCCCAAAGCAGCAGCCTTGCTTCGGGCAATCAGGAACAGCAGGGCGCCGAGCAGCGCGAGCGGCCCGATCACACCGAAGCCGGGCCAGGGCCAGCGCAACGGCGCCACGTAGCGCGCATCCCACTCCAGGAAGTGGTTGTCGGGGACCTCGTAAGCGCCCAAGGTCAGGATCAGCTTGCTCCCGAGGATTTTCGCGTGCTCCAAGGGATGCTCGCGCATCGAGTCCAAGCTCGCGTGCATCCAGAACGAGCTGACTTCGACCGGCGTGAGCGTTCGTCCGCTGCGCCGCTCGGCTTCGTGGCGCCAGTCATCGGCCTCGTGCTCGGGCACGCCGCGCACCCAGGCGAACTCGGTCGCGACTCCGTGCGGGTTGTCGAGGTTGTTGCCGCCGTAGATGTTGGTCCCCGCTCCGCTGGTGGTCAGCACGAAGGCTCGGCCGACGGACTGGTTGCGCAGCGCGACAGGTAGGAGCACGAGCGCGGCGCAGACCGCCACGCTGAGCGCACCGGAAATCGCGCTGGTCATGCGTTGTTTCTGCAAGGCCGCGCGCGCGAGCGGCCAGAGCGCGAGAATCGGAATCATCACCAGCAAGTTGCCGCGCAGCAACGCGCCGATGCCCGCTAGGATTCCGACCAGGCTCCATTCGAGCCACGGCCGCCGCGAGTCGCGCGTGCGCAGGATCGCGATCGCTAGCAGCACGAGCACCAGCGTGAAAACGTTCTCCTTGAGCAACAGCGTCGGGAACCACAGCGCGGGCCGGTACACAGCCCAACCGAGCCCCGCGATCCAGCCCGCTGCCCGTCCGAACAAACGACGCGCGAGGAAAAGCACAGCGATCGCCGTGGTCGCGCCGATCGCAGCTTGCACCAGGCGCGCCGCATGCAGCGACGGGCCGGTGATCCAATACAGGACGCCGAGCAGGTACGAGTACAAGGGCTCCTGGAAGAACACGCCCTCGCCGACCCAGTCCCCCGCCGCGATGCGCCGCGCCCACGAGTCGTAGGCGGCTTCGTCGATCACCGGTGTCGAAGCTTGCGGATGGTGCGCCTCGTAGACGGCGACGATCCACAGGCGCAGGAGCAGCGCGATCGCGAAGAGGGCCAGGGCGAGCCAGCGCTCGCGCTTCGAAAGCCTCTCGTTCACGGTCCCGCTCAGCGCGCCGTCGACCATCGATCGTCCATGCGCGCCGTCCGCTCCTGCTGCCTGGCCTCCTCGATCACGCTGAGCCAGTTCCACAACCCGCGGCCGAGCCACCTGGCCAGCAGCAGCCACACCAGGGGGGCCGCCAAGGGCGGTCGCTTGTACGGGATGAACTCGGCCTGAAGTTGCCACAGCAGGACCGCGCCGGCGACGACCACGGCGAGGAAGCCAAGCGCGGCGATCCAGGGAAAAGCCGGAGGTAGGTGCTTGTAGGCCCACCACTGCAGACGCGTGGAGCGATCGCCGGCCTCCGCGAGCTCCAGGGTTCTCGCGAATTGAAGGTAAGCGCGGGCGCGGCGCACGGCTTGAGCTCGGCGCAGCTCGCTGGTCCACGGCCGCAGCTCGAAGAACCGCGCGCGCGCCTCGTGCTCGACGCGCATTCCCTTCGAACGCACCTGGCGCATCAGATCGAGATCGTCGGCGGCGAGCCTGCTCTTCGGCGAGAGATTCAGCTCGGCGCGCCAGGCGAGCAATTGCCCGTGGACACTGAACACTCGGCCCGACCTGGACTCGAGCCTGCGCACCCAGGCCGTCCAGCGGTCGTACAGGCTGCCGCAATTGCGCGTGAGGCTCTCGTCGAGCGTTCCGTCCCAGGGCAAGGCCTTCACGAAAGTCTGCGAGCCGCAGGCCATGCCGATCCGCGAGTCGGCGCGGAAGGCCTGGGTGAGCTCGACCAAGGCGCTGGGATCGTGGATCACGTCGGCGTCGGTGAGCACGATCAGATCGACGCGCGAATCGAGCTGCGCGAGACCGCTGGCGATCGCGCCGCTCTTGCCCGGGCGGATGCCATTCGCGACGACCTCGAACCGCACGTTCGCGGGAAAGACGCTCTTGCCGATCTCCAGCGCGATCTTGGCCGTCCGATCCCTGGAGCCGTCGTCGACGACCGCGACAACATGCGGGCGCTCGCTCTGTGGCCAGCGCGAGAGCGCGAGATTGCGCAGACGCCGCTCGATCACGCGCTCCTCGTCGCGGCAGCAGACGATCACGCCGAGCGTCAGCGGTCGACCCTCGTCGCTCATGCGCTCGATCCGTTGCGCGCCGAGGCGTTCCGCAGCGTGCGCGCCGCGAGTTTCGGCCACATCGCCGGTTGGAAGAGGACGTTGTCCGCTTGCGCGCATTCCCAGGTGCACACGCAGCGATCTTTCTTGATTTCGTTGCGCAGCGATTCGGCCGCGTGGTCCTGCCACAGGCGCTCGAGGTCCCAATCGACCGCGTTCAGGTTGCCCATGGACTTGCCCAGGATCTCGCAGGGGTGCACTTCGCCGTTCTCGAAGACGACCGCGGACAACAATCCAGCCGTGCAGGGCAGATGCTTCGATCGATCGCCCGACGCGACGCGCTCGACGTGCTCGTACATCAATTCGTCGCGCGCCACGGCGAGACCCGCGAGGGGGAAATCGAAATACGGGAGCTGACCACTCTCGACGAGCCTGCGCTTCGTCTCCACCAACTCGCGGTAGCGCGCGAGGTCGACCTCGAGCATGTGAGCTTCCTTGGCCGTGCCGCGCGCGAGGTTGAGCGTCACGTTGTCGGGTCTCAATTCGTAGACCAGCTCCATCATGTGGCTCGCGAGCACGTCCTGGTTCTCGGAAGTCAGCGTGACCAGGATGCCAACGCCCAGGCGCGAGCGACCGTCGCGACCGCGCGGCAGACGCCGCTCGATCGCGCGCAGGGTGCGCACGGCGTCTTTCGCCCGGGCGTGGCCGCCGGGAACCTGGCGGATCGAATCGTGGATCGCTTGCGGCCCGTCGAAGGACACTCCGACCGAGAGGAACAGGTCGGGGTGAGCCGCGAGGACGCGCTCGACCGTCGGCGCGAGCCGATCCTCGACCAGACCGTTGGTCGGAATCGCGAGGTGGCGCAGGCCGCGGCGCGCGAAGCATGCGGCGATGTCAGCGAGGTCGCTGCGCAAGAAGGGCTCGCCGCCTCCGAAGCTGACCCACAAGAGCGGCCCCATGCGCTCGGCCGACGCGGCGAGTTTCTCGAAGTCCTCGAGGCGCGGGCCTGGCACGCCCGCTTCGACCTCGCGCCAATGGAAGCAATGGCGACAGCGCGCGTTGCAGCGGCCCGTGACGAAAATCGTCAGGTGCAGGGGCGGGCCGCGGCGCGCGATGCCGCGGGCGGCGAAGGCCAGGTATCGGGAGGCGTTCAAGCTGGAAGGCCGCGCGGGCGCGGACTGCTAGCCTACTCCGAGGGGGTGCGGTTGAGCGATCCGGGGACGCTTCCCCGCTCGCCTTGCGAGCCCGGCGGGCTCACTGCTTCTTCCTGACCTCGGGCGGAGCTCCCGCGGGATCCCCGTCCTGCGCGTTGCGCTGCGCGACGAGCTCCTTCAAGCGCGTGAAGTTCGGCGAAGCACGCCGCAGGGCGATTCCGAGTCGGACGCTGCCCTCGTCGCTCTCGAGCGAAGGGAAACAATAGTCGTAATCCGATTGGAAGGTCGGATCCGCGGCGATCTGCGCGATCATCGCGGTGTAGTCCGGGTGCGGCAGGTAGAGCACGTCGGGCTTCAGCTCGGCGCACAGGCGGTGCGCGTCGAATCCATAGCGCGCGAATCGATTCTCGTTCAAACCGACGAGATCGATCACCTGCTTGCGCGGATTCAGCGCGGCGAGCAGGCCGACCTCGGTCGTCGCGAGCACCAGCTCGTCGCCCAGTCCCGTGAATCCATCGAGGGCGCGCCACATTTCGCGCGCCCGCGGTGTGCTGTATCGGCCGTCGAGATCGAAGCGCGCGATCTGATGATTCGCCGATGCCGACCTCCACATGAAGGTGGAAGAGCGGATCGCGCGGGCGCTGACCGCGGCACAGGCCAGGATCAGAACGAGATCGACCAGGACCTGCTTGATCTGATGGTCTCCGCCGGTGACCGCCCTCGATGCCTTCGATTTTCCGGCCCATGCCAGGCCGATCGCGAGCACGCGCGCGAGGCTCGTGGCACCGAGGAAGAACAGCGCGGGGAGGGTCGGGTAGTAGAAGCGCTGGTAGGAGGAGACCACCTGCAGCACGGCGAAGCGGTAGTACATCCAATGCAGGAGCGTCGCCGCGAACACGGCGAGCCACAGGGCATTCACGCCGTCCTGGCGAGCTTTCCAGCGCGAGGGCAAGTCGAGCACCGCGAAGGCCCACAGCGGCGAGTAGTCGATCAGGAAGCGGATGAACTGCTCGCGCGCCTCGGGCGTGTGCCGCGCGAGGAAGGGCTCGCCGAACGAGGTCGCGAGCGACTTGATGTAGAACGAAAGCGGCACCGGCACGCCGAAGTACCACCAGGCCCAGGCGACCGTGATCGCGACCAGCGCCAGCGCACCGGCGAAGATCTTCGCCGATTCCCGCCGGTTTCCACTCGGCGAGAGCATGAAGATCACCAGCGGGATTCCAA
>DATHET010000290.1:0-17497 GCA_035490315.1 Planctomycetota bacterium
AGGCGAAGAGCCAGCGGTCGTCGAAGGCGATCAGATCGCTGAAGCCGCTGCCGCCGGAGATCAGGACCTCCGTGGGATCGACCACGCTGCCGTCGAGGCCGCGCACGCGCTTGTAGTGGAAGATCTCGTTGGACTGGATCGGAGGCAGGTGAAAGTGCGTGGCGACCAGGAATTCGCCGGCGAGCGCTGCCACGACGACCCTGTCGCCGCGCATGAGATCGATCGGAGCCGCGTCGGGAAGGGTTCCATCCACGCGCACGCGCCGCGCGAAGGTCCGCATGAGGTAGGGCGGCCCGCCGGGCATCAGCTCGCTCCAGACCACGAGCCACTCCGTGCCGTCGAAAGCCACGTCCATGAGACCGCCGATCGTCGATCCGCCGGTCGTGAGGACGATCGGCTGGGCGTCGATCGCGGTTCCGTCCACGCGGAATCTCTGCGCCAGGACTTGCACCTGCGAAGTCGAGCGACTCTGGAAAGCGAGGAGGTATCCCGCGCTGGGGTCTCCTGCAATCGCGGGGTAGACCTGCGCGGGCGGGGAGACCGTGATCGGATAAGGAGTCGAGGTGCCCGCTTGCGTGATCACGGCGGCGTGGATGTCGAAGGGATCGATCACGGCCGTGGGCATGTTCACTCCGTTCGTCCAGACGATCACGGCGCGCCCGTTGCCATTGGCCAGCGACGGATCGTTCACGTAGAAGTTGCCCGAGGTGATCGTGAAGGGACTGCCCGGCAGGAGCGCGCCCGCCGCACTGATCTGCGCCGCGTGGAGATCGCTGTAGTTCGTGATCCCCGCGACCCAGGCGCTTCCATCCCAGGCGATGGCCGTGCGCGGATCGCCGAGACCGATCGATCCATTCAGCGAGATTCCGCCAGGGATCGCGACGGTGCCGGCTGCCGACATCGGAGTTCCACGCACGCCGCCGGCGCTGAGCCAGGACAAGTAGAAATCGGTCCCGTTGGCACCGATCGCCGGCCGCGTCGCATTCGAGCTCGCGACTTGGATCTCGCCGCCTTGCTGCGTCAGCGTGCTGTCGTAGAGCCGCGCGCCTATCCCAGAGCTGTAGTTGCGCTCGAAGATCGCGGCGAAGCGACCCGCGGAGTGAGCGAGCTTGTAATTCGTCGGCAGCGGGCTCGCCGGAGCGACCAGGTTCTTCTTGAGCAGCACCAGGCCGCTGTTGTCCACGTACGCCCCGTCGAGGCTCGAGCCGACGCCCGTCACATTGTCGGTCCAGGCGACGAGCCATCCATTGCCGTCGCTGGTCACCTCGGGAAAGCGCTCATCGGCTCCGTCCTCGTCGTCGATCACGATCGGCGGTTGATCGAGGACCTGACCGGAGGCGTCCACCCGCGCCGCGTAGACACCTTGCGTATGGAAGAACTGCGTCAGCCGGGTCGTCTCCCACACCACGAGGTAATTGGTCCCGTTCCAGGCCACGCGCGTGTTGAGCTGGTCCCAGGGCGATTGATCGACGACGATCGGTGACGTTTGCGTCATCGCTCCGGCCGCGTCGAGCAGGGTCGCGTAGACGTCGCGGTTGGGATGGAACCCATCCGGCGCGCCGACGACTCCCGCGATCCCGCTGCGGCCATCTTCCCAGACCGCGAGGTAGTGATTCCCGCCGAACGCGATCGACGGTTTCTCCTGCGCGCCCGCCGAAGGCATGGTCGTGAGGTCGCCGGGGATGGCGACGGATACGGGGAATTGCCCGCGAGCGAGGCTGCAGAGCGAAGTGAGGATCAGAGTGGCGAGCAGTGTGTGTTTCATGGTGGATCGATCCGGTCGATGAGCTGCGCTGGGCAAAGCACATGCCGTTGGTTGGGAGCGAGGCAGGAAGCCTCCGACAGGTCTTCGCGTCCAATGTCTGGACGATCGCGCTCGTGCGAACTTCGGGGGATGCGTTGCGCGGCCCGGCGAGCTAGGGCACGTCGCTTGCCATAAGGCGCGACGTTCGCTGCTTCATCTCCAACACTTAGATTCCCATGCGTCACGCACTCCCGATCTTCCTCGCCATCTGCTTCGCTTCGGCCTCGAGCTACGCACAAAGCGGGCAATGGAAGCGCAGCTGGCCGCCCGCCGCGCCTTCTTTGGTCGACGTAGCCATGGGATCGGCGGTCGACGGCTGGATCGCGGGATCGGACGGTGCCGTGATGCACACGACCAGCGGCGGGATCTTCTGGACCAACCAGCAGCTCACGACAGATGCGCTTTCCGCGATCGTCGCAAAAGGCTCGCTGGTCTGCGCCGCCGGCAATGGAATCCTGCGCAGCACGGACGCGGGACAGACCTGGTCGAAGGTCGACCTCGCGCTGGGACTCGAGGACATTTTCTTCGCGACGCCCAGCGCGGGCTGGGCCGTGGGGAGCGTGGGCCGCGTGCTGCGCACGACGAACGGCGGCGCGAGCTGGATCCCGAGCAGCCTTCCGAGCGTAGGCTCGACATTGCGCGCCGTTCATTTCATCGACGCGAGCAACGGCTGGCTGGTCGGCGACGGTGCTCGAAGCTTCAAGAGCCTCGACGGCGGCGCGTCCTGGAACCCGGTGAGCGTGCCGAGCACCGCGCATTTCAGCGACGTCTTCTTCGCCGATGGGCTGCGCGGATGGATCGCGGCCGGCGACTCGGTGCTGCGCACGACGGATGGTGGAGCGAGCTGGCAAGGATCGGTCCTGCCCGTCGGAGCGCGAGCCGACAAACTTTCGGTGCTCGGCGGCAACTGGCTGTGGGCGACCGGAACTCCTGGCGTGGTCGCGAGCTCGAGCGACGGCGGTGCCTCGTGGACCGCGCAATTCACCACGGCGGGCGTCCCGCTCTTCGACGTGTCTATGGGGGACTTGTCCTCCGGCATCGCCGTCGGCGTCGACGGTTGCATCTTCCGCACCACCAACGGCGGATCCGCATGGACCCAAGTCGCCGGCGGCTCGCCTGGAGCGACGAAGCTCGTCTTCGACGTCGTGCGCCGCGGCGTCAAGGTCTGGGCCGCGCTGACGAACAGCGTGATCCTGCGCTCGACCGACGACGGCGAGAGCTGGACGGAGATCGCGGCCGGTCTTCCCCAGACCAGCTGGCGCGCGATCGATTTCTTCGACGACCAGATCGGCTACGCCGTGGGCGAACGCCAAGGCTTCTACCCGACGACTGCGTGGACGGTCGACGGCGGCCTGACCTGGCAGCCGACGTACTGGAACGGCATGTACGACTTCTGGGACGTCGACGCGCTCAGCGCGAGCGACGCCGTCGCCTGCGCGGACAACGGACTTTGGCGCTCGAGCAACGGCGGCCACGGTTGGAGTTTCGTCAACACCACGCCGCTCTCCGGATTCTTCGGCGCGGATTTCGTCGATGCCAACCAGGGCTGGGCGGTCGGCTACGACTTCATGAAGACGATCGACGGCGGCCAGAGCTGGACTCACGTGCTCGCGCCCTCCACGGTGTACCGCGACGTCGCCTTCGCCGATTCATTGCACGGCTGGGCCGTGGGCGACGGCGGAAAAGTCCTCGCGACCGTCGACGGCGGCGCGAGCTGGACGCCGCAGACTTCGGGCACGGCCGCGGATCTGTGGACCGTCGAGTCTCTCAGCCCGAGTGTCGCCTGGATCGGCGGCAGCGGCGGATTCTGCGCGCGCACCCTCGACGGCGGCGCGAGCTGGACCCCGCTCGCTCCCGTCGGATTCGCCGGCACCGATTGCTACGGAAGCAGCTTCCAGGGCAGCGACGACGGCTTCGTCACGGGCTACTACCCGACCTCCGGCATCTGGCGCCGCAAGCCTCCGACCTGCGGCTGGTCGAATTATTGCCAGGGAAAACTGAGCTCCAACGGCCTCGTGCCGCAGCTCGACGCGACCGGGATCCCCAGCGTCTCCCAAGGCGCGTTCAGCGTGCGCGCAACGCAGGCCGTGCCCAATGCAGTCGGCCTGGTGATCTACAGCAAGACAGGAATCGCGAGCCTGCCCTTCGGCGGCGCGATCCTCTGCGTCGCGCCCCCGGTCGCGCGCTTGCCCGCGCAGATCTTTGGTCCGACGGGATCTGCCTCTTTCGTCGTCGGCGTGTCGCCGGCGATGAGCGCAACCTCGCGCTGGTATCAGCTCTGGCAGCGCGACGCGCACCATCCCGACGGCACCGGGATGACGCTCAGCAACGGACTGATCGTGAACTTCTGTCCATGATCGCGAGCCGTCGTCGATACGGAGTCATGTGAATTCGTCCGAAGTCGTGAGGGCAACCCCACGCGTCGCGACCGCTGCGCGCGGGTTGCCCTCACGACTGCGGACGAATTCACATGACTCCGTGCTTGGCCCACGAACTGGCGGGAATGTCACCGATGGAACGTGTAAGTACCCCGGTCCAGGGGTAGCTTCTCCTGGATGCAATTACCCCTCACCTGCCCACGCTGTCGCGGGACCTTTGCGCGTCCCCTCGGCACCACAGCGATGGAGCCAGATCAGCGTCCCGTGTCCTGCGCGAGCGGCGGCTGCAACTGGAATGGGCATGTGTGGGAGTGTCTGCCCCACGACTGGACGAACGGTGGCAGCTTGCAGGAACGGCGATGCACTCGGTGCACCTCGAGCTCACTGAGCTATGTCGCGCTCGCCCCGCGCTCCTCCCGGTCGATGTCGATCGTCGCGTGCTCGACGTGCCAATGGTGGGGAGCCGTCGCCCTCTGACCGGAGTTCGTCCGGAGTCGTGCGGCGCATCCGCGCGCCGCGAAAGCGGCGCGCGGATGCCCGCACGACTCCGGACGAATTCACCTGACTCCGTACGCGGCCTTGACACAACGCACACGCCAGACTGCATGAACGAATCGTGTAGTGAGCGTCACGCGATTCGAGCGTGAAGCCCGGCGCGTCTTCACACCGCTCGACTCGCGAGAAATCACGCACGGGTGTACCTTCAGCGTGATGACGGTGCACCCAGGCAGGTGGTGGATCGAATCATCGGAGGCAGCATCGTCATGATTCGAATCCGTCGGAATGCCCTGAGTTTTTTCGCGACGTGCGCCGCACTCTTCGGCGCGATGAGCGAAGCCCGCGCGCAATCGGGCATCTTCGGTTGGGGCCAGCGCGTCTTCGACAGCCGCTGGAACAACGAGGCCTTCGCGCAAGTCGCTGCCGGCTCGAACCACACGCTCGCCCTGCGCGGCGACGGCTCGATCGCGGCCTGGGGAGACAGCTTGAATGGCGAGTGCAGCGTGCCACCGCCTCCCCCCGGACTCACCTACGTCGAAGTGCGCGGCGGAGACAAGCACAGCCTCGCGCGCGCGAGCGACGGCTCGGTCGTGGCCTGGGGCGACAACAGCTTCGGCGAGTGCAACGTGCCCGCGCTTCCTCCGGGCCAGGGCTACGTCCAGATCTCCGCGGGCTATGGCTACAGCCTCGCCTTGCGCAGCGACGGCACGCTCCTGGCCTGGGGCTACAACCTCGACGGCCAGTGCAACGTTCCAACCCTTCCGATCGGTCTTGCCTGGGTCGCGATCGAGGCCGGCGTCGGCCACGCGCTAGGCCGCTGCAGCGACGGATCGGTGCGGGCCTGGGGCGACAACGGCAAGGGTCAATGCAATGTGCCCGTCTTGCCGATCGGGCTCACCTACGTCGAAGTCTCCGCGGGAACCAGCCACAGCGTCGCGCGGCGCAGCGACGGTTCGGTCCTGGCGTGGGGCTACAACGTGTATGGCCAGTGCAACGTCCCCGCGCTTCCTGCGGGGCTCAGCTACGTCGGAATTTCCGCGGGCATGAACCACACGCTCGCCCGCCGCAGCGACGGAACGGTCATCGCCTTTGGAGACAACCTCTCCGGCCAGTGCAACGTCCCGACCCTGCCCGCCGGCCTCACGTACATCGAAATCTCCGCCGGCGTCGCGCACAGCGTCGCGCGGCGCAGCGACAGTCGCATCGTTGCCTGGGGTCTCAATCGAGACGACCAGTGCAATGTTCCCGCTCTCGCGGCCGGCGCCTCGTACGTCGAAGTCGCTCTCGGCGACGCCCACACGCTCGCGCGCGGCAGCGACGGCTCGGTGGTGGCCATGGGCGACGACACTTTCGGCCAGTGCAGCGTGCCCGCCCTCGCGCCCGGGCTGAGCTATGTCGAGGTCGCGGCGGGTGGAGCGCACTCCATCGCGCGCCGCAGCGATGGATCGGTGGTCGCGTGGGGCAACAACGACCGGGGACAGTGCACAGTTCCCGCGCTTCCGCTCGGGCTCAGCTACGTCGAAGTCGCCGCGGGTTCAGCCCACTCCCTTGCGCGCCGCAGCGACGGCACGGTCGTGGCCTGGGGACGCAACGACGAAGCCCAGTGCACCGTGCCGACGCTTCCCGCGGGCTTGACCTATGTGGGAATCGCGGCAGGCCTGTGGCATTCGGTCGCGCGCCGCAGCGACGGAACCGTCGTCGCGTGGGGAGACAACGCATTCGGCGAAGGCAACCTGCCGGCGCTTCCCTTCGGCGTTTCGTACGTTGAAGTGTCAGCGGGCGGAGGAATGAACGATTCTTTCGCGACGTTCGCGCACACGCTGGCTCGTCGGAGCGACGGAGCCGTGGTCGCCGCGGGAAGCAATTTCAACGGCCAGTGCACGGTGCCTGCCTTGCCGCCGGGCCTCGTCTACGTGGAGATCGCCGCGGGCCGCATGCACAGCCTCGCGCGCCTCAGCGACGGGACCGCGGTGGCTTGGGGCGAGAACAGCGCGAGCCAGTGCGTCGTTCCCGCGCTGGCGAGCGGTCTTCACTACGCCGAGATCGCCGCAGGTGGCAATGCCTGCGCCGCGCGCACGGAATGCCCGAGTCCGGCGAGCTACTGCACCGCGAAGCTGAACTCGCTCGGCTGCCTGCCCGCGATCGCGTCCAGCGGCAGTCCCAGTACGAGCGCGGGCAGCGGTTTCGTCGTCAGCGCCTCGAACATGCGCAACCAGAAGCCAGGGCTCTTGCTCTACACGTTCAACGGTCAAGCCGCGGGACCTTTCTCCGGAGGCATCCTCTGCCTCGCGCCACCGGTTCGGCGCTCGACGCCGGTCAACTCCGGCGGTTCTGCCTTGCCCGCGTCCGATTGCAGCGGCGTGTTCTCAATCGACATGAACGCCTTCGCGGTCGGAGCGCTCGGCGGCAGTCCCCACGCGCTGCTGCGCGTGCCTGGAACTGTCGTCGATTCGCAGTGGTGGGGTCGCGATCCAGGCTTCCCCGCGCCCAACAACAGCAGCCTGTCGAATCGGCTCCGGTACACGATATGCGAGTGAGCGCTGTGTCGTACCGACCGACGTCCCGCTAGCCGCGCAACAGCGGCCACGCGCCGCGCCGCCAGGTGATCCCGCCGAGCGCGGTGAGCACAAGGCCATAGACGACTGCTCCCAGTCCGATCGCGAGCGGCAAGGCGAGATTGGGAGCCCAGATGCGCGCGCTCCACAAGGCTGCTCCCATCGCCGACCCCGCCGCGAGAGCGCGCGAAATCGCTGAGAAACCAGTCGTCGGATATCCGACGCGACGCGCACAGATGCGAGCAAACAGAGCTCTCGCGACCTCCGTCGCCAACGTTGACCACGCCGCACCCATCATCCCGTACTTGGGGATCAGGATCAGGTTCAGCGTCAGGTTCACCAGCACCGCCAGCGCGGTCATGCGCATCACCGTCGTCTCGCGGCCGGCGACGACCAGCGCGATCAAATCGACTTCCTTGGACATTGTGAACGGCAGAGCGCAGATCAAGACGGCGAGCGCGGGGATCGATCGCAGATACGCATCGCCGAACACCGTCCCGATCATTGCCGGAGCGATCATTGCTCCCCCGACGGCGATCGGCAGCGCGACCGCGAACGTCTGAGCGAAAGCGCTTCGGTACAGCCGGTCGCGATCCAAGCGGACGGCGCTCGCGCGTGTCAATGCCGGCAGCAAGGACAGCGAATACGCCGCCGCCATGTTGATCAAAAAACTGATCAACTGATACGCGGCCGAATACAAACCCACACTCTCGCTGCCGCGGAAAATGCGCAGGAAGATCAGGTCGGAGTTGTAGATCGTCAGCCCGAGCAGCACGTTCGCGACCAGCGGCCAGGAGCGCGCGAGCACGGGCTTCGCTTCCTGGAACGAAAATCTCGGCGCAATCTTCCAGCCCAAGCGCCGGATGCCGAGCCACAGGAGCACCGCCGCGAGCACGTCGCCCGCGATCTGCGCGACTGGCACGAGCACGAGGTCCTGGAATCGATGAACGATCAGCAGGACCGAGACGAGGTAAACGCACTCGCCCAACGTCCGCGCGATCGCCACCGCTCGCGAGCGCTGCAGACCGAGGTGGATCCAGCGCGTCGACAATGCGACGACGAGCAGCGAGATGCCGTACACCGCGAAGACGCTCGCCTCAGGCTCGGGCAGGCACAGGGGCGAGAGTGCCGCGATCGCGAGGGCGAGGACCAGCGCCAGCGCGAGCCGCATGCCGATCAAGGCGGGCGCGAGGCGGCGGGTTCCGGACTGGTCGTGGGCCACTTCGCGCACTCCGACCAGGTCGATGCCGCACTCGACCACGTTCGAGAAGTACAGGAGCAGCCCGGTCGAAAAAGTGATCACGCCGAAGGCCGAAGGCGAGAGCAGGCGGCCGACGTAGACGCCCGCGGCGAACGCGATCACGCGCGCCAGCGCGTCTCCCGAGGCGAGGGCAAGGAAACTCTTCCCGACGCGACTCTCGCTCGTGCCGGACACGGCGGGCAGGCCCTGCGAAGTCTGCGGCGGGCGCTCGGGCGGCTGGCTCAGGCTTCAGCGCGCGCCACGGCGCGGTTGTAGACGAACGCGACGCCCTGGCCGACGATCCATCCCAGCACCAGCATGTAGGCGCAGCCGATCAGGCTGCCGATGAAATCCACGGAGTAGCCGGGGAAATAGATGTGCAGCTTACCGAGCAGAGGGCCGACGTCGTCGCCGCCGCGCAGCGAGAGCACGTTGGTCATCAGGAAGAGTCCCAGGGCGAGCAGAGCTCCCAGCGTGAAGCTCCAGGAGCGCGGCGAGAGCCGGACGTGGATCAGCGTGCCGTCTTGCTGCGTGTCGGCGAGGTCGCGCTTGGGGCCGAGCAGGCGGCCGAGCCCGTAGCCGATGAAGAATCCGTAGGCCAGGCCGAGCACGGCACCGCCGTAGCTGACGCTGTAGCCGGGCAGGACGTTGGACAACCGGTTCAAGTGCTGGCCGATGTCGCTGCCGCCCTTCCACACCAGGATCAGGGTCGCGAAGCACAGGCCGAGGCCGAGGATGGCGCCGGTCGCGACGCCCCAGGCGCGGGCGTTGATGCGCACGAGCACGCTCGCGGCTTTCACGCTGTCCGATTCGGGTGTGGCTTCGGCCATGGCTCAGATCTGATCGAGGAAGCCGCGGTTGGCCGCCAGCTCGGCGCGCGTGCGCAGCATGAAGCGCGTCAGGCCGGTGACGACGTTGCGGCAGAAGGCGAAGACCCAACCGACGACGAAGCCGACCGCGAAGCCCCAGCCCAGGGCGACGAATGCGCCCGCGAAGCTCACGGTGTAGCCGCGGAAGTATTGAGCGAGCAGCGACAGGGGGAAATCGTCCTTGGGTGATTGCCACATGTGCACGAGCGTCGCGAGGAACAGACCGAGGCCGAGCACGACGCCGAAAGCGAGGCCGAGGCAGCGCTTGTGCAAGGGCGCGAGAGCGACCTGGATGTCGCGCTCCAGCGCTCGTTCGGCGGCTTGGGCTTGGGACTCGTTCATGCGCTCGGTTGCGGCTCCGCGCCGGAAGCCGCGTGCTGCGGGCTCATCCTAGTTCGGCAGACGGGCGGACTTCCACGACAGCTCACCTAGGAATCCAATCGGGACTGAACCAGGACCGGGAAGAAGTTGCCTACTTCCGCAGTCTGGCGCGCAAATTCCGCGCGGCGCGGAGCACCTGGATCCGGACCCGGAACGAAAGCTCGCCCCAGGCTTCGAGGCGGCCGGCGCCCCGGAGGTAGAAGGCGTCTAGGCGCGGCAGGCGGTGGGCGGAGTCGCGGCCGTCCAGGATCGCGAGCTCGGTGGTGCAGGCCCGGCGGTAGGTCGCGGCGACGCGCGCGACGGAGCGCTCGTCGAGCGTGCCGTAGGGGTAGCAGAAACTGTGCGGGCGTTTCCCGGTTCGACGCTGGAGGTCCTCGGCCGAGCCCTCGATCTCGTCGACCAGGCGCTGGTCGGAAATCTGCTCGAGGTGCGGGTGCGTGCGGCTGTGAGCGCCGAGCTCCAGGCCCTCGGCGGCGAGGGCGCCAAGCTCGTCCCAGGCGAGCAGCTTCACGTGCGGCACGCGCGAGTCGCGCTGTCCCTGCCAGTCGTTGTGCTTGCCGACCTGGCCCGTGACGACGAAGAGCGTCGCCGGCAAGCCGCGATCGCGCAGGCGAGGCCAGGCTTCACTCGCGAAATTCACGAGGCCGTCGTCGAAGGTGATCGCGACCGCGGAGTCCGTCGCGTCGCCTTGGATCTCGGCGAGAGGCACGACGCGGACTTTTCCCGATGCGAGAAAATCGACGTGGCGCTGAAACGCGGCCGCGTCGATCGAGATCGGCGAGCCCGAGTCGTCGATCGAATGGTAGGTCAGGATGGCGCGCAAGGGATCACAGCTTCGAGCGCTGGTCGGCGATCACGTCGTCGACGATCTGCTCGAGTCCGGTGCGCGGGCGGAAGCCGATCGTGCGCTCGAGCTTCGAGCAGTCGGGCACGCGGCGGTTCATGTCCTCGAAGCCCTCGGCGTAGGCTTCCTCGTAGGGGATCAACTGGATCGCGGACTTGCTCTTCGCGCGGTCGCGGACCATCTCGGCCAGGCCGCGGATCGTCACTTCGCGGTCCGCGCCGACGTTGAAGACCTGGCCGTAGGCGGCCGGCGTCCTCAAGAGTCGCCCGATCGCTTCGACGGCGTCGCGCACGTGGCCGAAGCAGCGCGATTGCTCGCCCGATCCGTAGACGGTCAGCGGCTCGCCGCGCAGCGCCTGGGCCGTGAAATTGGGCAGCACCATGCCGTAGCGGCCGGTCTGGCGCGGCCCGACGGTATTGAAGAAGCGGCACAGGATCACCGGCACTTTCTTCTCGCGGAAATACGCGAGGGCCAGCCACTCGTCGAGGGCTTTCGAGCAGGCGTAGGCCCAGCGCGAATGGGTCGTCGCGCCCATCACCAGGTCGTCCTCCTCGCGGAAGGGGATTTTCGTGCTCTTGCCGTAGACCTCCGAGGTCGAGGCAATCAGCACGGGCTTCTGCTTCTTCGCCGCCGCGTGGAGCACGACTTCCGTGCCGTGCACGTTGGTCTCGATCGTGTGCACCGGCCGCTCGACGATCAGGCGCACGCCGACCGCCGCCGCGAGGTGCACGGTGATGTCGGCGCGATCGACCAGCTCGCTGACCAGCGGAGCGTCGATCACCGAGCCGATGCGGTGCTCGAAGCGCTCGTGGCCGACCAGCGCGTCGAGGTTGGACATCTCGCCGGTCGACAGGTCGTCGAGCACGCTGACGCGGTCGCCGCGCGCGATCAGATGCTCGGCAAGGTGCGAGCCGATGAATCCGGCGCCGCCGGTGATGAAGACTTTCATGATGGAGCGAGGGTGGGGAGAGTCGACAGTGCGTCCCTGACGGCGCGGTGAACGGGCGTGTCCTTCGAGTGCGCGGCCTTGGCGACCACTTCGAGGTAGCGCGGGACGACGGCGCTCTCGCTCCAGTGGCGGACGAAGGCCTCGTAGCCGCGCTCGGCCGCACGGAAGCGTGCTTGGGGATCCTGGAGCATGCGCTGCATGGCGGCGAGAAGCTCGTCTTTCGTCTCGAACAGCTCGCCGGATTCAGCCCGTTCGATGATTTCGGGGAAAGGACCGATGCGGCGCGCGATCACGGGCGTGCGCGAGCGGAAAGCCTCGATCAAAATGATGCCGAAGGTCTCGTAGCAGATCGAGGGCACGATCAAGGCCGTCGCGTGGCGGTAGTAGCGGCCGAGCTCGTCGACTGGAACCCGGCCGAGGAAGCGCACGCGCGGATTGTCGCCGGCCTGCTCGCGAAGGGTTTGCGCGTACCCGCCGTCGCCCGCGATGAGCAGATCGGCGTCGGTGAAATTCGCGAACAGCGGGATGACGTCCTCGAGGCCTTTGATCTTCTCGAGCCTGCCCACGAAGAGGAAATAGGGCCGCTCGTGCGGGCTCGAGTCGTCGACCGCCGCCGCCGCTTGCTCGTCCGCCGTCAGCTCGGGCAGGAAGTAGTTGACCACTTCCATCGGCCGGTCGAAGCCGAACTCGCGGTGCTTGGCGCGCGAGAACTCGCTCATGGCGATGAAGGCGTCGACGTGGCGCGCGGCTCGCGCGAGACTTCCGTTCGAGCGCCACAGCTGCGGCGGCCGCCCGTAATTGAGCACGCAGCGCAGGCACTCGCGGCCGGTGCACAGCTCGCGGTTGTGGCGCCAGAGCACGTGGCTCGGGCAGACCAGCCAGTGCTCGTGGGCCATGTAGAGCTTGACCGCATCGCCCAGCGCGAGGATCCCCGGTCCTCCGACCAGGGAGATGTTGTGGTAGTTGATCACGTCGAACTTGCCGGCGGCGAAGATGCGCTCGAGTTTCTTGCGCGTGGCGACCGGCGTGCCGAGCTGCTGCGTCAATAGCGGGGAGAGGGAGCCGATGCCGCTGCGCAAGCCGATCACCTCGATCCCGGCGGGCTCGTTAGCCGGCGGTGGAACGCGGCCGCCTGCGAGCACGTTGAACGCGTCGACGTCGTGCACGACGGTGTTGTGGTGTCCGCGGCGATGCAGCGCGCGCACCAGGCGCTGGATCCCGATCCCGTCCCCGCCGAAGTTGTACGGCGGGTAGAAGGTCGTCACGTGGCAGAAGCGCAGCGGTCTCATGCGGCTGCCTCTTCGATCGCAGCGAGGGCCGCGCGCGCGCCGGCGGGCCAGGTCAGGGCTCGCGCGCGCTCGAGGGCTCGAAGGCCCATGGCTTTTCGCGTCGGTTCGTCGCTGGCGAGCTGGGTCATCGCCGCCTCGAGGGCGGCCAGATCGCCCGGCGCGACGAAAATGCCGCCGCCTTCGAGCAATTCGGGCAGGGGACTGTTGCGCGTCGCGATCACCGGAGTTCCGCAGGCCGCTGCCTCGACCGCGGGCAGGCCGAAGCCTTCGCATTCCGAGGGCAGGAGCAGGGCCAGGGCCCCGGAGTGGAGGTGGCGCAGCTCACTGTCCGCGACGAAACCGGTCCAGTGCACGAGGTTCTCGCTCTGGTGCGCTTGGATCTCGTCGCGAATGCGCGCCTGGTCGCCGTGGAAGACATCGGAATCGACCGTGCCGACGAGCAGCAGATGCGGGGGATCCTCGAGCTTCGCCGCCAGCGCCGCGTGGGCGCGCACGATCAAGTCAACGTGCTTGTGCGGATTGAATCCGCCGACGTAGCAGAACCAGCGCGCGCTGTCGGGGAGTTTCGCACGCTTCGCCGCCGCCGTCCGATCCGCGCTGTCGCTCGGCGCGTAAAGCGGCGGCGGAGCCTCGAGCGAGACACGCAGGCGTGCGGGCGACACACCAAGGACTTCCGCCAGCTCGCGCGCCGAGAATTCGCTGACCGTGAGCACGAGCCGCGCTTGAGCGAGAGCCAGCTTGACCTTCGCTCGCCAGAACAAGCGCGCCTTGCGGCTGGGCAGAGTCAAATGCGGATAGCGCTCCGCGATCGCGTCGTGGATCGTGACCACCGCGCGCAATCCCGGCGGCAGCGGAAAATACGTGTACACCGACGGGCAGAAGAACACGTCGAGCTTCTCGCGCCACACCGCCCGCGTCAGGCGCAGCATGTCGAGGACTCCGCGATTGCCGTCCGCGGCCGCGGCCTGGGTCGGCGACACGCGCTGCGCGACCGTGATCAGGCGCGCATTGGGCGCGCGCAGCTCGAAGCAATCGGCCGCGCGCTCGTCGGCGAAGAACACGAAGCGATGCCGCGCGCCCTCCTTGACCATCGCCGTGCAGATCTCGCGCGTGAAGCGACCGTATCCGCGTCCGTTGGCCCAGCAGGTTGCGTCCACGCCGATCTCCAGACCGCTCACGCCGACTTCCTCGAAAACAGCCGGCGCAAGAGCAGGATGGCGAGCACGCTGAGCGCGCCGACGGCGAAGGCGAGGCCAGAAACCTCGGCCAATCCGAGGATCAAGCGCTCCGGCGTGCTCCAGCGCTTGAGCAGTTTCCGGCCGTAGGTGTCCTTGTCGTACTCGAAGATCGTGCGGTAGTGGTCGGGCGAGAATTTGTCCGTGGTCAAGGCGCCGACCGTGCGCACGCTGTAGCGCACGTCCGCTCCGTCGACGTCGACGACCACGTAGTTGTCGAGCTGCGACGAGAGCATGCGCGAGGATTCGCGGCCGCGCTGGATCTCGAGCGAGACCCGATTCTCGATCGACGTCTGCAGATAATGCACGCCGTCGCGCTCCTGGTGCGAGAACTTCATCGGGCCGTAGTCGCCGGCGAAGACCGCGCGGACGGGATGGCCCGCGAGCTCCGGCGCGACTTTCTTCCACCACGGCGCTTCATTCTCCCACCACAGGACATGGTGCAGGAACACGAACAGGTGGTCGACTCCCGCGCCGTGCTCGAGCTCCGCGTGCAAGAAAGCGATCTGCGCCGCGTCGAGCGGCACGCCGCCGATCTTGTCCTGCGGATGCTTGCGCGTGTCGCCATCCGGCGGCGACCAGGCGCTGTTCAAGAGCAGGAAGCGCGTCGTGCCGACCGTGAGCGCGCGCGGCAGGACGCCGTAACGCTCGTGCCAGATGTCGCGCGTCACCACGTCGCAGATGTCGTGATTGCCGGGCACGCGATGGATCGGCGCGCCGACGCCGCTGAGCGCCGCGTCGAGCCTTTCCCAGTCGGCGCGGATCAGCGCCGGATCCGCGGGACCCTCGCGATCGACGTCGCCCCAGATCAGGTCGCCGCACAGGAACACGAGATCGGGATCCTCGCGGCGCACCGACTCGACCACCTCGGGAAGATTGGCGAGCAGCTCGCCGTTCTTGTCGCCGCGCAGGTGGCCGAGCACGACGAAGCGCAGCTTGCGATCTGTCTGAGCCGAGCCGAGCGGGCCGAGGACCGAGAGGGCGAGCAGGACGGAAAGCGAAACTCGCGGCGAAATCCTCACTTCGCAGGCCCCAGGTCCGCGGTCAGCGCTTGGACGATGAACCAGCGGTGCAGCCGAAGCTGCCCGTTGGTCAGGAGGCGGCGTTCCGCCGTGATCGACTCGCGCGAGCGCGGCGTGATCTCCAACGACAAGGATCCGAAGATCCCCGCCGGCAGGGGAACGACCGTCCAGGCGAAGGAGGAAGTGCCGTCGGCGAGCTCCATGCCATTCGCCAGAGTGTGAGGCTGGTCGCCGAGATCCTGCCCCTCGACGCGGACGCGAACGGACTCGAGCTCGGTGCTCGAAGTCTCGAGCACCAGCCAATTGGTGGTCGCAGGATCGATCAGATGCCAATCCACCTTGCGCCGAAGCGCACCGGCCCGCGCGTTCATGCGCACCACGAGGCATTCCTCGCTGACGCGCAGGCTGGTCACGCCGCCGGAAATCTTCCAGGTCGCTTCGGGCGCGCTCCAGGTGTCGGGGAAGGACTCTTCCTCGAAGAGCACGGCATGCGGAACGCTGCGCCAGGTCGGAACCGAGCCGATCGACGCGGCATCGATGGCGACACCGTTGAGCGCGTACAACCAATCGAGGCTGCTCGACGTCCGCGATTCTTCTCCGGCATCGCCCAGGCGCACGTCGAGCGGGGTCAAGCGCGTCTTCGCCTCGAGCTCGAGGTTGGTCTTGTTGCCGACGACGCTCGAGCGCACCAGCCGCGGCCAGCCCCCGCGCTCGTAGCGCCAGTTCTTGAGCCGCGCGAGGATGCCCACGCCGTTCTTCTCGATCGTGTCGTTCAGGATCACGGGCGCGGAGCGATCCTTGACCTCGATGCCGCGCTTGCAGCCGGTGATCGTGTTGGCGAACACGAAGGGACTCGAGTTTTCGCCGACGGAAATGCCCTTGTCGAGGTTGTCGCGGATCTCGTTGCCGATGATCCGCGGCGAGCAGGTCATCAGGTCGAAGCCATCGTTGCCCGCGCGCTCGACCTTGCAGTGCTCGACCGTCGCGGTCGAGATGTCGAGGTCCAGCGCATCGGAATTCGTGTCGTGGAACCAGCAATGCGACACGACGACGTCGGCCAGGTCCGCGTGCAGCGCGTCGTCGCAGCGCTGATTGCCCGAGAATTCGCAGTCGCGGAAGAGCACGTTGCGCGCCCAGTGCACGCAGACCATGCCGGTGTACTCGACGTCGTCGAGCAAGGCGCCGCCGCCGCCGGAGAAGTGGACGTGGGAGAACGCGCTGTCGCTCGCGCCAGAACCTTGCAGGGCCAGGCTGCCCCAGGGCCGCCGCGGGTCGGAGCTCGAGAAGCTGATCGGCGCAGCCTCGGTGCCAAAGGCCTGGATGCGCCCCAGGCAGTGGATCGAGACGTCAGGCTCCAGCGTGATCGCGGTGCCGGGCTCGATGGTCAAGGTGGTGTTGCGCGGAACCTCCAGGGTCTTCGACAGCAGAACTTTCCCGGAGAGTCGCAGCGCCACGACCGGAGGCTCGCGGAAGCTCCAGGGATGAGCGCTGGTGGTCGCGGGCACCACGGTTCCAGGCTCCAGCTTGCTCGCTTTCACGAGCGCGCCGGTCAGGTCATTCTGGAAGCTCAGATCGATCGAGCTCGACCGCACACCACTGCCCTGCAGGAAGTAGCGATAGAGGATGGGCTCGCTGTCCAGCCGCTTGCCGGCCCGCACTCCGGGCACCAGGGTTTCCTCCACGTCGATGTTGAAGGATCCAGGGCGATGCACGACGGGCCGATCGCCGCTGCTCGGCACACCGTCGAGATCCGCGTCGGCCCGCATCGTGTGCCGAGTCTTCAATGTCGGGTGCTCGATCAGTCGGCACAGGACCGGCGCACGGCCGTCGACGAGCACGTCGAGAACAAGAGTGTCCTCATCCAGACTCGTGAGCGAGAACGAAGCGCGCGCATCGGTGGTCCAGGTCTCCAGCGTCGCGAGATTCTTGCGCAGAAGCCCCAAGACTTCCTCGGGCGAGCCGACGTCGGAATTCGCCGCGGTCCCGGTGGGGCCGCAGCGCAGCTGGTCGTATTCGAAACCGTCGCGATAGAGCTGCCAGGTCGCTTCAATGCGCTCGGTCACGCGCTTCAAGAGCGCGCCTTCGTTGTTGCGCTCGTAGATCTCCCTCAGAGCCGTCGCGAAAACGCGCGGATCGCGCAACGCCGCGCGCCAGAAGCGGTTGAACTGCGCCCCGGGCGGCGGCCGCTCGAGATCGAGCATGCGCAAGTCCCAGGGAATCGGATGCAGGAGTCCCGACGAGCTGTCCTCGTACCAGAAGTGATTGTGCACCCCGCTGGTGTGCCAGGGGTCGCCCACGCACAGATCGAGCGCGAAAAGCCGCGCGATCTCGTCGCGATCGAAGAACTCGAACAGCTTGGATGTGGGAGCGTCGAAGCCGTCGAGCCGCGAAACCTCGTTGCTCCCCGCTTGATTGACGCGCGCGACGAACTCG
>DATHET010000291.1:0-36062 GCA_035490315.1 Planctomycetota bacterium
GTTTCCGCTTCCGTGGGGGCCGGTCGGCGTGGCGTTCTGGGAGGGCGTACCCTCCGATCCACTGGACGACGAGATGGTTGTCACATGTCAGGGGTCCTGGGCGATCGTGGAGCTTTCAGTGACTGATGGGAGCGTGCTCCACTTGCATCAACTTCGCCCCGACACGGCCGACAGCTCGCGTCAGGGCAAGATGGCCGAGCCTGGTGATATTCTGATCGTCGGTGATCAAGCGATGGTGTCGTGCTCCAGTGCCGACACGGTCCTGCAGTTGGACCTCACCACGAAGGCGATCTACCTGTACGGCAGGGATACAACACCCGCGTATTCGCAGTTCGTGGCCAAGGCGCCGTTGTTCCTTTCGAAGGATTCTTCAGGGAATGTGTATGTCTCTCCGCTCCAGTCGGGAAACAACACCCTGGTCGGCGACCTGCATGCGGGCGCCTATGAGGTACTCCAGCAGACTCCCGGCAATGGACTGCCAGACGTCGATCTGTTCATCATCGATCCCGTGGCCAAGACGCTGAATGAGGCCGCCGTGGGAATGGGGACAGTGATGTTCGCGCACGGCATCAATCCGGCGACGGGCGAAATGTGGATGCTCAACACGGAGGCCTTCAACGCGAAGGCGACCGGCTTCAACGACGAACCGAGCGCCAACGGGCAGTTCGTTAGCAATCGGATCAGCGTCTTCACCCTGACCAGCGGCACTCCGGTCTTGGGCATCACGTCTCCCGACACGATTGAAGGTCTTGACCCGGGTGCACCTACCGGATCCATTTCTGGGATGACCGCGCCGATCGGGCAGCCGTTCTCAATCACCTTCTTCGACGACGCCACGAATACGACGAACCATGGAGACGCATTCCTGTGCGGACTGCTCACCGACAACGTGCTGGTCCTCGACAAGAACCGCGCGCTGATCCAAGAAATCTCGCTTCCCGCTGGATCGATTCCGCGCCAGGTGCTCCTCGACCCCGCGCAGACGAAGCTGCTGGTCTACTGCTGGGGAACGAACTTGGTTCGCCAGTACGACCTGAACTTTGCTTCGCCTACGACCTACCTCAGTTTGCGGCTTGGGCACGACCCGACTCCCGCGGAGCTCGTCGCGGGACGCACCGAGTTCTTCAGCGCCAAGCACTCTCGGCACGGGAACCTGTCGTGCGCGTCCTGTCACATCGAGGGTGGATCCGATCGCATCGCCTGGAACCTGTCGGGACAGCCGATCGATGACAAAGGGCCGATGGTCACGCAGACCCTCGTTGGCATCGAACGCATGGGGCCTTTCCACTGGCGGGGCGAGCGCTCGCTCGACGCCTTCCACGTCGCATTCAAAGGCTTGCTCGGGAAGTCGACCGCGGGCGGATTGCCGTTGGATCTGGCTGCGAGCAGCACCGAGTTTCAGGCGCTGAAGCGATACATCTTCTCGCTGACGAACCCGGCGAATCCCAACCAGAATCGCAGACGCGTGCTCGATAGCAGTCTCCCCACACCGGGGGTCACTGCCACGCATGACGTGAAGCAGGGCCAGGACGCGTTCCTGAATGTCGCGACGTTCAATGGTCCGACGCACAGCTGTGCCGATTGCCACACGATGCCGCTGGGCACGGGTGGGGACATGATGGATGAGTTCCACGCGATCTCCACGCCGCGCAGGATCCACATGAAGCCCACGCCGTTCCACGAGCTGTGGCGCAAGGAGATGAGCACCGGAATGTTCACCTTCGGAGCGACCACGCACGACGCCGCGTTCCTGGGAGCGGGCTTCGACCATGTCGGTGGGGCCTCCAATCTGTTCAAGTTCCATGCTATCGCTCTTTCTTCGCGCGAATCGATCACGGCCTTTGTCCACCAAGCCGACGAGGGCCTGGGACAAGCTGCGCACTACGCGTACTTGCTGAACTACGCCACTTCGAATCCACCGACCGGTGTTCCGATCCCGAACGACGAGCTGAGGGTGTTCCTCTTGAACCAAGCGGCCGGCCTCGTCGGCGCGGCCTTGCCAGAGAAACGCAATTGCGACGTGGTGGTATTCGGCAAGTGCACAGACGCCTCCGCCGTCTCTTCGCAACGCCGCTGGTATTGGGATCGCTACCTTGCGAAGTTCATCTGCGACGATCCCAACTTCACGACGACCGGACAAGTGAACGGGCGCCGGGGCCTGCTTGACTTCTTCGCGATGGCCGCGGCCAGCGGCAGCGTGGAAAACAACGTTTTCCTCGGACTGCCCGTGGGGATGGGAGAACGATTCGGAGTCGACTACGACTTGGACGGCACGCTCAACGCTGTGGACTCGGTGTCCCTCGACCCGGCAGTCCCGGGTCCTGCGAGTGTGACAGCAACCTTCGTGTCCGCTCCTAGCCAGCCGCCGATCCAGGTGTTGTGGAAGAACAGCCGCACGGCGCGCCTGCGCTTCGATACCAACGTGCCGACGCGTTACAAGGTCTGGGTGTGGCCGGACGATCCGTCCGTTTCACAGCCCTCCACGCCGACATCTTCCAGTGACATTTACTCGCGCAACCACAGCATCCTCCTGACGGATCTGCACTCGAGCACTCCGCTTACTGCTCCCGCCGTCTCGCCCGACCCGCCGGCGTACACGGCCCAGTCGGTGAACTACAAGGTACAGATCGAGGCCATTCCTCTTGCTGGTACTTCTGCCACGCTCGCCACGCCTTTGGCCTTCACAGCAGGCGATCACAAGACGGTACTTGCTGGCAACAACGAGCCGCGCCAGAACCGGATGCGGCTCAACCACATCGTCGAGGGAATCCAGATGACCTCGATTACAGGATCGTCCCCGCCGCTACCCGCCAGGCGAGTGACGATGGACGTCAACTACAAGCAGGGAGGCCAGTTTGTTCTGACCAACTTCGTGCGTCCTCCCGCCCTGAATCGCGTGGTCATCGCCCGGGTCTTCAAGCAGGACACGGTTACATTGGCCGTCACTCCCCTCAAGGCCGGTGAGATTCAGCCGACGCTAGCAGGCAGCGTGTTCCTCGTTGATGAGGTCGTCTTGAACACGACGCTGACAAGCCCACTCCTTGTCGGGCAGGAGATCCAGGTCGGGCCACTGCCGATTCCAGATCCCAGGGGAGTGTTCCTTGCCTGTGAGACTCTCAGCGCTCCGGGCGTGACGATGGACTTCGAGCTGACGGGTGTCGGCAACGGCACACTTTCCGCGACTGAGATCCTGGTGTTCAGTGTCGAGGCCGTTGTCGAGATCAGCAGTCACCACACCTGGGGTGGCAGCCTGTCGGAAGTCTTTATCTTGGGAGGTGGTGTGCGAGAGCTCCGACTGATCACGGAGATCCAGAACACCAACTCGACCGGCTGGATCGTGGATCCCGAAGCTTGGGCGAAGTGGAGCTTCCCTGACACAACCGAAGCAGGGGCCACGGTCACGGATTGATCCACTGGCAGTGAGCTGAATGTCAGGCGCGAGGCAGCCTTCGAGAGAGGGTTGCCTAGCGCCTGTCGTCAGTCTTGCGTGCAAGCTCGTGAAGACGCAGGAATCGTGGACACCCCGTCTACTCCGCCTAGATTGAGCTGCGCCACCCGCTGCGGCTCAGTCCCAGGCTCACCTCAATTTGGGTGAATTTTTCCGGTCGCCCCTGCAGATACCGCGCCTCGATGGATCTGGCGTCGATCGGCTCGAGCCTGTCCAAGTTGCGCTTCGAGAACCTTCGCGAACCACGTTCATCGCCCTCGAATTCGCGGCGGGCCTCGGTATGTCCAACTCAGCGCGAACAAGTGCGACGGTGGGCGGCGACACCCCAACTCGTCGCGCAATCTCCGTATCGGGTACCACGCCCAGCTTCGCCCGCACCGCAGGCAGCACGACGGTCCTTGCCCCGCTCTTGGCGCGCGATCCCCAGCACCTTGCGCCGATGTAGGATCGCTGGTCGCGAGACGCCAGTGACCCGCTCGAGCTCCGCCGCAGTCCGGGAACCGCGCAGCAACGCAGGCGTCAGCGCGCGCTTCCTGGGGATCGACCTGTCCTCCTCCCCAACTCGCGGCTTGCCTTCAGGCTTCAATCCCGCCGCCTCGACCGCCTGATACCAGCCGCCGAAGTGACGCCGGCGAAGCGCGAGCAGGTGAGAATTGCGGACCTGGCCCTTACGCCTTGGCTCGCCCTTCTTGGAGCGTGCACGGACGCGGCGAAGCGTCTCCTCGGGGCCGATGTCGCCGAAGTCGCGGCCCGTGCGGCCCTTGATGCCGAGACGGGCGCTTTCGCCACGAACGATCCACGTGCTCACGCCGACGCGACGCGCGACCTTGGCCTCGGTCAGGACGCCGAGCAGGTGGCGGACGAGGGGGAGCCAGGGGCGGGCGGGCATACCGTCGGCATACTACTGCCGGTTTCGGATCACTACTCACCTCCGGCCTGCCATCCCTCGCCGTCACAGATGTTCGATCGATTCACGGACGTGAGCAAGCGCGTCATGAATCAGGCCCGCCGCGAGGCGCAGCGCCTGAATCACAACTACCTTGGACCGGAGCACATGCTGCTGGGCCTGCTGCGTGAACCTGGCAGCTACGGTGCGAGCCTGCTGCAGGCGCTTGGGGCCAATCTCGATCTGCTTCGCACACACGTGGAAGAAAAGGCCGGACCGGGACCGGCAGGCCCCACATTCCAGATGCCTTTCGCTGAGAGCGCCAAGGGTGTCCTAGTGCAATCCATGAACGAGGCATCTGCGCTCGGGCACGACCAAATCGGGAGCGAGGACCTGCTGCTGGGAATGTTCAAGCCTGAGGACAAGCACATCGCCAACGAGGCACTTGCTCACTTTGGGATCACAGCGTCGGCCCTGCGCGACATCGTGAAGGCGCATCCGGCTCTCGATGAGGATGCGGGGCCCGTGCAGCTTTGACTCGGGCGCGAGGGAGGGCGGGCATCCGCCAAACGGTTTGGCAGATTCACCCTCCAGAGAGTGACGCATTTTCGGGACTCGGTCGAGATCCCGCACGATTCGTGGGCGGTCCCGTCCCTCCCGCTCGTTCTAATCCCTGTCTGTTCGCTCGTCCCCCGCCTCGAAGTGGGACACCCTCGCCGGCCCGTTCCCCTCGAAGCCTGCATGGACACGAACCCGTTCCGCCCCGAACGGAATCACAAGCCCGCACCTCGTCCGCGCTTGCGGCTGGGTGCGTTCGCATCCGGGCTGCTTTCCCTAGCGTCGTTCGGATGCATCGGGCCGCGACTTGACGCGGCTGGACAGCCCCGTGCGAACGGTGACCTGCGCATCTCCGGCAGTGCCGCGACGCTCCCCGCCGATCAGCCTGCGGCAGCCGACGAACTGCAGGTCCACTTCATCGACGTCGGCACGGGTGACTGCGTCTGGATCCACACAGGCGATGACGGGATCGCCGGCAACAGTCGCCTCGACGGGCTGAACATCATCATCGACGGCGGGGACAACGGCGCCTTCGGCCGTATCGATGGATACACGCCGGCGAGCGACTACCTCGCGACGCTCCTGCCGCTTGGCACCCATATCGAGTGCCTGATCCTCTCCCACCCGCACAGTGATCACTGCGGCGGGGTCGTCGGGTTCCTGGAGGACTACCCCGTCCGCACGATCCCGGACCTCGGCTTCGACAAAACTGAACCAGGGCAGCTCCCAGCAGCTTCCTACTCGATCATATGAGCTCAGATCATGTTCGTATCCGATTGGTAGCGAGTCCTGATGTTCGCTCGCTCATGAGCGCCCAAGAGGCTTTGCCGCAATTCGCCATTTCAATCGCGACAGAACCCACCGGTAGAACGAACCGACCGTCGAGGGACGATCGGCCAGGAGGAAAAGCTTTTCCGTTCCCCGTCACTCCTTCCTTCTAGGAGCCCCAAAACAATGCGAAGACCTTTTCTGATTGCCCTCGTGGTCGTCTCCATCCTGACGGCGTGCAACACGACGCCACCATCTGCCGTGCGCCTGGCTGAGAACCTGAGCGACGCTCAGAAGCAGAACGTTGGAGACCTTGAGCAACTCGTCGCGGCCGTCGAGGCCCTCTTCAAGGACGAGGCGAAGCGCGTCGTCGCTCCCCTCACGAGCCTGGAGACGGCTCACCATGAGCGCCTGGAGCTGATTGAGGCCCTGATCGCCTTAGCGCGTGACCACAACAAGGAACCCGCCAGGAAGTGGGCTGGCAATCCGATAGTCACGAGCTTCCAGGAGAGACTGAAGCAGGCGGACAAGCTCAGAACTGGGCTAGAACCGTGGGTCAGCAAGGCCAAGTACGACCTCGAACTTTTCGGAAAGGCAGACCACGTAGCTCTCGATGATGCTGCTCTGAAGGACCTGAATTCCATGCAGAGCAAGATGATCGAGCCATATATCAAGGGCATGCGTGGCGATGTCTCTCTTCCGCCCGGAATATCGAACACCACTTTGAAGGAATGGCTCGAGGAATTGCGCAATAAGGGAACGCGGACATCCGCTGATGTGGCAGGACGATTGAACTCGGTCCTCAAGATGATCATCCAGCGGGAAGGGACCCTGACGGACTACCTCGAGACCATTCGAAAGGCTGAGAGCGATCTCAACGCCGTGCGTGAAGTCTTGAGCAAGTCTCTCGACGCAGTTCGCAAAAAGACCAAGGAGGTTCAAGATGCCGTGAACCTAGTGAACGCCACGCAGACCAAGGCAATGAGGACAATGGTTGAGAACGCGCGCTCGGTGCATCAAGGTCAAGAGAGTTTGGCGCAAAGTTTGAAGCGCTCCGAGCAGATCTACCAGAACCTCCAAGCTACGCTGGTCGGCGGCATCAAGGGAGTCGGTGGTTTTCTTGAGGAACTCGACATCTTGAGCGAGAACGACCTGAGCAAGCTGAATGCAGTCGTTGACAATGCCGACGCCATGCTGCAGTCGGCGGTTGAAACCGGGCTGTGGCCCAAGGAAGATAGGGAATCCAAGTGACCGTAATTGATGAAATCACAGCTGCCTTGAGCGCAGCACAGAGCGTCCTTGGCGAGGCGCTCCAGCAGAGTAAGACTGATGCCGCCCTGAAATCCATCAGAAAACATCTCGATAAGGCGCAAATAGCCCTCGAGGAAATAGAGTTCAATAGCGTCGAGGAGGAAATTCGCAACCAATCGAAGGAATACACCGCGATGCTCGCCGGCCTCGCCTCCGTCGGCACGGGGGGGGAGGCAGATGATGCAAATAGAGCGCTTGAGACCTTATCGGGCAGGTTGAAGGACCTGGGGGTGAAGCCCCTAGACGTCGAGACGATGGAAGCGGACATGAAGGAGCTTGCCGCGGTCATAAAGCAGCGTGGCAAACAGGCCGAGAGCATCACGAACGTGGTCGGAACGGTCCTGAGGGTCGGTAAGGCAGCGCTGGGCCTTGTCACATAGGGGCCCGAGGACCGTGCTCGTTCGTTTCGCCCAGGCCGCCGTCGATGACGGATTGGGACTGCCGTTGGCCGGACGAGCAACGCGAGGCGCTAATCAACTGGGGCTACGCCGTCTGCGACGCGGCATGCGATGGCACGGTGCTGGGATCCCGCGGCCTTCTCCGAAGTTATCTCACCTGAAAAGCGAAGCCTTAACATAGTGCCTCGACACGCCACAACGGGCTCGAGGCGGACTGCTCAGGACCTTCAAGCTGGAAGGAGTACCTTGAACACCATAGACAAGCGCAAATCTTACTACTCAGTACCCTCCTCCGGGGGAATACACACCACGGCAACGAGGCTTCCAGGTTACCAGTGAAGATCAGTCTATCGCTATCCGGAGGGGGTTTTCGAGCAACCGCGTACCATCTCGGAGTGCTGCGAGCGCTCCAATTCACTGGGCACTTGGAGAGCGTTGGCGAACTCCTTTCCGTTTCAGGCGGTAGCGTGGCGGCAGCGCATCTAGCGCTAAGGTGGGAAGACTACACAAAGGAAGGCGTTGAAAGTGCAAGCCGTCCACTGATCGCACTTATGCAATCGGACGTAAGAGGAAGAATCCTCAGGCGGCGTCCATGGTATTGGGCGGCAAGGGTGATGCTCGTGATTATCAGGCCATTCGGCCGAGTGTTGAATCGGCGATTTGGAATACTCGTAGACAAAGGGATTGATGCTTGTCGGTCCACCAGTCGTCTAGAGCGGGCGTACAGAGATGAATCAATCTTCGGGCCGGCGCTGCTCGACGCACTTGGTCGGGCTGTAGATCCCCAAATTGGCTGTCCCCCCAGACCGCTCATCCACATCTTGGCTACCAACGCGACGACGGCTCGACTCTGTGCCTTCACGAAAGACGGATTTGTTCCGGATATCGAGGCCGATGATCCTATGCCAATTGGCTCGCGTGTTGTGCGAATATCAGAGGCTGTCGCGGCATCATCATCCTTCCCTGCCTTCTTTGTGCCCCTTGTACTACGACATTCGCGACTTGGATGGGCTAAGAAGGACTTCGCAGGAGAGCACTATTCGGTGACGGATGCGGGAGTGTTCGACAATCTCGGCCTTACACCGCATATCCCAAGCCACGCAACGAAAGCACGGCCTAATCAAGTTGCGTTAAGAACTCATCATCCTCAGATGGGTGCAAAGCCACTCGATGAACCCGTCTCGTCAAGGCGCAGTCATGGCCACCAGTCTGAAAACGACTCGGTCCCGGATAGAATTGTGATTGTTAGCGACGCGTCTGGTTATGTGGATTATCAAACCGACCCCGG
The DNA here is from genome assembly GCA_035490315.1 of Planctomycetota bacterium. Taxonomy (GTDB): domain Bacteria; phylum Planctomycetota; class UBA1135; order UBA1135; genus JADJQU01. Next base: position 8,658 of record DATHET010000291.1, read on the forward strand.
AAGCTCGAGACTGTTCACCAATCTGTTCCGCGCCGTTGATATCACAATGCTTCGGAATGGACAATTATATCGCAAGATGACCGTCGAAGTCCCCCCGGTCAATGGCAAGCAGCAATTCTATACCATTGATCTTTCAGAAAAACATGATATTCGATACCACGCCGGCTACATATCTGATGTCGAGGTCAGCCATCTTAAGCACATCAGAACAGACTGCGATACGTTCAGTCCGGTAGAAATCCGGGCGCTGTGTCAGCACGGATATGCATCAGCGCTACGCGCGGTAGCCTCGCTGCCTCGTCCAGATTCGATCGAACGCAGCGGAGCCGACTGGAATCAGTGGCCGATAGCCGGATTCAATGAAGATAAGTGGCCGAGCCACAAGCGCGCCGATGAGCTCTCACACTCAAAGTTCCGAAAGATGCGAATTTTTGCGTGGTGGGACTGGGTCAGCGTGTTTACAGTATTTGTAATCCTACTCACAAGCTACGCCACGTATCGTTACTTTGACAGCGCCGCGCTTTGGAGAAACGAGGCCCAACACTTTGCTTCACTAAAACAGGAAGTGCGAGAAAACTTGGACAGAACCCTGAAATCGTTACGGCCACAGCTCACTCCAAACAAAAAGCAGCAGGCACTTACCGGCCCTCCTGAGAAAATCTCCTATAGCGCATTTAATATTCTGGAGGATGATCGTAAATTCTTTTTTGATTCATGGGGGCCTGTTTCGACAAATGCGGCCCAGCCCGCTGAACCAAGCTACGTAGTAATGCTGCGAACAATTAGGCTACAGAAGATCGACACCGCAGACGAGGTTGTCTTCGAGTACCGTACCTATCAAGGTGATGACGTTAGAATTGACCTATGGCCCGCTCCAAGCGATGCGTCCCCACTTCATGTTGCAGCGCTGCGCGGCGAAGAACGCCCCGACGACCAGAGTCCAAAAAAACGTGTAATCATCCGCCAAATAGCGATAAACGTGGCCTCATTCGATATCAACCAAGAGTTCATAATAAGTATAAAGGCAACCTATGTGAACGGATTTGATATAAGAGACTGGGCAGGTGTTCTGCTCCAACCGGGGCAACGACTGCGTAGAGTCGGAGTTATGCTGTATTCCGGCCCTAATTATCAATTGACGCGTGTCAGTACTCGAATGAAAATTGGCGACCAGCCAGAAGTCAGTGGTAGTGACTGCGCTGAAATAAAGCTCGCTGACCCGAAGGAACAGTACTACTATTGGGTGCTAATCGATGCTCAAGCGGACAGGGCGAATACGAAGATTTATAAGTTGTATTACGAGCTGACCGCAGCTCAGTAGTCGAGACGTATGAGCTACGATGCCCTGAGAGCAGCGATTCGTGAGGAGTTGGAAGGACGAGATCTACTCCTTGCCCCCGGTCCCGCATCCGAACCTCATCGCTGGCGGGAGGAAACGAAAAACGCAGGCGCGGTTATTCGTGGAGAGTTTATCTTACCGACCAAGGGCGGCTCTCGCGATTCAGGCACGACCTGGCCGCGACTCGTATTGCCAGTGAGCCAGGGCAGCTTGGTGGATGTAGTTAAGAAATATGAGGAGGAATTGTGCGATCCGTCGTCTCAGGCATGTGCATTTTTCCGATCATGCGATCCACTGCGGAGAGCCCGCGTTCTAGTGTCCTCAGCTATGACTCTAGACAGTGTTGATGGCCGGCGTTGTATTGGGCAACGTGAGTTGAGCTGGGCGGGCCTGGAAGACAAGACGATTATCGAATCAGTTTGCGAAGGACTAGAGATTCCACATCTGCTAGCTCGTGTAGTGGATGTTGCTGACCTTGATGGCGCCGAGATCGAGGCGTCGTTGAGGAGCGAAAGAGGGACTGTATGGTCAGGCGACTCATCTGAAGGTCTAAATGGCGGTGGATCGCATGTGCGGTGGGTGTCAACAGAGCTTCAGCGTGCGGAGGCGAGGGAGTTCTTCCGGCTGCATTGCAAGAGGGTTCGGATCGCGCCGTTTGTCGAAGGCCTTTCAGTGAGTATCCACGGGATCATCGCGGGAGGAGCAGTTGCCGTCTTCAGGCCGGTGGAACAGATAGTCGCGAGGAACAGCATTTCCGGTCGATTCGACTACTTGGGAACCAGCACGTTTTGGATTCCCCCTAAGAGGGTGTACACCTCGATGCGAGATGCCGGCCGGTTGATTGGTACTTGGCTTCGGGATGTTTGGGGTGTGCGCGGAACGTTTAATGTTGATGGGTTGGCGACAAAAGGCTCCTTTTGGCCAACTGAGGTCAACGTGCGTTATTCAGATGGGATGTGGACGATCGCACGTTCTGCCGGTGAGATTCCTCTGCATTTGTTTGACGTCGTCATTCGCGCAAGAGGATGTTCGACGAGGCTTCCTGAAGAGCTGGAAAGGGACGTGATTCGTGACGTCGAGCGTGACCCACAGGTTGCTGTCTGGATTACGATTGATCATTTGAAAATACAATCGCCGGAGGTCTTCCTATTGCTTGACGACCACGGGTGTCACGTCGTCTCCGCAAATGGGCCTTGCAATGCGAAGATCACGTTTACAGCTTCGGGGGGATTGGCTTACGGGGAGGTCACATTTGCGGCGGGTGTGCTCGCTTCTGGCGACCTTGTCGGCGACGTGGTCCGGAGCATCCTTAGAACTCTTGATCACGAATGGCACCTAGGATATGAAGGATTAGAAGTAGGAGGTATTGAGATGTTTCACATGCAGTAGACGTAGAGATTGGAGCTCTTCAATGAGCCCATAGATTATTGAAGGGGAGGTCGACGAGAAAGCCGACTAATCCGTGGTGGTCGAGGACTCCTGCGAGTCGGATTTGCGCTATTCGGGCCGGTCCACTACCCCTGTCCGTCCCGAAAACCTCATCGCGAGCAATCCCGGCAGGGCGCCGCATGCTCAGTCATTGACAGATCTGTTGCCCAGACGGACGATCCCGCTCCCCGTGTACGCTACCGTGCACGTCTGGAACACGTCCCGATCTGGAACATTGAAGAGGATCCCGATGGCAAACTTGGAGCAACTGTTGAAGGAGCGCGAAGGTGTCAAGAAGAAGGTCTACTTGGACTCTCGAGGGAAACCCACGGTAGGAATCGGACACCTCGTCACAACGGCAGACAAGCTCAAGGTCGGTGACACGATAACGGACCAGCAGGTTTCAGCGTTCTTCAAGAAGGACAGCGCCGCCGCGGTCGCCGCGGCGAATTCTCAGGCTTCGCAGGCAGGGATCAGCGATTCGGATTTCAAGGTTTACCTGGCCTCTGTCAATTTCCAATTGGGGACGAGCTGGAACACGATCCACAAGAAGACCTGGAAGCTGATCATGGAGAAGAAATACGAGGAAGCTGCGGTAGAAGCCGGGAAGAGTGCGTGGGCATCGCAGACGCCGGTTCGCGTCAAGGACTTCCAGAAGGCGCTGCGGGCGCTTGTGAAGGTGGAGAAGAAGTAGAACGGCGGCGGAACGGGCGCCCTCGCGTAGAGGGAGGTGGGGCGACCCAGATGCGGTCGCGACGGCCGGGACCCCTGTGCTCGGGCGAGAATCAGACTGGGTCTCTTGGACTGATATCGCCCTCTACCCGCGCTCGCAGCCGCACTCGCGCGGCTGCGCTCTCCTCAGTTCTCGTCAGCGCGATCGAAGCTCCCGCTTTCAGGCGTGAAAGTGCCCCTGGTGCTGAGGCGAGCAGCCATGATCTCCACTTCGAGCCGCAGGAGCTCGGCGCGCACGCGATCCAAGGAATCCCAGGTCTCGTTCCGGAGACGCTGGAACTCCTCCAGGGACAGGGGGCTAAGGCTTGCGGTCGGGTGCAAGTCGTGTCGAACCATGACTGAATTTGTGACGCGCGCGACCTGAGCCCAATACCTAGGATCACGGACTCTCGTTGTCAGAAGGTGGGGCGAAACGCTGGCGGGATGCTCGAGCTCGGGGTCGTGCGAAGGCCAGGCCAGGCCGGTCGCCGCCTACGGAGCGCCCGGAAATGTCGTCGCCTCGTGCCGGCTCCGAGACCTGGCGATCCCGCAGCTGCTCGGGCCCCGCTCTTGCGGCGTACCAGAAGTGCTGCTCTGTCAACGACCTTGCAGTGAACGTCATCTTCGACGGGACCTGCGAATGCGCTCGAAGCCACGCGACAGTCACCCGAGCAAGCAACGCAGTCAGTCCGCGTCGAACCATGAAATGCTCCGCCGCATGGCCAGAGCGGACGCGCTTCGAGCACGAGCTGTCATGAATAAACACCGCACGCTCGATGTCGCAAACTGCCTTACGCCTAAGACGTGAACTGACTACGGCCTTGTGCTGATCGACGCGCCAAATCCCGGGACCTTCAATGGCATCTGGAGCGAGCCGAACTCTGTCGCTCCCCAAGAGATGACCACGGAGACAAAAATGTTCACCCCTCGCCGATCCCTGCCTCTGCTTCCGATCACCACCCTGGTCAGCCTGCTCGCCGTCGCACCGCGCGGCCTGGCTCAGGATCCCTGCGGGACCTGGAGCGCAGTCACGACGCCCAATCCGACCAGCTCGACCCACACTTTCCTCTCCGAGGTCTCGGTCCTCTCCCCCACCGACGTCTGGGTTGTCGGCAGCAAGTACGTCCCAGTCGCCAACAGCAACGAGACCCAGACCGTGGCGATGCACTGGAACGGCAGTGCCTGGACCAGCGTGCCGAGCCCGAGCCCGACGCCCTATCCCGGCGGCGGATGGGCGGATTTCCAGACTGTCCACGCGGTCAGCACCAATGACGTCTGGGCAGCCGGCGGGCAGCGCATCGCCGCCCCTGATGGTTTCGTCGGGACGCACCTGATGGTGCAGCACTGGAATGGCTCGCAATGGAGCATCGTGCCCGCGCCGGTCACGATCGGTGGCTCCGGCAATTTCATCGACGACATCGAGGTCGTCGCCGCGGACGACATCTGGTTCGTCGGCGACTGGCTGAAGTTTCCGCCGAGCTCCTCGGCGGAGAAGCGCGCGCTCGCCATGCACTGGGACGGATCGGGATTCACCATTTTCGACACGCCGTTCTTCGACAACGCACCGATCGGGGGGCACGGGCTCACCGCGATCTCGGCGGTCGATAGCGACGACATCTGGGCTGTCGGCGGCGGACACGACGGCGACTACGTGAACTTCTCGCAGATCGTCCATTGGGACGGCCAGCAGTGGTCGCAGAAACCGGGGCCGACCGCTGGGTCGTTCCACAGGCTTTATGACGTGCAGGCCGTTTCGGCCAACGAGGTCTACGCGATCGGCGATTATCAGGATGCCTCGGGTTATCACGGCCTCTTCATGCGCTGGGACGGCGCGAGCTGGACTCGCCTGCCGGATCCGCCGGTTGGCGGCTCGAGCATCGAGGTCCTGAGCCCGACGCAGATCTACGTCGGCGGCGGCGGAGTCGCGCTGTGGGACGGCGCGAGCTGGAGCGTGGTCGCTACATTCCCCGGCGTCGCTTCGCCGTCGATCTGGAGCCTGGAGGCGAATGGGCCGTGCTCGCTGTGGGGCTCGGGCGCGCGCTGGAGCTCGCCCGACATGCTGCCGCTGACCGTGAGACTGGACTCCGGCGCGATCGGCACCAACTACTGCACCGTGTCGCCGAATTCCGCGGGCATTGGGGCGCGGATGAGCGCGAGCGGGAGCACGAGCCTCGCGCAGCAGAATCTGCTGCTCCGAGCGGATGGGTGTCCGCCGAACAAGCCCGGGCTGTTCCTGTACGCGCTCGGCACGGCGCAGGTTCCATTCGGCAACGGAATGCGCTGCGTCGGGGGAGTGCTGAAGCGTTCTCCGCCGCTCGTGATCTCGCCGCTCGGTCGCGCATCGCAGCTCTTCAACTATGCGGCCAGCCCGATCACGGCCGGCAGCACCTGGAACTTCCAGCTCTGGTTCCGCGACCCGCAAGGCGGCGGAGCCTTCTTCAACCTGTCGGATGGATTGGCTTTGACGTTCCAACCGTAGTAGTGGTCGGGCCGGGGCTCCGGCTCGGAGCGGAGGGGTGCCAGGACGATGGCGCCCCTCCGTTTTTTTTCGAGCGGCTATGCTCGTCGCCCCATGAGCTCGAACGCTGGACTCTCCGCCTTGCTCGGCCGCATCTTCGAGCCGTATCGCAGCCAGAACCATCGTCTCCCCGATTTCGTCGTCGAAACCGTGACGAACTGGACTCCGGAGGTCGATGTCGCAATCGACGCGAGTTCTTTCGAGTACCAGGTCCCGCGCGCCCGACAATGCTCAGAGGCTACGGAGAGTGTCCATGAGTGACTCGCGCCGCGTCCTGCTTTCCTGGAGCAGCGGGAAAGACAGCGCCTGGTGTCTGCATCAGCTTCGCCAGGATCCGACGATCGAAGTCGTCGGCTTGCTGACCGTCATCGACCACGAGGCCGATTGCGTTCCCATGCACACGACTCCACGCGATCTCGTGAAGACGCAGGCGGAGCGAGTGAACCTGCCGTTGCACGAGGTGCACCTCCCCTGCGCTTCCTCGACGGTGTCGTATGAGGACGAGATGCGGCGCGTGCTCGCGGCGGCCCGCGATTCCGGCGTGACCGACATCGCATTCGGCGATCTCTTCCTCGCGGATCTGCGAGCGGCGCGGGAGAAGAAGATGCAACGCACAGGGCTGGGTGTGCTTTTCCCGCTCTGGATGCGAAACACCGTCGAGCTCGCGAGCGAAATGGTTCGAGGCGGACTTCGCGCGCGGGTCACCTACGTCGATACCAAGGTGCTGCCGATCAGCTTTCTCGGTCGGGTGTTCGACGAGTCGTTTCTTGCCGATCTTCCGCCGGGCGTCGATCCCTGCGGCGAGCACGGGGAGTTCCACAGCTTCGCGTTCGCGGGACCGATGTTCTCCTCGCCGATCGAGATCGAAGTTGTCGGCGTGTCCGGTTCCCATGCTCAGCTGCGCGAGACAGCGCAGCTCTCGAGAAAGCCTCGCGTGGGACTCGGCGGATAGGGCCCCAGACCGCTGGAACAGCCGGATCAGTTCGAGGTCTGCTTCGTCGCGTCCTCGACGATCTTGACCAGCATCGCACCGCTGTCGATCGGATCCCCGGGCAGCCCGCACTCGTAATCGGCGGTGAAATGCGTCTTGCCCTCGAGCGTGACCGCGTCGGCGTGCCCGCCGGCCTTGCGGATCTCGTCCGCCATGCGCTCGCTGAGCAATCGTGACGGCAGCTTCCCCTCGCCCGCGCTGACGAAGACATAGTGCACCGCCGCGGCCGCTTCCTGCACGTGATGGATCGGCGACGCATCCTCGAGCCCCGCCTGATCCGTTCCGAAATTCTTCTCGACGTACGGCTTGTACATCCCCGCTTCGGCAATCTTCGCCGGCAGGTCATAGGCACCGCCGCTCCAGCACACGACGCCGCGCAGGTCCGAAGGAGACATCCCGACTCCCGCCAGCGGCCTCGGGTCGAGTCCGACCATGCTCACGATGTGACAGCCCGCGGAGTGCCCCATGAGCACGATGCGATTGGGCGAGCCGCCGTAGTCAGCGATGTGGTCATGGACCCAGCGCAGGGCCGCTGCGACGTCGTTGACCTGGGCCGGATGCTTGGCGACGTCGCTCAGACGATAATTGACGCTGACCAGGACGATTCCGCGCTCGTTGAGCAGCTTGGGTTTGTACGAAACCTCGGACTTGTCGCCCTTGGCCCATTCGCCGCGGTGAACGTAGACGACGACAGGCGCGTCGGACGCTTTTTCCGGCGTGTAGATGTCGAGAGTCTGCTGCTCGGTCGCGTGCTCGACGAAGGGCACGTTCCAGGTGATGCGACTGCCGACGGCGACCACGGGAGCGCGAGGCGGTTGAGCTGCTTTCGCGGCGGCGGGCGCCTCGGCGGGCGTTGCTCCGGAGGGTGCGACAGGCGCGGCCTCAGGTTTCGCGTCGGGCGCAGCAACGGGCGCAGCCGATTGGACCTCAGGCCAGAAATGAAGGGCGCCAGCGGCGACGACGAGTCCAAGAAGAAATGCGGCGGGAACTTTCATGGACCTCAGAGGATGATGGGAGCGATCGAATTCGTGAGCCAGCGCGGGCCGGATTGCGGCAGGACGTAGTTCTGGACATGGAGCGCGGCTCCCTGCAGGGCGGGCGTGCTCGTGAGGTCCAAGGAGTACTCGAGCAGACCGCTCGCGGGCACCGTTCCGATCGGAATGCGCCGGAAAATGCTGGCCGGATCGAGGTACAGAGTTCCTGCGAGAGGCACGGGGATGTAGGCGTGTTGCAGGGCGAGCATCGCGATCACGCTGCTGCCCGCCGGCGCGGACTGGAAGAGCCGCAGGGGCGCGTTCAACGGCTGCAACCGCGAGAACTCCGGAAAGCGCGACAGGGTCGAGAGCGAGCCGTGGCCCGAGTACGCGTAGATGTGCGAGCTGGTGATCAGGAAGCCGCAGGCATCGTTGGCGTCGAGCTGCTGGAACGCGCCGTGCACTCGGATGCTGCTCCAGACGTTGTTCATCAGGCCGAAGCCGCGGGCCATCGTTCCGTCGAAGCCGACGAAGGTCTGGCGCCAGATGTCGTGACCCACGAGCGGCGCCGAGGTCTGGATCGTGGCCCAGCGCACGAGCACCGGGTCGAACACGCGCACCTGCAAGCCCTCGAACGCGGCGAACACGTCGCCCGTGTTCGGCGCATCGAAGGTGTAGGGCGACGTCATCGGTTGCACGACCCAGTCGCCCGTCCTGCCCGAGAAACCGGTGCATTGCTGCGCTTCCGTGAGGACCACGGCGTTGCGCAGCACGGTGACTTGAACTTGCGGCCCGAGCGCGACGGGCGCGGACCAGGTGCCGAGCACCGAGCTGTAGGCATGGCCGACGCTTCCATCGCCGATCCAGACCATCGCGTCGTTCATCGTGATCGTGAATGCACCGGGGATCGTCGCGGAGAAGGCGCCGGTCACGACCGAGAAGGCGGTCACTCCGGCGGAATCCTGCACGGCTAGGACTTCGTCGTCGATCGACACCGCTGGGCCGAACTGGAAGGTTTGAGATTGGAAGATGTTCTGACTGCTGGAATAAGCAACGACATCCGAGCCCGCTGTCGCGGCAGCCACGTAGCGGCCCGGGATGAAGCTGAAGCCCGCGGGCGGCGTGTGTTGATTGAACGTTCCCGTGCAGGAGCTGAACGCGATGAGGTCCCCGCCGTCCTGGAACATCGCGTAGCCGCGCTCGATCGCGAGTGCGACGCCGTTCACGAAACCGTGGGACGCCCAGGTGTTCGTGTGCGCCGAGAAGCCCGCGGCACCGGTCGTGCTCCAAGCGACCGCGAGGTCACCTCCGACGAAGATCGTCGAGCCCACAGGCGCTTGCACCGGTACCCAATTCCCGTAATACGTGCTGATCCCGTAAACGTTCCCGCCATCGTCGATGATGCCCGTCGTCTGGGAAATCACGATGTTGGGCGTCGTGGTGATCAGCGCCTGGTGATGCCACTTTCCGTCGAAGGCCGAGAATGCCCAGGCGTCCGTGCCGAGCACGGCGATCGACAGCCAGCAACTCGAAAGCTGACCGTTGAAGACGGTCGCCGCCGCGGGGAGCTGCAGGGTTTCGACACCCGCGTTGCGCGTCGTGTATCCGTGGATCGTCGTGCCGTCCTGGATGGTCACGTAATCGTTGAACTGCCTGACCTGCGCTGCCGTAGACACGGGAACGACGGTCCAACGCGCCGTGATCGCCGACCACAGATGGACCTGACTCGGCGTCTGGTACACCGTGGAAGTTCCGAGGCTCTTGACGCTTCCCGGGCCGCCGAAGTCAAGCGGAAGCGGGCTCTCGATCCAGCCGGATCGTTCCCCGACGGAGTTTGCCGCAAGCGATTGCGGTGAAGCGGAGGCGGAGGGGCAATCGATGCCCAGGCAGAGCGCCGCGATGAGGATCGCGGCGCGCGCGGAGAACTGCGACATGGGGGAGCGTGGTCGGGGGCCGTGGGATGCAGCGCACGAAGACTTGCGCTGACGCGGGCCACCGAACGCTCCGACCCTTCAGGAGTTCAGCGAAGATTACGTTTTCATGTCCGCGCTCACGATCGCGCGGGACGCCGGCGGGTTGCGAGCGATGCGCGCATTGCCCCCACCGAGGATGTAAAGGGAATCTACGAAGACTCGGGTGCCGACTTCGCGAGACTGCGCTCCTGGTAGATCCCGGGCACGTTTCCCGAGAGATCGCGGAAGCGCGCGATGATCTCCGGACTGTCCTTCCGCATGGGCTGGACGATCTCGCCGCCGCTCGCGACGAGTGCCACGGAAATCGCCGCGGCGTCGTCCATCATGATGTAGATCAGGAGTCCGGGAGCGCTCTGCGGCGGTCGGCCGAGCACCCAGGTGCCGCTGACTTGACCGACCCCGTCGTCGAAGGCGATCGAACCATCGCCGCGGCGCCTGGTCTTCCATCCGAAGACCTTGGAGTAGAACTCCGCGGAGCGCGCGATGTCGATGGACGGGATCTCGAGGTAGAAAATCTTGCCGTTCGCCAGTGTGGGAGGCGTCGGAACTCCTTTCTGGCGCGCGATCCTGCCAGAGCGACGGTGTTCCCCGAAGGCGAGGGTGCGCAATTCGATTTCGCGGCCTAAAGCAAGCCCTTTTTGAGGTTCCAGTCCCAACCCGGGAATCGCGATCCGCGCTCGGTCGTCGAAAGCTCATGGCGCGCGACTGCGGCGACGATCAGTCGTGCGGGAACGATGGCTGGACCCCGATAGATGTTGCTTCTCAAGTCGGCCTCGGCCTTGCTGCCCGCTGCGGTTCTTGCGATCCCGATCGCATCCATCTTCCTCGATTGGCGAATTGCCGATGGGAATCACGCGATCATCGCGTACGCGCTCTTCGGATTCGGAGCGCTGGTCAGCATCTTCAACTTCTATCTGTCAATCCTCCGCCGCCCGTTGTGGATCGCTCGCGGACGAAGTCCACACGAGATCCGATTCGTCTCCGGCATTCCACTGCTCGGAAGGCTGGTCCTGGCCGGTCTCGCGCTCGCACCTGCAAGCCTTGTCCTGAGCTGCGCAAGCCTGCTGCTCGTGCTCGCGGACACCGGCAACATCGGTTGGTTCATCGTCGCGATCTGGAGAGACGATTCTTTCTGGCGCGCGAAGCAGTAGACGCTTCGCCGTCGCGCCTCCGACGGCCCGAGCAAGGATTCGTAAAGACGGATCCGCGCTACCTGATTTCGATTACGCAGAAGAGTTGAGCGCAAGAAACGTACCTTTCCAGATTCGGGGCAAACGTTCCAGATTTCGCCGCTACGAATTCTCGCGAGCTTGAGCGCGCGAAGCAGCGGACCTACTGCGCTCGAGCGGTGTTCGGCAGCTCGCGCAACCCATCTCTGCGCGAGTGCGAGGTGTCAACTGAACTCCTTTCCGCAGGACTCTCATGTTCTCTCAACAATTGCGTTCGAGGCAGGCTCTGAAGTGCGCGGTGGCGATCTGCGCCGTTTCATCGATCGGTGCGATGTATGTCGGGCTCGGCACGGGTTATCAGCAGCAGAATCTGGTGACCGATGGTTTCTATGAAGCACCGACCGTCGATCCGAACCTGGTCAATCCCTGGGGTCTGGTTCCCAATCCCAATGGCGTGTGGTGGATCTCGGACGAGGCGACTGGAAAATCGACGCTGTACGACGGCGACGGCAACACGCTTCCTCTGGTCGTCGACGTTCCGGCGCCGAATTTCCTGGGCAGCGGCGAGCCGACCGGCATCGCTTTCAACTCGACGCAATCCTTCGTGATGATCGATGGCCCGAACAGCGCCCCGGCCCTGTTCCTTTTCGCCGGAATCGACGGCGTGATTTCCGGATGGGCGCCGACTCTTCCGCCGCCCGCGCCTTCGACGGCGGCCCATGTCGTGATCGATAGCTCCGGGCAGGGCGCGGGCTACTTCGGAGTGGCGATCAACACGTTCAATCCTCCGCGTCTCTATGCAGCCGACTTCTTCAATGCACGCATCAATGGCTTCGACGGCACGTTCCAACCGCTGACGTTGCCGGGAACCTTCACGGATCCCGCAGTGCCCGCCGGCTACGCGCCTTTCAACATCATGAGCTTCGGCGAGCACCTGTTCGTCGCCTACGCGCTCAAGGATGCCCAGGGAGAAGAAGTGCCGGGCCCGGGCAACGGCTTCGTCAGCGTCTTCACGCGCAACGGAGCCTTGGTGTCGAGCCTGATCCGCAAGGGCAAATTGAATGCTCCGTGGGGCATGGCGATGTCGCCGGGCGATTTCGGACAGTTCAGCAATTGCCTGCTCGTCGGCAACTTCGGCGACGGACGCATCAACGCCTACGATCCTCTGACCGGTCACTTCCGCGGCACGCTGCTGCGCGCGAACGGACGGCCGATCCACGCGGATGGCTTGTGGGGAATCAGCTTCGGTAACGGAGCCGGGGCGAGCCCGAGCAACGTGCTGCATTACACCGCGGGTCCCGCGGACGAAGCGCACGGCGTGTTCGGCCGGATCGACTCGCTCTGAGCCAGATCGTTTTCGAATCGAGGGGAGAGGAGTCGACGCTCAGCGCGTCGACTCTTCGTTCCTGACCCGTACGCCATTCAGCTTCGATCAGGGATGGACAGCCTCCGCGAATTCGGCGGGCCCAAGGGTGTTCAGCACATCGCGCGCTCGCAACCAGCCGCGCCGCGCCATGTCGACGCCCCAGCGCACGTTCTGCAGCGCTGCCGTCGAATGGGCGTCCGTCGATACGACGAAGGGGATTCGCCGCAACCTCGCCTCGCGGATCCAGCGCGGCGCGAGGTCGAGTCGATTCGGATCGCCGTTGACCTCGATCGCGGCGCGCGACTTCGCGACCGCATCCAGCACTTCGTCCATGTGGCATTCGAAGGGCGGCCGGCTGAGCACGTAGCGCCCGAGAGCGTGCCCCCAGATCTTGAACAGCGGATTGCGCATCGCGCGGACGAGCCGGGCGGTCATCTCGTCCGCGTTCATCTTGTGGCGGCGATGGATGCTCGCAACGATGACGTCGAGCCTTTTCAACACGGATTGCGGATAGTCGAGCGCGCCGTCCTGGAGGATGTCGCATTCGCTGCCGTGGAGCAGACGGATCGTGACCTTTTCCTGCACGCGAGCGATCTCGTCGGCCTGTCTTTCCAGGCGATCGAGCTCGAGGCCATTGGCATAGGTCGCCGACCGGGAATGGTCGGTGATGGTCATGTAACGAAGCCCGAGCGCCTCGGCGGCCTGCGCCATCTGCTCGATGGTGTGCTTGCCGTCGGAGTAATCGGTGTGGCAATGCACGACTCCCTGGATGTCCTCGACACGCACCAGGTCCGTGGGAATCCGGCCCTTCGCGGCAGCCTCGAATTCGCCAGTGTCCTCGCGCAGCTCGGGCGGCACGAAGTCCAGGTCGAGATGACTGTACAGTGCCTCCTCGTTCGCGATCGACAATTTACGGCGGCCCTTGCGAAGCGCGAGATCGTCGAGGACCAGTCCCTTGTCCGTCGCGCGCTGCGCAAGCTTCGCGAGGTGGGCGGGCGAGCCAGTCGAGTCGACCAGAGCAACGGCGAAATCCGCGGGCTCGACGACTCGAACATGGGCATCGAGTCCGCCGAGCTGATGCAAGATGAAACGATCCGCGCCTATCTGCTCGATCGTCGCAACTCCCGGAATCCGTTGCGCATGGGAGACGACGGCGTCCGCGTCCTTGGATCCGACGACGATGTCCAGGCGTTCGATCGTCTCCTCGCGGCGGCGCAGGGTGCCAGCCACCTCGACCAGGACCACGGAGCGATGCCGGCGCAGGTGCTCGCAAAGCGTGAATCCCTGGGCCACCGCCTGCGGCAGGATCACGACTTGGCCGTGCGGGACCAGCGCGTCGATGCGTTCGATGAGCTTGCGCTCGCTCTTCACGCCGAAGCCAGGCAGGGATCGGACGCGGCCTTCCTCGCACGCGCTCCGCAGACCGGCGAGCGTCGTGACACAGAGCGCTTCGTGCACGAGGCGGATGCGCGGCAGGGAGAGGACGGAGGAAAGCTCGAGGGTGCCGCTCGGGTATTGCTTGCGCAGCTTCTCGAGCAGCGCCGAGCGTCCGGTCCGCAGGGACTCCTCGAGGACTCGCGCGATCCCGGGGCCCACGCCAGGAAGGCTGGTCAGTCGGCCGGTTAGCGCCAGGGCTTCGAAGTCTGGGACCCCTTCGACGACGTTGGCTGCGCGCTGATAAGCCTGAGTCCGGAATCGATTCCCGTTCTCCATGGCGAGCAGGGCGCCGATCTCGCGGAGCGTCTCCGCCGCCTCCATCCTCGCCGTCCGATCCTCGGTCGTTGCCACGAGCTTTCGTAGACCGCCCGATGGCACGGATCCAGCTGCTCGGCCCATTCGCCCAGGCAACTCAGGGTAACTGGAGCAGCAGCTGCGAAGTCCTGCCGACCTCGACCTCGACGGGAACGCGAGGACTGTAGACCTCCCCCATCCTCGCGCCGATCCAGTACGAGCCCGGTGCGATCGAGTCGATGTCGAAAGCGCCGTTGACGTCGGTCGAGACGTTCCACGAGCCGGAGAGGCTGAGGCCTGTCGCATCGAAGACGCGCACCAGGGCATTCCCGGCGGCATTGCCTCGGGCATCGGTAACGCGGCCGTGGATGAAGCCCTCAGGGAGAAGTCGGATCGTTGGGAGCTCGACGGCGATGGTTCCGACCCGGATGCCCGGGACGACGACTCGCCCGAATGGAACGCGGCGGTCAGGCGTGCCCGAACCCAAGGTGTCAGGCGTGCGAATCACATAGGTACCTGGCGACAGCAGCGTGAATTCGAAGCGTCCGCGGCTGTCCGTGGACATGACCTTGAATCGGTCTCGCATGGTCTTCTGCTCCTCTTCTCCAGGCTCCGCCGTTCGCAGCAGGGTGACGCCAGCGCGAGACACCGTTGCGCCATCGGGGTTTCTGACTTCTCCGGTGATCGAGCCGCCGGGCAGATCGAACTCGAGAGTGCAGGGCGTGGCGTTCTCGACGGTCTTTTCGACGAACAGGAAGGACCCGCCTTGCGAAATCCAGAACTGGTAGAGCCCGGGGCCGTCCACGGACAGTTGGAATTCTCCTTCCTTGTCGGTCGTCGTCCGCCGCTCGACAGTCACCCTACCATCGCTCGCGGATGCTCCGATGTTGTAGCTCGAGAGCGGCACGCCGGCGCATCGCACCAGGCCGCGAACCAGGATCGATCCCTGGTCGTCTTCCTGGTCGAAACTCACTTCGGTCGTGGCGCCTTCCTGGACGGAAATGTGCTTGCGCACTCCAGATGGGGAACGGCTGACCTTGAGCGAAGCACCCGCATCCGCGGACTCATTTTCTTGGGTCGTCTCGTGTGCCTTCAACTCGATCACGTACTTTTGAGGCACCACTCCTTCGAGAACGAATCTGCCCTCGGCGTCACTGCGTGCATCGCGCCAGCCGAGTGCTCCTTTGAAGCTGTAAAGGCCGATGCCCCTATCCGCGATGCTCCCCATCGAGGCATCGATGTGGCCGACGATGCGGCCCCCTTGCTGGAGGCGAAGCGTCACTTGGGCCGTTTGACCGCCGGAAACTCCTACATTCGTCCACTCGCTATCGCAGAAAGGAGGGTGAGAGGCCAGCAACTGGAATCCGCCGGGCTGCACAGGATCCAGAGTGAATCGCCCCGATTCGTCGGAGCGAGCGACGCTGCGGGTATCGAGATCACCAAACGTGGGTCTGCTCTCCGCTGGCAGGCGCAACAGGATCGTCGCCTCCGAGACTGGCGAGCCGTCGGGAGCAAGCACGATCCCGTTCGCGCTGGCTGGATTCGGCAGAAGGATCGATGCAGTGGAAGTTCCTTGTGGAACCTGAACAAGGACCGGAGCCGACTTGATCGCTCGCTCGGATTCGGGCACGACGAACAATCCATTGCCTTGCAGCAGTTCGACCACGCGAGAGCTGGGAGGCAGCTCGGAGCGTGCCTCGAGTATCCACTCGCCCGCGCGCGGGACACTCAACTTGAAGGCCCCACTCTCGCCCTCGAATGCTCGCGTGAGAGACTTGCTCTCGCGGCCAGTCGTCTGCAAGGCACCGCCTTTCCAAGCTGAGATCTCGAACTTGGCCACGGGATTACCGCGCTCGTCGAAGACGGTTCCGCGAATGGTCAACGCGTCTTCCGATTTCGAAGCACCTGGCGCCTTTGCGGACGAGCCTGCGCCAGCACTTGGGACGCTCGTGCGAGCCGAATTGGCTTGCTGGTTCGAGAGTGAGAGCAAGTCGTCCGCCTTCGTCCCCGTTTCCTCGGGAGAGATGATTGGCGGAGACGGCGCGCTCTCGCTTTCTTGGTGCCGCGCCATCCTGGGTCCCAGGATCCAGAGCACGGCCGCCGTCGCGAGGACAAGCACCAGGACGATGCGCAGTTTCGAATTCATGACCGGCGACTCGCGTGCCACCGATCGAGTCATCCTACTCGCAGAGCTCGCGTTCGACCTCGGCCAGGTGGAAAGCGCCGCCGTGACGTGATTTCGCAGCTACTTCGCCTTGCGCGCTATCACCGCCAGATTGTCCGCGGTGATCTTTGGATGAGCTGCCGGCTCCTCGTTGCAGGCCAATGCAACGACGATGTCGTCGTCGACGTCGCGCATGAAGTAGGTGACCACCTTGCCCGTGTGGCCCGAATGCGCGTAGGTCAAGTGTCCCGAGTCCTTCGACACCTCCCAGCCCAGCGCGTAGTTGTTGAGCCCGACCGCGTAGTACTCGGTCTTCGCCGCCTGGCTCAGGATCTTCGTGCCGCCGAGCGCCTTGTGCCAGAGCAGCATGTCCGCGACGCTCGCGACCGCCCCGCCGCAGCCGCGATAGCCCCAGGTCATCTCGTACCCATACGCGAACTGCGGCCCACGTCCCCTCGCGTCGCGCGGCACGCGCTTGAGATCGATCTTGCCGTCGCCGACGAAGCCCGCGTCTTTCATCCCCGCCGGCTCGAAGAGCTGCTCCTCGCAATAACCCTCGTACGTCTTGCCCGCGAGCTTCTCGATGATCGCCGCGAGCACGATGTAGCACATGTTCGAGTACTCCCATTTCTCGCCTGGCTTGGAGACGATCGGCGCAGCCAGGAAGGCCTTGACCACCGCTTCGCGATCGCGCGGATCGACGCCGTCGAGGGCCGGCGTGCCGATCCCGGAAGTGTGGTTGAGCATCTGGCGCAGCGTCACCTTCGACTTGTCGTCGGGACACTTCGGGAAGAACTTCGACAGCGGATCCTCGATCGAAAGCTTCTTCTGCATCTCGAGCTTGAGCACCGCGGCCGCCGTGAATTGCTTGGTGACCGAGCACCAGTCCCACAAGGCATCGGACTTGAGCTTTACGTCCTTGTCCGCATCCGCGATCCCGAAGCCGCGCTCGAGCAGAATCTCACCCTTCCTGGCGACGAGCACGCAGCCCGAAAACCCATTCGGGAAGTTGGACGCGGAGCTCATGTATTCTTCGAGCCTCACGCCGATCGCTCCCTGCACGATTCCTTCCGCGACAGTCTCCGCGTTCGGCTTGGAAGGCTTGCCGCCTTTTTTCTGCGCGAGTGTCGGCGACACGATCGCGAGTCCGACGACGAGCGCGACGGCAAAGACTTTGGACCAGGACATGGCGGTGGCCTCCGATGCTGAAAGACTGCGAATCATGGCTGCTCAGAATCCGCCGACCGTCGCGCCGGGATAGCCGGGAGTGAGCGACTCCGGCGAGGGCCCGAGTTCCGTTGGTCCACTGTCGGGAACCGGCTCGATGGCCAGGCTTTCGGCTTCTTCCGGCATCACGTGCACGATCTCGGCGTGCTTCCACCACGTGCCGTTGCACCACACGCGCACGTTGTAATCGCCGGCCATCACTTTCTGGATGTCGAATCGGCCCGTGTCCCGATCGACTTCGCTCGAAGGCCGATAATTGATCGGCCCGTCGACCATCTCGATCATGACGTGAATCGGGTTCGGCGCGGGCGCGTGGATCGCTGACATGTTGACGCGCCCAGCGACGCGGCAGTACTCGAGCAGCGTGACGTCGATCGGATTCGGACCGCTCTTCACTTCGAGGCCGTCAAGCACCGTGTTGCCTCCAGGCGTCAAGGCCTGGAGATTGATCTTGCCGACGGGCACCAGGTCGAAATGGAAACGGCCTTGCGCGTCCGTGTCGGCGTGAAGACTGACGCCGAAACCCTCGTGGCCGCTGACATGCACGCTGCACTTCGCGACGGCTCTCCCCGCGCGATCGTGCACGAGACCATTGACCTCGCCCGCAGCGATATTGAAGTTGTGCTCGAGCTCGGACGCGCCCGGCGGAATCGCGATCTCCTCGTAAGCGAGCATGGAGTCGTCGTCCGCCCGGCGCAGCTGGATCTGGATCTGCATCGACTCCGTCGGCATCCCGAGTCCATCGATGCGGTAATACCCGTCCGAGTCCGTCCGGGCCTTGACCATCGGGATCGGCCCCGACGCCGCCTGCCGCGTGAAGTCGAAGGCGCCGACGACCAGATCGCCGCGCGAGAGACCGTTGACCTTGACGCGGCCATGGACGGAGATCGTCGGTTTTCCGGGAGCGAGGCGGGCGGTCGACTCCTCCATCACCAGGCTCACGTTCTCCCCGGGCAGGATCTCGACGTCCGCGACCGCGCGCATGCGTCGCTTTGGACTGCGAGAGCCGTCGAGGCTGGAGGAGAAGACGATTTCCTCTTCCTTCGAGGACGCATTGGGTGGCAGGTAAGCGCTGACGCGCCAACGGCCAGCACCGAGGCCGCGCAAGCTGCACATCCCGCGAGCATCGGTGGCCGCGCGGCGCGGCGCGATCGGCAGGCCGGCCCGTGATTCCGCTCCGAGCGCCAGCACTTCGAGCGAGCGCGATCCTTCGACTGGATTTCCGTCGCGCATAATCCGCAAGTCGAGCCCGCCGAGCGGTCCGAGGCGCAACGTCACGTCTCGATCCGCGGCCCCAACGTCGAGCACTCGAGGCGAACATTCCGGATAGGACGCGACCAGCGTCAAGGGCGTCGCGGGCAAGCCCGATAGCCGCGCGACTCCGTTTGCATCCGTGCGCGCGCTGGCGAGCGGCAGATTGCTCCAGTGCTCGATGCCAGAATCCTCGGGCAACACGCTCCGCATCCAAGCCGGCTCCTGCGCGGCGCGAGCGAACACGCGCGCGCCCGCGAGCGGCTTGTCGGAACTATCGAGGACATGGACAACGACGCCGCGCGCCGACTCGAGCTGGAGCACGACAGTGCGATCCGAATCGAGCTCCACACTCAGGTGTTCGTCGAGCGAATTCCCCCCGCTCGCAGAAACTTCGTAGATTCCCTCGAAGAGACCCTTCACTGTCGCGCGGCTCTCGCCGGCGCGCAGGTCGATCGTTTGCAAGGCCTCGGCGAGTCCGAGCGCGAGCAGCTCGCCGCGAGGCCTTCCAGCGCGAACAGCGATGCGCACATCCGCCGGCTCGAGCGCGCCGCGGCGCAGCTCCACGGTCAGGTCGAAGCGCTTCGGAATGCGGATCTCGAGCTCCGAGCCGATGCCATGCGGTCCACTCGCGCACCACGCGCGCTCGCCTTGCGCGCGCACGGCCACGAAGGCTTCGCGCGGCGCCTGACCGCCGATCGAGAAGCGGCCCTGAGCCTCGGTGCGCCCGATCCGTTGCAGGAGATGCACATCGATACCCGGCAGACTGCGCGGTCCGACGAGCACTTCGGCGTTGGCGAGAGGCGCTCCGTCGGCGCCGACCACGCGTCCGCGAACAGTCTCCGCTGCAAACAACTCGAGATCGCCGAGATCGAGCGTCGCGCCCGGCTTCACCTCGGGCATGACGAGCTTGGGAAAGCGTCCGAGCTTGCTCGCGGTCACCACGACCGCTCCCGCGCGCACTCCGCTCAACCGGAAGCGCCCTTCGGCGTCGCTGACGGTCTCCGGCGCACCCATGGATTTCCACAGCGGCGTTACCCAGGCCGGAAGCTCCATGACGGTGAGACCGCCGTCACCTGACGACGAGCCACGTGCATCCCACATGATCGCGCTGTCGGGATGCAGCAGGTCCGGCCGCAAACAGCTCAAGCGATAGCCGAACTCCTGCGACACGGGAAGATCGGGCGCGACGCGCACTTGCGCTCCCACTACGGGCTGCCCTTCCGCGAAAAGGCGCCCCGTAATCGTCGCTCCCTCGCCGAGCACCAGCTCGCCGATGTCGACGACTTCCCCCGAGCGCAGCTCGCACTCCGGCCGGAAGATAACCACCGGCAAATTCGCCGGCGCAGCGAGCAGCACGAAGCTCGCCCTTGCATCGAGTCCCGTGATTTCGAAGCGACCGTCCGCGCCGGCGATCGCGCTGTGCTCGAAGGGCGTCGAGTCACTCGCTTGACTAGCGTGCATCCCGCCTGAGAAGAGCTCGGCGGGATCGAAACTGATCGCGCGCAAAGCGCACTGCGCCGCGGGGCTGCGCTGAGCCGTCAGAAGCCGGCCGCGCAATCCACAGCTCGGCGCAGGCGCGTCCTCCGCCTGGCCGTCGGTGGTGCCTGACCCCGCGACGAGTGCCTCTCCGCGCCGTCCTGGCGGCGCAAGAGTCTCTGGTTTTCCTTCGATCGGATCCGTCGCCTCGACAGTCGAATGAGTCCGCGCGGACACCGCCGGCACGAGCGGCTCGGCATCGCGCGGCCACACGATCCACATCAAGGCAGCGGCGACGAGCGTTGCGACGAATCCGACGGCGGTCTTCATGAACATCGATCCTCCGATGAAGGCGAACACGGATCCGGCCGCTGTGACAGTCGACGAATGGGCCAGCACGGTCGCGCGCACCGCGGCCAGGCCGCGCTCGGACAGCGCGAAGGTGGCGAGGAATCCAGCGAATCCGGCCGGAAGCGTCTGGCGCAGCAACTCGAGCCCGCGCTTCAAGCGCGTGCGCACGGTCTCGAGCGGCACCTCGGTCGCGTGCGCGATCTCGGTCGGCGTGAGCCCGTGCAGCAGGCGCAGGTTCAGGACGATGCGATAGTGAGCTGGCAGTCCCGCGACGCGGCTCGCGATCGTCTCAGCGAATTCCAAAGCTGCCGCCGCGTCGTGCGGATCCTCCGGCTGCGGCAAATTGAGGTCGCGCGGCTCGACGCGCCGCGAGCTCTTCTCTCGTTGGCGATGCGCGCAGCGCGCGAGAATTGCGACCAACCACGGCATCAGGGGCCGCTTGGGATCGAAGTCTTGCGCGTGGGCGATCGCGGCGAGAAAAGTCTGCTGGACCACGTCCTCGGCGTCGGCAGGCGCGCGAGTGAGGTGCGCGGCGACGAGCAGGAGCTCGGGGGCCACGGCGTCGAAGACTTTCGCCAGCGCCGCGGGCTCCGCGGTGCGCTGGTAGCGAACGAAAGCCTCCTGTGCCGCCTGACCTTCCATGGGGCCCTTCTTCCACGCAGAGGCGTCGGAGGGTTCAGCAATCCGGAGAAACTGGCTGGGGTCGGAGGACATGCAGCTTGGGCGGCGGCCGCGGCCCTTGACCTATCCCCTGCGGCGGAGTGGAAACCTCTGGGCTCGGTATCTCTTTGGTCGGCCTAGACCGACTCGGAGCCTTCGACTCTCAGTCCCCGGCGATGCGAGGCTCCCTCGGACACTCGCCCCGGGCGAGCGGTAGCCCTAGCGGTCCTCGACGAACTCCACGTTCGCGCGCTTTTTCGTCCTCGGCAACGGGCTCGCGGGCTCGCTGCGATGATCAACGAGCGTGATCCGAACGCGAAGTTGTTTCGTCACAGCGTCGACATCGCTGATCATATTGAGTTCCGCCGCGCGATGGATGGCATCGTGCAGGGGAGCGAGC
This sequence comes from Planctomycetota bacterium, assembly GCA_035490315.1. Taxonomy (GTDB): domain Bacteria; phylum Planctomycetota; class UBA1135; order UBA1135; genus JADJQU01. The sequence continues at coordinate 30,390 of DATHET010000291.1, forward strand.
ACCGCGTCGGCAGATCGATCGAGGGCTTCTAGGAAGCCTGTGTTGTCCTCAAATGCGTGATCGGCCGTAAGTCGCTCGCGAAAATCAGGCGCAAGACTGCCCAATTGCCGCTCGAGCAGGCGCAGACGCCATTCGAGCTGGTCCTGCACTTCACTAAGACCGTCGTTCCACCAACCGGTCGCGTATTCCGAGCGTGAGAATCCGACCTCCAGATCCGCGCTCCCTGTCCTGGGCAACTTCAAGTTATAGAGCACCCGCGGCGGCCATACGGGATGGGAGCTGCGGTGCGCCCCACCGCGACAACAGAATGTCATTCCTCGCAGCGAATCCGGGTCGCGGACGACGAATTCGAGCGGCCAGGGCTGAGCGATCAACAATGGTTCGACGACTCGCGGCTCGCCCGCCGCGACGAGTGTGCACGCGCTGGCCCAATGTCCCGACAGCGAATCCCAGCCGAGATCGAAGAAACGCACCAGGCCTTCCAGGTCGGGCGGGTCAGCCTTGGCGAGCAGCAGATACGTCTGCGATGCGAACTCCTTCTTCGGACGGGTCAGGAGCAGGTCGGCCGATACTCGCGCGTCGAGTCGGATCAGGGCGTCGAGCAGGCAACGAGTGGGCTCCGGGTTCCAATACTTCGTGGAGCGCTTCTCCCGCTCGAGGGAAGCGATCAAGGCCGGGACGCATTCCGTGCGCCGATGCTTGCCGGCCAGATACGCTCCGCCTTCGACGAAGAACTCGCTCTCCGAAGCGATCATCGCGGGAAGCAGGGCCAGCGCCGATTCAAGCTCGGCGCCGCTCAGCTTGTGCTCGCGCAGACCGTCCATTGCGCTGCGCAGCTCGATTGACGGAGACAAAGGAACTTGCGTTCGCTGCGCCGCGGACACACTCGCGAGCGCTACGAGTGCTAGCGCCTCGAAAGCACGCTTGCCCGTGATGCGCATCCTCCGCGGCCAGAAGGAGAGCTTCGCGCGTGCGTTCACAGTTCCACGGTACTCCCGACGATGGAATCCTGACAACACCCGCGCGCAACGCCGGCGAACGAGGCCGGTTCACGGTTTCCGTGACCGGACGGCGGGTATCAACGTCCCTCGCGGAAGATTCGAGCCAGCTCGTGCGGCGGCACGACTTCGAGCTGCTCGAACGTGCACTCGCGCGGAGCCTTGTCCTTGCGCCAGCGCCGAAACTGCGCCATGTGACGGAACCGCGTGCCCTGCATGTGATCGTAGGCGACCTCGAGCACGAGCTTGGGACGCAGCGGCTCCCACGACAGGTCCTTGCCCTGACTCCAGCGACTTTGAGCTCCTGGCCGTCGCTGTTCCGTACCGCCACCCTGCGGCGCGCCCTCCGCCCAATCTCTCCACGGGTGCTTCGCGAGGCTCGTCTTGTACGGCGCGAGAAATTTCACCAGCTCGCGACGCTTCTCCATCGTGAAGCTCGCGCAGACTCCGACGTGCTGCAGGTCGCCATCCGCGTCGTAGAGACCGAGCAGCAGCGATCCCACGGCGGTTCCCTTCGAGCCCTTGTGCCAGCGGAAACCCGCGACGACGCAATCACAGTCTCGCTCGTGCTTGATCTTCAGCATCGAGCGTTTGTTCGGCTCGTACGGTCCCGTCGCGAGCTTGGCGATGACGCCGTCGAGACCGGCTCCCTCGAAGCGCTTGAACCAATCGGCGGCGGTTTTCCGCTCGCGCGTCGCGGGAGTGAGATGGAGCGGAGGCTCGGTTTCCGCGAGCGCCTTCTCGAGCGCGGCGCGGCGAGCCTCGAAAGGCTTGGCGCGCAGATCGCGCGCTCCGACGCACAGCATGTCGAAGAAGATCATCGACGCGGGCATCTCACGCGATAGCCTTTCCACGCGCGACGTCGCCGGGTGAAGGCGCATCTGGAGTGCGCTGAAGTCGAGCGCCTTGCCGTTCGCGATGACGATCTCGCCGTCGACGACGCATTTCTTGGGGAGCTGCTTGCGCAGTGGCTCGAGCAGCTCGGGGTAGTAGCGGGCCAAGGGCTTCGCGTCGCGGCTCTGGATGAAGATCTCGCGGCCATCGCGGAAAACAAGCGCGCGGAAGCCGTCCCACTTGGGCTCGAAGATCCAATCGTCGCCCGTCGGAAGAGCTTCGACGCGCTTGGCGAGCATCGGCAGGACAGGCGGCTGGACGGCAAGCTTCACGGCGCAAGCTAGGACGGAATGCCCGCGGGCTCCGCCCCTGCGTTCGTGATTCATTCCTCCCAGCGAACCGGGCGCTTGGATCGCCTTCTTTTCGAGCGCATTTCGTAAGCTCTCGATTCCTTCCCGCATGAATCTGCTGCTCACGATCCTGCTCTTCTGCGCGCCCGCACCCGCCCTCCAAGTCGGTCAGCCACCGAAACCGGTCGAGACGCTGCATCCCAACGGGCAGGTGCACGAGCGTTTTTTCATCGATGCGCAGGGCCGGAAGACCGGCGCTTACGACGCGTACCGAACCGATGGCACGCTCGAGGTGCACTACAAGTTCGAGGCCGGCGTGCTCGACGGTCGCGCGGAAGAATATTTCGCCGACGGTCGGACCGTGAAGAGCGGAGGCGAGTACCAGGCCGGCCTGCGCCGCGGCACATGGTTGTTCGTCAGCGACGATCAGCTGCGCCGCCAGCGCGCCGATTACAAGGCAGGTCGCCTGAACGGCCTGGTCCTCGTCGAGGTCGGCAACAAGGTGATCAGCAAGCAGCGCTGGAAGGACGACGAGCTGGAGCGGCTCGACGACCTGATCGTGTTTCCCGTGGCGAAATCGGCCTTGCGCGAGAAGTTGTCGTCGATCCTCGCTGCGCCGAGCGAGAAGGCGGACTCGAAGGACGCTGTCGAAGCCGAGCGCTCGGCGGCGCTGCGCCGATTGCAGGCTTATCGAGCCCTGTGCAGCCTGCCTTGGGAAGGGATGAGCCTTGTTCCGGAGTGGAACTTGCGCTGCGAAGCCGCAGCCGAAGTCTGCGCGAAGATCGGCGGGCTGAACCACACACCGCCGAAGCCCCCGGACATGGACGACGCTCGCTATCGCCTGGGGTATGAAGGCGCGTCGCACAGCAATCTGTCCGTCGGCACCGACATGCCTGGTTCCGTCGACGGCTACATGGACGATTCCGATCCGACCAACATCGACCGCGTCGGTCACCGCCGCTGGTGTCTCAATCCGGCGATGAAGCGCACGGGCTTCGGCAGCTCCGGCACTTATTCCGCCATGTGGTCGATGGACACGAGCGGCAAGAGCGTGCGCGGCTTGGATGCCGTGACCTACCCGCCGCCTGGCTGGTGCCCGACGAACATGCTCGCCGACGACGCCGCGTTCAGCATTTCGCGGCTGACAGGCGGCGAGCCCAAGCTCGAGGACTTGCGCGTGCACGTTCGTCCATTGGATTCCGATTGGGTCCCGATGGATGAGATCAAGCTCGATTACCTGGGCGTCTCCGCTGGCGGCGGCATCGGCAGCGGATCGTGCATCATTTTCCGGCCCGAGCACGTCAAGGTCGCTCTGGAATCGCGCTACCTGGTCGAGGTTTCGACGGACGCGGGGAAGAGTCTGAGCTTCCGATACGTCGTCGCGTTCTGCGAAGCGGTCACGCCGGCGCATTGATCGGCAGCGGGCTCTCTGCGGGCAAGAATTCCTGGATCCCTGAAGGAATTCGCGGGCTCGCGGCATCCTGTTCCAACGATGCCCCGATCACTCGAGCTCGGCGAGCTGGAACAGCGCGCGGATCGGATCCGAAGGCTCGCGCGGGCGCTCGTCCAAGACCCGCACGAGGCGGAGGATCTGGCTCAGGACGCGTGGCTCCGGTCGCTCACGCACCGGCCGCGTTCGGAAGAATCCTGGCCGGCCTGGATCGCCGCAACCCTTCGGAATCTTGCGCGCGCTCGTTGGCGCAGTGACCGCAGGCGAGAGCTGCGAGAGCGCGAAGTTGCGCGGCCGGAGGTGCAGCTGGCTTCGAATGCGGCGCTCGAAGGGCTCGATGCCTTCGATTCGCTGGTGCGAGCCGTGCGCGAGCTCGACGAGCCGTACAGGAGCGCAATTGTCTTGCGCTACCTGGAGGATCTCACCCCGCGCGAAATCGCGGCGCGCACCGCAACGCCGGAGAAGACGATCGAGTCCCGCCTTTCCCGCGGGATCCTGAAACTGCGGAGCAAGTTGGACGAGCGCGACGGCGGTCGGGGCACGTGGCTCGCCGCGGTGCTCCCGCTGACTCGATCCCAGGCAATCACCGTCACCGGACTCTTCGCCATGAATCTCAAGTTGAAGGTCTTGCTCGCAGTCGTTCTGGCCCTGGGCTTGTTCCTGGGAGTCCGAGAGCTGGGTGTCTTTTCGCAGGCGGAAGAAACCGAGCTGGCATCGACGCTTCCGACAGTAGCGCCCGCGAACGTCACGGAGGTCGCGGTCAGCGAACCTGCGGCGAGACAACAGCAGGAGGATCGAGCGAGCGGCACGTCGGTGAATGCTCGCCAGGCAACTCTCTCGTTCATGAATCCAGAGCAGGTCGCCTTGGGAGGCGCGCAACTCGCGTTGGTCGATGATGGCGTCGAGCGAGTCGTGGGCAAGGCGGACGAGCATGGAGTGCTCGTGCTCGATGCTGCCCTCGTCGAGGACAAGGACTGCGTGGCGCGGGCCGGGGATCACGCTTCGACTCTGGTTCGGATGCCATCACAGCTCGAGACCGCGACGATCGTGATGAAGGCATTGGGGAGCATTTCCGGCACCGTGCGATTGGCGGATGGCTCGCCGCCTGCGACGACCATGTGCGTCATTGCGTATCGCGAAGGAGCCCACCTTTCTTGCGCGGAGTTGACCCATCCCTCGAGCGACAGCTCCTTTCGATCTGCCACGACCGACAGCGTTGGTTTTTTCACGATCACCGGCCTCGATCCCGATCAAACCTATGCACTGAGCGCTGCTGGCGAGGGCTACCTCGTTTGCGACGCGAGCCCGCTGCCCCCCGGAGCAGGCACGCGGTCCGTCGCGGATGTGCAGGTGAAGAATGTTCGTCCTGGCGCGAGAGACGTCCTGCTGAAGGCACTCCCGGTGTACGGAATTCGATTGGCGATCAGGGACGAGCAGGATCAAGCGATCCCCCATTCTGCCGATCTGTATTCGATGTCGAGCTTCAGCGCAGTGTGCACCGACAGGACCGCCACGGATGCGGGCCCGTTGCTCAACCTGCTCGTGCTGGCCGGCATCGGTGGCATCGACTGTGCAGAATCGGAGAGCCAGGATTCGTTTACCTTCGTCTATGTCAGCGAGACCGAAAAGCTGTTCATCGGTCCGATCCTGGTCGAGATCGATCGGCCTGGATACAAGCATCAGACGCGGTCCGCGATGGCTCCTCGACTGCATGGGTCGATCGCAGAGAAGGTGATCAAGATGGAGTCGGAGTTCACTCTCCGCGGATCGATTCAGGTGGAGTTCGACTGGGACGGCGCCGACATGGACGTCGACGTCGGCGTCGAACTGCGCCGGGCAAACGAGCAGTCATCCTTGTATCTGCGAGTGCCGCGCGTCTCGAAGACTCCTTTCGTCATCAGAGGTGTGCCTAGCGACGATTACACCTGCAAGGTCAGGATCTGCGACGGGCTGCTGAGGATTTCCAGCACGGCCGAGGGAACTCCTCTGCACGTAGCGGTCCTGCCCGATCAGACGGCGGTGCTGAGGATCGACCTTGCCG
>DATHET010000292.1:0-4223 GCA_035490315.1 Planctomycetota bacterium
GGTCGAGCGCCGTCAAGGCCAGGACTGATTCGTGGATCTCGCTTCCGTCTTGGAAGCCGCAACCCGAGAGAACCACAGCGACGCGGACCATCTCAGTCGATCTGTCGCACGCGGATGTCGCCGTTGACGATCAGCTGGCAACCGAGCCGGGCCCCGGGAACGTCGGTGCACATTTCCAGGGTCTCGCGCTCCTCGTCGCTGATCGGGTTGACCTGGTCGGCACCGACCTCGAGCACCAGCCTGCAGGTTCCGCAGCTGCCCACGGTGCAACCGAAATCGTGGGGCACGCGGTTGTCCTGAGCGAAGTCCAGGAACTTCGTTCCGGCGGGAACTTCGTAGGTCTTGTTGTTGGCGGCGAGGGTGATCTTCGGCATAGCGGTGGGTCGAGGAGTGATGCGGCGAGGAGCGAGACTGTAAGGACCGTTCGCCGATTGGCAAGCTATCTCCAGGCGCATGAATCTCTCCGCGGACAAGCATGCACACCCCGGGCCTCACCCCGGATTCAAGAGCGGCGCATGGGTCTGGCTCCTGCGCCATGGCGAGGTCCACGCCGACTGGCATGGCAAAGCCTACGGGGGCCTGGACGTTCCGCTCTCGGAGCAGGGCGAGCGCGACACGCAGGCGGCGATCGAGGCCTTCTCGTCGATCGCGATCGAGCGCGTGGTCAGCTCGAACCTCGCGCGCGCCCGGCGCCTGGGGGAAGGGATCGCGGCCGCGACCGGAGCCCCGCTGACGGTCAGCGCCGGTCTCGCCGAGATCCAGCGCGGGACCTGGCAGGGTCTTTCGATCGCGGATCTTTCGCGCGAGCGGCCCGAGCAGCTCGCGGGCTTCTACGCGGATCCCTGGAATTACGACGTCCACGGAGGCGAGACCGACCGCGACGTCCTGGAGCGCGCCTGGCCCGAGCTCGAGCGCGGGATCGCGAGCGGCGCGAAGCTCGTCGCGCTCACCTGCCATTACAACGTGGTGCGCGTGCTCCTGACGCGCATGCTCGGCATGCAGCCCAGCCTGTCGTTCCGCCTGCGCATCGACCTGTCGGGCGCCTGCCTGCTGCACGACGGTCCCGAAGGCTGGCGGCTCGTGCGCGCCAACGTCAAGGGACCCAGGCCGTGGCCGCCAGGCATCTGAAGTGCCTGTTCGTGTCTCCGGTGGTGCCCTATCCGCCGGACAGCGGAGGTCGCATCAGGACTTTCCGCCTGCTGTGCGAGCTGCAAGACAAGGCGGAAGTGCATCTGCGCGCCGTGTGCGAATCGCCACAGGCCCGCGCGGGCCTCGCGAATCTGGAACCGCACTGCGCCTCGGTGCGCGGATTCGAGCGCGGCGCGCTGGATGCGTGGACGAGATTGACGCGGCCGAAGCGCGAGCGCTGGTGCCATTCGCCGGCGCTGTCCCGGGCCCTGCGCGAGGAGCTCGCGAGCGAGCGCTACGACGTGGTGCACGTGGACGAGATGTTCCAGGCGCGCGCGCTGCCAGGCGAGATCGAGGCACCGCTGGTCGTGCACCACCACAAGCTCGACTGCGAATTCCAACAGCTCGTGCCGATCGCGCCGGGCATGGCGGGCGCTTTCGACCTCTTCAAGCTGCGCCGGCTCGAGGCCTGGAGCGCGCGGCGCACGAAGTTCCACGTGCTGACCAGCGACGGCGATGCGGCCAGGCTCGCGTCGCGCCATCCGGGTCTGGTGACGGCGGTGGTCGAGAGCGGATTCGATCCGACGTATTTCCAGCCGCCGGTTGCGGCGCGCGCCAGCGACGAGCTGCTGTTCCTGGGCAGCCTGGACTACGCGCCGAACATCGACGGCCTGCATTGGTTCGTGCGCGAAGTCCTGCCCGCGATCGCGGCGAGATTCGCGAGCATCCGGCTGCGGGTCGTCGGGCGGGCGCCGGTGCCGGAGGTGGTCTCGCTCGCCGGTCCGCGCGTGTCGATCGTGGGAGGTGTCGACGACGTGCGGCCTGAGCTCGAGCGGGCGAGCGTCCTGGTCGTTCCGCTGCGCATCGGGGGCGGCACGCGGGTCAAGATCGTCGAGGCCATGGGCTGTGAGACTCCGATCGTCAGCACGACGATCGGCGCCGAGGGCCTGGCTTTCCGAGATCCAGAGCACTTGGGACTTGCCGACAGGGCCCAGGATTTCGCCGCGCGCGTCTGCGAGATCCTCGACGATCCACTGGCCGCTGGTCTGCAGGCGCAGCGAGGCCGCCAGCTCGCGCTCGAGCGCTACACCTGGAGCGATCTCGCCGGGAAGTTGCTCGCGGCCTGGCAGCGCGCGATCCAAGGCTGAGCTCGGTTCAGCTCCACAATCGCTGCCACCATCCGCGCGGCTTGGGCTGCGTCACTGCGACACGAGAACCATCGCTCGCGCGCACGCGCGGCCGATCGCTCCCGGGCTCGAAAGCCAATTGCGGCTCGCGACCGAGCTGGGTGCGCACGAGGTCGACGTAGTGCTGCTCCAGCTCGAGCGCGAGCTGGTGCACCGTCCGCGGATTCGAAGGCGCGGGCCACGCTCGACGCGAGCCTGCGAGACGCCAGGCGCGCACGAACTCGGCGATCGCGACTTTCCACGCTTCCGTATCCTCCGGCGGCAGGAGCCGCACGCCCGGGTCGCCGCGCAAGCCCGCGAGGCCTCCGCGGTCGGAAGCGAAGACGAACAGCCCCGCTGCCCGGGCTTCGCGCGCGGAAAGCCCGAAGACCTCGTTCCACAGCGAGGGTACCGCGACGGCATCGAGGCGGGCCAGGACGCTCGCGAGATCGGCGTGGGGATACTCTTCGCGCAGCCGCAACCTCGGATCGCTCGCCGCGAGCTCGCGCAGCGCGCCGGCGTAGCTCGAATCGCCGTGGTACTGCGACAGGCCTCCGTGGACTTCGACGACCACGCCCGGCAGATCGAGCGACAAGACCGCGCGGGCGAGCTCGAGCACGCCCTTCGAGGGTTGCGCGCTGCCCAGCACGCCGATGCGGATCTCGCCGTCCTGGCGGACTTGCGCGCTGCGCAGGGCTTCGACCCGCGCCGCGATTCCCGCGGCATCGACGCCGTTCTCGAGCAACTGGATCCTTCCCGAGGGGACTCCTGAGCGTTCGAAGACCCGCTGAGCAGCAACCGAAGGCGCGAACACTCTCGCGGGCAGCGCGAGCATTTCCAAGGCGTGCTGCGTGCGCGCGCTCGCGGCTTGAGCATCGGTCGCGATCGTCCGCCCCTCCGCATCGCGCGCTTCCCCGCTCCCCGAAGGCATCAGGTGCGGCCAGGTCGCGAGCAGGCAGGCGCCGCATGCCTCCGCCTCCGGCGATTCGCACACCGCTCCGTCGTTGCGCAGCATCTGGCCGCGCGGGCACAGGAACCAGTAGTCGTGCAGCGTCACGACCAGCGGCCGGCCCATGTCGCTGATCGCAGCCAGCAATCCCGAAGCGAATCCGCTCGCGTGGTGCACGTGCACGACGTCGCAGGGCTCTTCGGCGAGCCAGGCCATGACCGCGTCGTTCGCCTTGGCCCGCAGGCTCAAGTCCGCCAGCGCCTTGTGATCGTGGTAGCGGTAGGCGACGCGCCGCACGCGCACGCCCAGCTCGATCGAATCCTGACTGGTGTAGGGCTCGCGTTCGGACTTCGAATCCAGGCACAGCACGTGGACACGATGGCCGCGCGAGCGGAACTCCTGCGCGAGCTGAGCGAGATGGGTCTCGATCCCGCCGACGTCGGGCGCGAAGCCCATGGAGACGAAACCGATGTCCAGGCCCTCGTCGCGCGCGCGTTCGCCTATCGACGCCAGCCCGCCGCTCATGGCACGCGGGCGAGGGCGGCCCTGGAAGTCTCGAGCGCTCGCTTGTGCAGTCGCGCGACCTGCGCGACGTGGTCGACGTAGCTGATCGGCTGCGACGGCGGGTGGCGAGGCGCGATCCGGCCGAGGATCACGTCGCGCAGGAGATCGGCGAGGGCCCTGGCATCGCCGGGCGGGAACAGCGCGCCGTGCACGCCGGGCTGGATGATCTCCGACAGGCCGGGAACGTCGCTCGCGATCACGGGAATGCCCGCGGCGCGCGCTTCGAGCGCGGTCAGCGGCGCGTTTTCGCGCCACAGCGAGGGCACGACCACGCAGGACAGGCCGGAGAGGATTTCCCCCACCGCGGCCGACTCGAAGGGTGCCAGGAGGATCACCCGCGGGCTGGTCGCGAGCCGCTTCAATTCCTCGGGGTAGCGGCGGTGGCGGCCCTCGACTCCTTCGCCGTAGAGCAGCAC
>DATHET010000293.1:0-21862 GCA_035490315.1 Planctomycetota bacterium
ACCTCGGGGTGCGGCGGATGAAGCTCTTGACCAACAACCCGAAGAAAATCGCGGGACTTGGCGGCTACGGGCTGGAGCTGGTCGCGCAGGAGGCGTTGACGACCGCTCCTAACGCTAGTAATATCAAGTACTTACGGACGAAGCGCGACAAGCTCGGGCACACGATGAAGGGCATCGAGCTGCCTCCCGAGGCCTGACCGGGGGCAGGCGCGGGCGCTCGGCTCGAAGGCTCGGGCTATTGCCCGATCCGACGCGGCGGCGGTCAGTCGCGGCGATTCACAAGCACATCACGAAGTGCAACCCGTTCGACAGCGTCGAGGCATTCGGCGCGGCGAAGCCGGGATCGCGGCCCCACCATTGCGCGTCGACGAGCGCGCCCATGACTTGCAGGCCCGGCTGCGGATTGCCGCCGAGCGCGCCGACCGCGAAAGCGTTGAAGTCGATCGCGTAGACGCCGCTGCAGTCGGCGAGCGGCAAGGGCGCGCCTCCCGAGCTCGCTGACGTGGTCCGGCGGACCGGACTCGCGACGCATAGGGTGCCTCCCTGGAAAGGCGTCGCGGCCTGCCCGCTCAGGCTGTAGAGCAAGAGCCCCGGCTTCTGATTGCGCACGTTCTGGGCCCGGACCGTGAAGCCGCTGCCCGCGCTCGCGCTGGGCGTGCCGCTCGAGGAGATCGCCGGCACGCACCCCAAGGAGTTCGTCTTGGCCGTGCAGTACGTGTTGGGGCTCGCGCAGGGGGCTTCGATCCGCATCGCGCAGCGCTGATACCCCCCGGTGAGCTCGACGCAGGCATAGCCAGCAGGCATCGCGGGCACATTGCACTGGCCCATCGCGTTGTCTCCCCATGCAACGACCGATCCGTCGCTGCGACGAGCCACTGTGTGGGCCGAGCCTGCCGCGACCTCGACGTAGGTGATGCCGGGGGGAAGCGCAGCCACAGTGCACTGGCCGGAGACATTGCTCCCCCAGGCCACGACCGAGCCGTCGCTGCGCCGCGCGACCGTGTGCGCGGTGGCCGCGTCGATCTCGACGTACACCAGGCCAGCGGGCAGCGCGAGCACATTGCACTGGCCGGAGGTGTTCAATCCCCAGGCAACGACCGAGCCGTCGCTGCGCCGCGCGACGTTGTGTCCGGCGCCCGAGGCGATTTCGACATAGGAGAGTCCGGCGGGCAGCGCGGGCACGTTGTTCTGGCCGCTGCTGTTGCTTCCCCAAGCCACGACCGACCCGTCGCTGCGACGCGCGAGGGAGTGAATGTTCCCCGCCGCGACCTCGACGTAGCTGAGCCCGGCCGGAAGCGCGGGCACGTTGCATTGGCCGGCTCCATTGTTTCCCCAGGCCACGACCGAGCCGTCGTTGCGACGTGCTACGGCGTGGGTCGAGCCTGCCGCGACCTCGACGTAAGAGAGACCGGGAAGGAGTGCGGGCACATTGCACTGGCTCCAGCCATTGTCTCCCCAGGCCACGACCGCGCCGTCGCTGCGACGCGCGAGGTCGAGGTAGAACGAGCCCTCATCGAGCTCAGTGAAGGTGGTGCCCGATGGAAGCCCAGGGGCGTTGCACTGGCCGTTGGTGTTGTCTCCCCAGCAGACGACCATCCCGTCGCTGCGCCGTGCACTCGAGTGGACCCAACCGGCGGCGATCTCCACGAAGCTGATGCCGGCGGGAAGCGGGGGCACGTTGCATTGGCCGTAGCCGTTGCCTCCCCAGGCCACGATCGACCCGTCGCTGCGCCTGCCGATGGTGTGACCGCCACCCGCCGAGACCTCGACGTACGAAAGACCGGCGGGCAGTGCGGGCACGCTGCCAGTCTGTCCCCATCCGACCACCGACCCGTCGCTGCGGCGCGCGACCGTGTGGTGCGCGCCCGCGGCGACCTCGACGTAGGAAAGACCGGCGGGGAGCGCGGGCACGTTGCACTGGCCGCTGGCGTTGCTCCCCCAGGCCACGACCGAGCCGTCGCTGCGGAGCGCCACGGTATGCGCCTCGCCTGCGAAAACATCACCGTTCGCGCCGATCTGGACGTAGGTGAGACCGCCCGGGAGCGGCGGCACGTTGCACTGACCGTAGCTGTTGTCTCCCCACGCAAGCACCGAGCCATCGCTGCGGCGCGCGACCGAGTGAGCGGTGCCCGTCGCGAACTCCACATACGTGAGGCCGGCCGAAAGCGCGGGCACGGTGCACTGCCCGAGGCCGTTTTCTCCAAAGCCCACGGCCGAGCCGTCGCTGCGCAGCGCCAGGCTGTGCCTGTAGCCCGCCGCGATCTGGACGTAGGAGAGCCCGACAGGAAGCGCGGGCACGTTGCACTGGCCGGCCGAGTTGTCCCCCCAGCCCGCGATGGATCCGTTGCCGTCTCGCGCCAGAGTGTGAGTCCCGCTCGAGGCAACCTCGACGAACGGCTGGTCGTTCCAGCGGCTGTCCATCACCTGCAGCCCCCAGCCGACGATGGCGGACTGGGCCGCGGTGACGGCGCTCAGGCAGACGAGCATCACGCAGGCCGAAAGATAGCTACCGAGGATCCGTTGCATGACAGCGCCTCCTGCAAAGGCTCGCTGGATCAGGGAAGTGGGCGGAGCGCCCACCGCCGCGAGGACTGACCCGTCGACTTCGATGCTAGCACGGCCCGAAATCGCCGCGCGCGTCCGGCGGATTCTGAGGCAGAATAGACCTGCGGCCCTCGTCGAGGGCGGTTTCAGGCAGCTCCTCGCTCACATGAGGCGATATGCGATTGCTCGCGATCCGGTGGAGTTCCTCCACGCTTGCGTCCGCTGCACTTTTCACCCTGACGATGAGCGCGGCGGCGCAGACGACCTGCCCGCTGCCGCAATTCGTTTCGTCGTCTGTGAATTCGCCCACGCGAATCGTCGCCGCGGACTTCAACGCGGATGGCGGTGTCGACTTCGCGGTCGGCCAGAGCCCGACGGCGTTTTCGATCGCGCTCCGCTCGCCGATCGGAACCTACCCTTCGTCATTGCCGTTCACAGTCTTTCCGATCTCCACGGAAACCCTGGCGGTGGGCGACTTGAACGGGGACCAGAAGCAAGACCTCATCGCCGGCGGCAGCTCGCTGTACGTCTGCCTCGGCAACGGCGACGGAACGTTCCAGGCGCCGGTCGCGATCGCGGGCATCAACACCTATTGCAGAACCATCCAACTGGTCGACCTCGAAGGAGACGCGGACCTCGATGCCGTGCTTTCGTTGCCGAATTCGGGCCAGATTGCCGTGCTTTTCGGCGACGGCGCCGGCGGATTCGGCGCACCGACTTTCTATGCAACGCCGCCGTCGGATCCTCCCTATGAGCTCGCGGTCGAGCGCTTCGACGCGGACAACGTGCGCGACATCGTCGTGAGCCGCTCGGGAACGTCACCCGCGCTTTTCTACAAGGGTCAGGGCGGCGGAACGTTCGCCGCGGCGACATTGATTCCTGTGCTGACGAACGGCGCGACCCAGCTCGCGGCCGCGGACTTCGACGCCGACGGCAAGCTCGACCTCGCGCTGGCGGGATCGGAAGTGCTCAGCGTGTTGCGCGGCGACGGCCTGGGCGGATTCACGCAAGTTCACTCGGTGCCGCTGGGCAACATCGCGCTGGCCATGGTCGCCGGCGATCTCGACGGAGACGGACGGCCCGATCTGGCGCTCCCGGGCTACGAAGGCCAGGTCGTTCTCGTGCGCAACTTGGGCTCGAACTCGTTTGCGCCTCCGCGCTCGTTTGCCGGCGGGCCCCATTCGCGGTCGATAGCACTCGCCGATATCAACCAGGACGGAAAGTTGGACGCGGCCGTGGGGGGAAGCGTCGGCGTCGCCTTCATCCAGGGCGACGGGCACGGCGGACTGCGCTCGCCGGAGCTTCTGCTCGATTCCAGCGGAACGGGCTACGCCGCTCCGAGCCTGCGCTCCGGCCGCTTGGACGGCGACGCGCTCGACGACGTCGTCTACACCGGAAACGGCCCCAATCTGGTCGCACGTCTCGCGGACGGAGCCGGTGGCCTCGGGGCGAAGATCTCCAGCCCGCTTCCGGGGACCGGGCCCGAGATCCGCCTGGCGGAGATGAACGGTGACGCAAAGCTCGATGTCGTGTTCATGACTCCAACCGGCGTCGGTGTGGCCCGCGGCAATGGAAGCGGGGGCTTTCCCGGTGTCACGACGGCTACGGCCGGTTTGGCGTACATGTTCTTCGATGTCGGCGAGCTGACCGGCGATTCCAAACAAGACGTGGTGCTCGGCGAGTACTGGCCGAACCCGTATCCATCGCAGCCGAGCGGGACTCGCCTGCGGATCCTGCCGGGCAATGGTGCGGGAGGATTCAGTGCTCCGATCGACGTGATCACCGGCAAGCCGGTCTGGCGCGTCGTCGTCGGCGACCTCGACGGACAGTTCACGCAGGACATGGTCGTGTTCCTCGCGAATCCGATCACGGCGGTCGTCGCCATGTCGCAGGGAGGGGGGAACTTTTCGCTCCACCCGCTCGCGATCACGTATCCCGTGGGCGATGCGTCGCTGCTCGACCTCAACGGCGATTCGAAGCTCGATCTGCTCGCTTCCGGGCAGACCACGGGCACGTTCTGGTACCCGGGGGACGGGAACGGAGCCTTCGGCGCGCAGGTCGCGTTTCCGGGCGGCGCCGGCAAGTTCATCGTTCCTGGAGACCTCGACGGGAACGGATTGCGCGACCTCGTGTCGATCGACCCCCTGTCGGAACGGCTCGAGTTCAAGCGTGGCGACGGTCTCGGCGGTTTCACGGCGGCGTGCGACGGCTTTGACGGATCGGGCTCGGCCGAGAGCCTTGCCGCGGTCGATCTCGACGGCGACGGATTCGACGAAGTCGTCGTGGCGCACTTCGGAGCGCTCTCGGGCGTGACGGTCCACAAGAACCAGCTGCGCGCCGAGCTGCCGACCCCGTATTGCCAGGCCAAGCTGAACTCGCTCGGCTGCCTGCCCGCGATCGCATTCACGGGCAGTCCGAGCGCTTCGTCGAGCTCGGGCTTCACGATCAGCTGCTCCCAGGTGCGCAGCAACAAGCCGGGCTTGCTGCTGTACGGCCTGCTCGGACGCGCCAGCACTCCCTTCTCGGGCGGCACCTTGTGCCTGGCGGCTCCCGTGCGCCGCTCGACGCCGCTGAATTCCGGGGGCTCGCCTTCGGGGAGCGATTGCACCGGCGTCTATTCGATCGACATGAACGCGTTCGCGGCCGGGACTCTGGGCGGAAACCCATCGCCGGCCCTGCACAGCGTCGGGACGATCGTCGACGGCCAGTTCTGGGGCCGGGATCCGGGCTTCGCGCCTCCGAACAACACGACGTTGAGCAATGCGCTGGAGTACCTCGTCCAGCTTTGAGCCGCCCGCCCGTCGGTCGCTCCGCTCGCTAGTCGCAGCTAACCTTCCGTCCGCCAGCCACTTGCGTTCGAAAGGGCGGCGGGGAGTCGCTAGACTGCAAGGCGCTCCCAGACCTCGCAGGCGGCCCGCCGGGGAATAGATCCCTGTTGCCGGCGTCCCAGGACGACCATGGGAGCGTTCGCGATGCAACCAATGCCGAAGGAGGACGTGTCCCTCGTCGCCGAGACACTTTCGGGCAACCAGCTTTCCTTCCAGCTGCTGGTCGAGCGCTACCAGGACCGCATGTTCGGGTTGGTGCGCCACTACACGCGCAACCCGGTCGAGATCGAGGACATCGTCCAGGACACCTTCCTGAAGGCCTTCACGCGCCTCTCGAGCTTCCAGCAGCAGTCCTCCTTCTATACCTGGCTGTGCCGCATCGCGATCAACACGGCCCTGGACTTCCACAAGCGCCACGGCCGCAACCCGGTCCAGGCGGTCGAGGATCCCGAGCTGGCGCTCGCGGCGGACCGGGTCGGCCGCGGCGGGACTCAGGTCCAGGCTCCTGACGCGCGCCTGGAGCGCGCCGAGATCCAGAAGATCACCCAGCTCGTCCTCGAGGAGCTGCCGGAGATCTTCCGCACCGTGCTCGTGCTGCGCGAGTTCGAGGACATGGCTTACCAGGACATGGCGGATGTCCTGGGCATTTCGATCGGCACCGTGGAGTCGCGACTTTTCCGCGCGCGCGCTCGCTTCAAAGACAAACTGCTGCAGTTGCACCCCGAGTTCGGGGAAGGCTGACCATGGAATTCACCTGCCAAGACGCGTTGCCGCTCGTTCCGAGCTACCTGGATGGAGAGCTGACCGAAGTGCGCGCGGGGATGCTGCGCAAGCACCTGCTCGACTGCTCGAGCTGCCGCAACTCGGCGCAGGACGTCAAGGTGCTCTCGCGCTGGTTCGTGGCTCCCGAGCGCCTGGAGTTCGCGCCGCCGGCTGGGTTCTCGGCCCGTGTGGCTCGCCGCGCCTTCGCCGGTGACGTCGGGAACGGGCCTGAGCTCGAGATGGCCAAGCCCGCGGAGTCGGGACGTCTGCTGCAGTTCGTGCTGACCGCGACGGCCATCGCCGCCGCCGTGATGCTGGTTTCGGCCATCGCCCTGCGCGACCAGCGCCTGCCCGGCGCCGGCCGCCTCGACGCGGCGACCCCGCCGGCCCCGGTCCAGGTCATCCTCGACCGCCTGAAGGAGCTGAATCGCCTCGAGAATCACGACCAGGCGACCAGCCGCCCGGCCGGTGAAGCCGCGCCGCGCAAGAACTGAGTTCCGTGTCGAACCTGAAGCTGTGGATCCTGCTCCTGGCCTTCTCGGCCTTCGGCGCGGGGATCGGGGTGGGCTGGTTCGTCTCCAACCGCATCGAGGCCCGCGCCGAGCGCGATCGCAACATGGGTCCCTTCGAGGGCTTCCAGCGCGAATTCGCCCGCACCTTCAAGGTTTCCGACGAGCGCAAGCGGCTGCTCGGCGAGCTATTGGCCAACTACCAGCGCGAGATCGAGGCCAAGGAACAGGCCCAGCTCGAGCGCGGTCGCGTCGATCTCGAGCGCGAACTGCAGACCCTGGGACTTAACTATCGGGAGCTGATTCGCAATAGTGTTCTCCCCCCGGATCAGCGGTCGGAGTACGACCGCCTGGCCGCAGGCCTCGACTGGAAGATGAGCAACTGACATGGCCAAGTCCTGTGGCATCCGCATCGGGCCCAAGCGCTACGAGCTCGTCGTGCTCGAAGGCTCGGCCAAGAAGCACCGCATTACGGCGTTCCAAGCCGGCGAGTTCCCCTCCGGAAGCGAGGACCCGATCCTCGATGCCGCGCGCATCCTCAAGGAGGCCGCGAAGACCCATTCCATCCCGCACGACAGCGTCGGGCTGGCGATCGACTCCGGGCTCGCGGCCTTCCGCACCATCAAGCTGCCCTTCTCGGACCAGGCCAAGATCGAGGAGGTCCTGAAGTTCGAGGTCGAGAGCCAGCTCCCCCAGTGGGCGATCGACGAGGTGGTGGTCGACTGGACGGCGCGCGAGCAGAGCGCCAAGGAGAGCGACCTCCTGGTCACCGCGGTGCCCAAGAGCGAGATCGCTCGGGTCCTGGAGATTGCCACGCGGGCCGGCATCGAGCCGCTCGAGGTCGAGATCGAGGCCTCGGCGATGGTCAACGCGGCCATGGGCGCGGACATCTGCCATCCCAACGACGCCCAGGTCCTGGTCCACATCGGCGAAGGCTCGACCGCGGTGGTGGTCGTCGACGGCGGGAGGGTGCGCTCGATGCGCGCCATTCACCTCGGCGCGCTATCCCATGACACCGGGGTCAGCGAGGTGGAAGCGGCGGCGGACACCGTTCCGGCGGCCGAGGGAGCAGCCGCGGCGGCTCCGCTGGTCACGCCGACTTCGCCCGAGGAGCTGCAACGACTTCTGGAACATGCCGTCTCGCGCATCCGCCGCGAGCTTGGCCGCACGGTCTCCGGGGCGCGCACCGTGAACCCGATCGATGCCATCTACGTCTGCGGCATCGAGCTTCCCGATCTGATCGGGACGCAGGTCCTCGACCTGCCGATCTACGAGCTCGACGTCTTCGAAGCCGACTCCGGCCAGCCCCAGGAGGGGACCGGGCCGCTGGTCATCGCTTACGGAGCGGCGCTGCGCCAGCTCGGCGCGGTCTTCCAACCCGCGTCGCTGCGCCGCGAGGAGCTGCGCTACACCGGCGCTTTCGAGCGCATCGAGCTGCCGATCGCGGTCGCCTCGCTGCTGCTCGTGACCCTGCTCGCGGTGTTCGTAATCTTCGAGCTCAAGCTGGTAGGCCTGCGCGACAGCGACATCGATCTGTGGCGGCGCTACACGAACGTCTACCTGATGGGCGATCCGGCCAAGGGTCAGGCGGGGAACCTCGAGCAGCCGCCGAAGATCCTGACCACTTACTTCGACAAGGTGCGCGCTGCGAGCGCCAAGCTGGCCAAGGACCCCAAATCGAACCTGGAGATCGATCCGGACAGGTCGCGGTACGAGCAGATGCTGGAGGTCAAGCGCCTCCTGAACATCGAAGTCATCGAGCTGAACAAGAAGCTCGGCAACACCGGCGAGGTCATGCTCCCGCAGTCCGCGCTCGAGGGTGCGACCCTGACGCTCGGCGTCCTTGGAGAGCTCGGCGAGTCCAAGGTCGGCCTGGTCAGCATCCGCAAGCTGTCGGCTCAGTACCTTTCTGGCCGCGCGAATGGCACCGACAAGGTCGAAGTGCAGGTCGATCTCACGTTCTTCGCGAACTCTTCGGTGACCGCGACCGAGAACTACGACCGCTACGTCAGCGCCCTGAAGGAAAAACCCTGGGTCGTCGAGGTCGATCCGGGCGGCACGAAGCCTCTGCCCGACAACCCCGCGGAGAACAAGGGCATTTCCACCGAGGGCTTCAAGGTCACCTGCAATCTGGCCAAGGTCGAGCGCAAGATCGCCGGAGGTACCCCGTGAAAGAAACACTCAAGAATCTGACGCTGGCGCGTTGGATCATGATCTTCTCGCTGCTCGCGGCGATCGGCCTGGGCGTCTACGGCTACAAGCTCCACGCCAAGCGCACCGACCTCGAGTTCATCATCGATTCCAAAGTCAGGGCCCTGGCCGTCGAGCTGCAGACGCTTGCCAAGCAGCACTCCGCGCTGGTGAAGCAGTTCGACCGCGAAGGCTTGCTCGAGCAGAAGGACCCCTCCAGCTACATCCGCAACATCGCCGCCAGCCCGAACGTGCAGATCGGCGACATCGCCGTCGACCCGCCGAACGAAACGGAAAACATCAAGGGCATCCTCGACACGCGCATCGGGATCAAGCCCGCCAGCCGCGATCGCGGCTACCCGCGGCTCAACATCGCCAACTTCCTCTACAAGCTCGAGAGCGAGAGCCGGCGCATGCGTGTGACGCGCCTGCGCCTGGAGCCGGAAGCCAAGAGCGTGAGGCCCGAGAACATCCTCGACAACGACATGTGGCGCTGGGAAGCCGAGGTCACCTCGCGCACGAAGATGGACACGCCGCCGCCGCCGGCGACGAAGAAGCCATAGCGTCGGTACGGAGTCAGGTGAATTCGTCCGGAGTCGTGATGGTCATCCGCGCGCCGCACCCGCGGCGCGCGGATGGCCATCACGACTCCGGACGAATTCACCTGACTCCGTACTGGTGACGATCTCGCGGGCTCGGTTACTCTCCCGCGCTTGATCGTCCCGATCCACCTGGCGATTCCGTGGCTGCAGGTCGGGGCTGATTCCCGGCCTTCGGCAAACGTCGCGCGCACCGCGATCGCGCCGCGCATCGACGGAGTGCTCGAGCCCGAGGTGTGGGGGAGCGCGACTTCGATCGGGCCCTTGACCCAGGTCGAGCCGCACACGGGCGCCGAGCCGAGCGAGCGCACCGATGTGCGCATCCTCTACGACTCCGAGCAGATCTATCTCGGCATCCGCTGCTTCGATCGCGAGCCGGAGAAGATCGTCGCGACCCAGGCTTCGCGCGACGCCGAGCTCGATCCCGACGACCGCGTCGAGCTCGTGATCGACACTTTCCTCGATCGGCGCAGCGCCTTCTATTTCCAGATGTCGCCCGCGGGCTCGAAGGGCGACGCGCTGATCTCGGGCGACGGCGCCGACTACAACAAGCCCTGGGACGGGATCTGGCAAGGCGTCGCGGCGATCGACGCAGAGGGCTGGGTCGCGGAGATCGCGATTCCGTTCAAGACGCTCTCCTTCGCGGCGGACTCCTCGACCTGGGGCTTCAACATCAATCGCGTGATCAAGCGCCGCAACGAGTTCGATCGCTGGGCCAGCCCGACCCTCGACGCGCAGGTGTTCCAGATCTCCCGCGCGGGCGACCTCACCGGCCTCTATGGAATGAAGCAAGGCATCGGCCTCGACGTCGTGCCCTTCGGCGTGGCCACATGGTCGAAGGATCGAGTGGCGGACGACACGGATCTGATCGGCCACGGCGGCGCGGACATCTTCTACAAGCTGACCTCGAACCTGACCGCGAGCTTGACCTTGAACACCGACTTCGCCGAGACCGAGGTCGACGAGCGCAAGGTGAACTTGACGCGCTTTCCCCTGTTCTTCCCCGAGAAGCGCGACTTCTTCCTCGAGAATGCCGGCATCTTCAAGTTCGCCGATCTGGGCAGCGAGCTGATCCCTTTCTTCTCGCGCCGCATCGGGCTTTCTCCGACGGGCGGTGAAGTGCCGATCCTGGCCGGCGCGAAGCTCACCGGCAGGCAGGACGACTGGAACATCGGCGTGCTCGACGTCCAGACCGACGACCAGTCGGCCGTCGACGGCGAGAATCTCTTCGTCGCGCGCGTGTCGAAGAACGTGGGCGAGCAGTGGACCGTGGGCGGCATCGTCACGCGCGGCGATCCCGGAACCGATCAGGAGAACCTGCTCTACGGATTCGACGCGAACTGGCGCACGAACGACGGCTTCAGCGGCAGGCGCACGACCGCGAGCGTCTGGTTCCTCGACACGGACACGCAGGGTTCCACGGGCGACTCCTCGGCTGTCGGCGCCAGCGTGAACTACCCGAACGATCTGTGGCGCTGGCATCTGGGCGCCAAGCAGATCGACGACAATTTCCATCCAGCGCTGGGCTTCGTGCCGCGCACCGGCGTGCGGATCTACGACGGCCAGCTCTCCGTCAATCCGCGCATCGGCGGTGAAGTGCGCCAGCTGTCTTTCGGAATCACGAATCAGCTCTTCACCGACCTCGACGACGAAGTGGAGACCAACGCTTTCACCGCGACCCTGATCGGCGTCGAATTCGATTCGGGCGACGAGCTGGCCCTCGATCTCGACCTGACTCGCGAAGTCCTCGACCAGCCCTTCGCGATCACGCCCTCGGTGACCGTGCCGGCGGACACCTACGACGACACTGGCCTGCGTCTCGAGTTCGAGAGCTCGCTGAAGCGGCCCGTGTCGCTCGTCGCTGCCGTTACCGCGGGCGGTTTCCTGGGCGGCGACTCCGTGCGCTGGTCGATGGCCCTGGATCTGCGGCCGAGCTCCTTGATCAACGCTGGCCTGCAGTGGGAGCAGAGCAACATCTCCTTCGACACGGGCGACGTCGAGACGCAGGTCGCGCGCTTGCGCCTGAATTTCAATTTCACGCCCGACCTGTCGTGGAACAACTTCCTCCAATGGGACTCGGAGAGCGACGAGTTCGGCTTGAACTCGCGCTGGCGCTGGATCCTGACGCCGGGGCAGGAATTCTTCCTGGTCTTCAATCAGATCGAGGCGAACACGGACTCGCTGCACCCCGTGGAGCAGCAGGTGGCCTTCAAGGCCTCGTACACCTTGCGCTTCTGAGCGCGGATGGCCTCAGCGCTTCTTCGCCGCGTAATACAGGAAGCCGCAGAGCGCGAGGATCAGCGCGACCACGGCCAACTCGCCTGAGTCGCCCTCGAGTTTGGTCTTGGCTTCCGACGCCTTCGGGATCCAGCCCTTGCCGACCAGGGCCGCGACGAAGACTCCGGCGAGACCCTCGCCGGCGACCAGGCCGGAAGCGGCGAGCACGCCCACGTCGCTCTTGCCCTCGGGCACGGAACCGCCGCGCAGCGTGAGCGCGCGCACGCATCCGCCGACGAACAGCGGAGCCATCGTGGCGAGCGGCAAGTACACGCCGATCGCGAAGGCCAGCCCCGACACGCCGCAGAGCATCGCGCCGATCGAAAGTCCCGCGCCCGACAACACCAGGTCCCAAGGCAGGTTGTGCGCCATCACGCCTTCGATGATTGTCTTCATCAAAGTGGCCTGCGGCGCGGACAGGTCCTTGCCGCCGAAGGTGTAAGCCTGGCCGAGCTGCAGGATCGTCGCGGCCACGGCCCAGCAGGCGACGGAAGCTCCGAGCAACTGCCCGAACTGCTGCCGCGCGGGTGTCGCGCCGACCAGGTAACCGGTCTTCAGGTCCTGACTGATGTCGCCCGCCTTGGACGCGGCGATGGCGACGATCGTTCCGACCGTCAACACAGCGGCGCGCGCGTTCAAATCGGTCCAGCCCATGGCCGTGAACACCGACGCGACGCCGATCAAAGTGACCAGCGTGATGCCCGACGTCGGTTGCGAGGACACGCCGACGATGCCGACGATGCGCGCGGCGACCGTGACGAAGAGCACGCCGAACACCGCCACGCCCGCGGCGCACACGAGCCGCGCCTGGAGGTGCATCTCGCCGGCGAAAATGCCGGGAATCAAGCCGGCGCTGAGCACCACGAAGGCGATCGCGCCGATCACGAAGCTGCCCGGAAGATCGCGATCGGTGCGGGCATCGCTCGCGGCGGCGCGCTTGGCCCCGCTCATGCCGCCGAAGACCGCGCGCACCGCGCCGATCATGCTCGGCAGGTTGCGCACGACCGTCAGGATCCCAGCAGTCGCGACCGCGCCGGCTCCGATCAGCTTGACGTAGCGCGACCAGATCTGATTCGCGTCCATGTCCGCGACGAGCTTCACGGTCTCAGGCGGAATCGGCGACGTGTATCCCTTGCCGAAGAACGCGATCATCGGCGTCAGCACCAGCGCCGAGATCAACCCGCCCGCGACGCACACCGCGGCCTGGCGATACCCGAGGATGAATCCGACGGCGAGCAGCGACGGCGACAGCTCGATCGCGAGCTGAGCTTTCGGCAGGTAATCCGGCGAGACCAGGAACGAGGCTTCTCCCGGCATCAGGAACGCGATGCTGATCGCGAGCTTGACCGCGGCTCCGACCGCGATGCCGTAGAAGATCCACTTCGCGCCGCTCGAGTCGCCCGCGGTCGCGCGCAAGACTTCCGCGCAGGCCCGACCCTCGGGATAAGGCAGGGTCGCGTCCTCCTGCACGATCAGAAGACGCCGCAGCGGAATCATCGCCGCGAGGCCGAGCACTCCGCCGAGGAAGCACAGGCTCGCGATCTGCCACAGCGGGGGAACGATGCCCCACATGAACAGAACCGGGATCGTGAACACCGTGCCCGTGGCGAGGGCGGTCGATGCCGAGCCGATGGTCTGGGAAATGTTCGCTTCGAGGATCGTGCTCTTCGCGCGCAAGGTCTTGAACACCGCGACCGCCATGACGGCGGCGGGGATCGAAGCCGACACCGTCATGCCGACCTTGAGCCCGAGGTAGGCATTCGCGGCGCCGAAGACCACGCCGAGCACGATCCCGACCACGACGGCCTTGAGCGTGAACTCCGCGAGCGGAGGCGTCGGCGATGAATCCATCGCGCAGGGTGTACCAAGCGGCACGCGGGCCTTGGTAGCGGATAGCAGGCTAAGATGCGCGCTCATGCGTCTTCCGTGGCTCTCGATCTGTGCCCTGATCCTCGCCGGGCTGGCCCATGCGCAGGATCGGCCGGTCCCCGCCGCGGAGCGCGTGGCGAAGGTCTTCCAGGGCCTCGGGAAGGACTCGGCCGATGGGACGGACTTTGCCGAGACGCCGGGGTATCGCGAGCTGGTCGCCGCCCTGCTCGATGTGAAGCCACCGGACATCGAAGCCCTGCATCCGATCGATCTCGATTTCGCCCAGGCCCTGGCCGATCCCGATTCACTGCGCGGGAAATGGGTGCGCGTGCGCGGCTACGTGGCCAACAAGAAGGCGATTCCGCTCAGCGCGCCGATCGGCGTGCAAAAAAAAATCGAGCGCGCGTTCATGGAGCTCGACGCCGACCACGTGATCGCCTGCGATCTGATCGGCGATCCACCTTCGTACAAGAATCTCGCCGACACGATGGAAGTCTGCGGCGTCTTCTACCGCACGGTTTCCTACGAAGGGAAGCACGGCAAGCCCTACACCCTGCCCTACGTCCTCGCGCGCTCGATGGAATTGATCGAGACGCCTTCCTCCGGAATGGCCAAGAGCCTGCTCGGCGGGGGAAAAGAGCTGTATCTCGGCGCCCTGCTCGGATTCGTGGGCGTCGTGATTTTCGTGATGTATTTGCGGCACTCGGCGCGCTCGGAATCCTGAAGTCCCACGTACGGAGTCAGGTGAATTCGTCCGAAGTCGTGAGGGCATCCCCGGCGCCGCGCACGCGGCGCCGGGGATGCCATCACGACTCCGGACGAATTCACCTGAATCCGTACCAACCTGCTAGCATTTTCCGCGACGAGGCAGTCGTCGACGCGGGAGGGCCTCGGATGGCTCATCTCGCATTTGCGCGTCGCATGTGCGAGTCGCGATAGACAAGATCGAAGGCAGAAACCGAGAGGAGCCGCTCATGATCCGGAATTCGTTCTGCTCGTGGTTGTGCGTCGTCCTCGCGCTCGCTGGTCTGACTGACGAAACGGCGGCGCAGGCGATCGTCGTGGGCCGGGGAGCGCAGGTGTTCGACAGCCGCTGGAACGACGAGGCGTTCGTCGAAATGAAGGCAGGTGGGGCCCACACCCTCGCGAGACGCGCCGACGGCTCGGTCGTGGCCTTCGGAAACAATCATACCGGTGAGTGCACAGTGCCCGCTTCCCCATTTCTGCCCTACGTCCAGCTCGCGGCAGGCGGTGAGCACAGTGTTGCGCTGCGCAGCGACGGCTCGATTGTCGCCTGGGGGCAAAACCTGATCGGCCAGTGCAACGCTCCCGCGCTTCCGCCAGGTGTGACGTACGTCGAGATCGCGGCGGGCTTGTGGTTCACCATGGCACGACGGAGCGACGGGTCGGCCGTGGTCTTTGGAGACTCCGGGGAAGGCCAAGGCAACGTGCTTGCGCTGCCCCCTGGCATTACCTATGTCGAGATCGCAGCAGGTGCCAACCATGCCGTCGCTCGCCGTAGTGACGGATCGGTGGTTGCGTGGGGACGCAACGCCGAGGGCCAGTGCAATGTGCCTGCGCTTCCTGCTGGTCTGCAATATGTCGAGATCGCGGCGGGCGACTATCACAGCGTGGCGAGGAGAAGCGACGGTTCGGTCGTTGCGTGGGGCAACAACTCCCAAGGCCAATGCACTGTCCCAGCTCTTCCGGCAGGCCTGACGTATGTCGCTGTCGAAGCCGGCGGCTTTCAAACCGTAGCCAGGCGAAGCGATGGTTCGGCGCTTGCGTGGGGGGCAAATTCCCCGAGCAACGTGCCGCCGCTACCGGTCGGGCTCACCTACGTCGACATCGAGGCCGGGGGCGCTTACGGGATCGCGCGGCGCAGCGATGGCTCGTGGGTCTCATGGGGATCCAACTCGTTTAGCCAGTGCAATGTCCCAGCATTGCCGGCCGGCATTTCCTACCTCCAGGTCACCGGCGGTCAGCAACACCACGTGGTGGCATTGCGCAGCGATGGGAGCGTCGTGACCTGGGGAGAGAACTCGTACGGCCAGTGCAACGTTCTCCCGCTTCCCCCCGGCCTGACCTACGTCGAGGTTGCGGCGGGCCGGACTTTCACCCTCGCTCGGCGCAGCGATGGCTCGGTCGTGGGCTGGGGAGACAACGCGGCTGGCCAGTGCAACATTCCCGCGCTTCCCCCTGGTCTGACTTACGTCGAGATCGCAGCGGGGGAATACTTCTCGGTGGCGCGGCGCAGCGATGGGACGGCCGTGGCTTGGGGAAACAACAGCTATCACCAGTGCGTCGTTCCCATCCTTCCTCCCAACCTCACCTATACGGCGATCGTGGCAGGCGGTCGTCACGGCCTTGCGCGCCGTAGCGATGGCTTCGTCGTGGCGTGGGGCGACAACGGCTGGAACCAATGCATCACGCCGACGCTTCCGCCTGGACTCACCTACGTCGACGTCTGGGCAGGCGATGCGCACAGCGTCGCGCGTCGCAGCGACGGCTCGATCGTGATCTGGGGGAAGAACCTGTCGGGGCAATGCAATGTGCCGGTGCTACCCGCAGGACTCTCGTACGTCGACTTCGCCGCGGGCGAAGACCATTCCATCGCCCGTCGCAGCGACGGTCTAGCGCTCGCATTCGGAGACAACTCGAAGGGTCAGTGCAACATCCCCGCGCCCCCCCTCGGATACGCCTACCTCGAGATATCGGCCGGCAATCAGCAATCGGTCGTGCGCATGGAATTCATCTGCCCGGCAGCCACGACCTATTGCACGGCAAAGCTGAACTCGCTCGGCTGCCTGCCCGCGATCAGCTCGACGGGTACGCCGAGCGCGAGCGCGGGCAGCGGTTTCACGATCAACGTCTCGAACGTGCGCAATCAGAAGGCCGGATTGCTGCTCTATGGCTTGAGCGGTCAAGCCGCGATTCCGTTCCAGGGAGGAACCCTCTGTCTAGCGAGCCCGGTGCGACGTTCCGTGGGGATCAATTCCGGCGGAGCTCCGCTGCCGACGAGCGATTGCTCCGGCGTCTACTCGATCGACTTCAACGCCTTCGCCGTCGGAGCTCTCGGCGGCAATCCGCATCCCGCGCTCCAGGTGTTCGGCACGCTGGTCGACGCTCAATGCTGGGGCCGCGACCCGGGCTTCCCCGCGCCGAACAATTCGACGCTGAGCAACGGGTTGCACTTCATGGTCTGCATGTGAGTGACGGGTACGGAGTCAGTTGAATTCGTCCGGAGTCGTGATGGCATTCACGGCGCCGCGTACGCGGCGCCGTGAATGCCATCACGACTCCGGACGAATTCAACTGACTCCGTACCCGCCTATCGAAACCCGCTAGGATCATCAGGGTAGGGCCATCGTCGCCGCGAGAGGGGCACCCCATGGCCCTGCTCGAACGTCGGGCGCTGTACGCGCACGTCGCAGGGAATAGGGATCGAAGGCAGGAATGGAAGGAGTCGCTCATGATCCGGAATTCGTTCTGCTCGTGGTTCTCGGCCGCTCTCGTGCTCGCAGCTTTCGCTGACAGTGCGGCAGCCCAGTCGGGACTCGTCGGCCGCGGGGCCCAGGTATTCGACAGCCGCTGGAATGACGAGGCCTTCGTCGAGGTCGATGCCGGAGCGTTTCACACCCTCGCGAGGCGCGCCGACGGCTCGATCGTGGCCTTTGGGGACAATTCCTACTTGCAGTGCAATGTGCCTTCGATCCCGGCTCTCGCCTGCGTCGAGCTCTCTGCTGGCGGCTACCACAGCGTTGCGCGCCGCATCGACGGCTCGGTCGATGCCTGGGGCTCCAATGCCTTCGGCCAATGCAATGCTCCCACGCCTCCCGGCGGTCTGACCTATGTCGAGATCGCGGCGGGCTTGAATCACACGATGGCGCGGCGGAGTGACGGGTCGGCGGTGGCCTGGGGACTCAACTGGAACGGCCAATGCACCGTGCCCGGGCTGCAACCCGGCATCACGTATGTCGAGCTCGGAGCGGGAGGGGCCCACAGCGTCGCTCGTCGCAGCGACGGAACGGTCGTTGCGTGGGGACTCAACTCCTCCGGCCAGTGCAATGTGCCGGTGCTTCCACCTGGAGTCGCTTACGTCGAGATCGCGGTTGGCAACTCTCACGCCTTGGGGAGGCGAAGTGACGGTTCGGTGGTTGCTTGGGGCCTCAATAGCGACGGCCAATGCGTCGTCCCAGCACTGCCAGCCGGCCTCACGTACGTCGCGATCGAAGCAGGTTCATTTCAATCCGCAGCTCGGCGCAGCGACGGCTCGACGATCTCCTGGGGAACCAACATCTTTGGAGCGCCCGATGTGCCGGCGCCGCCCGCAGGGGTCACCTACCTCGAGATCGGGCTCGGCCGGTCTCACGGGGTCGCGCGGCGCAGCGATGGGTCGTGGACCACGTGGGGAGCCAACGGGAACAGTCAGTGCAATGTGCCCGCACTGCCGATCGGCACGTCCTATGTCCAGGCCACGGCCGGTCAGGAAAGCTACGCGGTTGCCCTGCGCAGTGACGGCAACGTCGTGAGCTGGGCAGGCCCGGGCCCGGTCCCCTCGCTTCCTCCGGGACTTACCTACGTCGAAGTCGCTGGAGGCCGTGCTTTCGCCCTCGCGCGACGCAGCGACGGTTCGGTCGTTGGCTGGGGAGACAACGCCAATGGTCAGTGCAACGTACCCGTGCTTCCCCCCGGCCTGACCTACGTCGAGATCGCGGCGGGTGAATACTTCTCGCTGGCTCGGCGCAGCGACGGCACGGTCGTGGCCTGGGGAAACGACACTTATCATCAGCTCACGGCTCCCGCGCTTCCTCCCAACCTTATCTACACAGCGATCGCGGCAGGCGGTAGGCACTGTCTCGCGCGGCGTAGCGATGGCTTCGTCGTGGCGTGGGGCGACAATTTCTGGAACCAGTGTCTCACGCCCGCGCTTCCGCCGGGTCTCACCTACGTCGATGTGTGGGCAGGCGATGCGCACAATGCCGCGCGTCGCAGCGACGGCTCGATCGTGACCTGGGGCAAGAACCTGGCGGGGCAATGCAATGTGCCGGCGCTTCCTGCCGGGCTTGCTTACATCGACTTCGCTGCGGGCGAAGACCACTCCCTTGCTCGCCGTAGCGACGGCGAGGTGCTGGCGTTCGGAGACAACTCGAAGGGGCAGTGCAACCTCCCCGCGCTCCCCGTCGGATACGCCTATGTCGAAATCTCGGCAGGCAACCAGCAAACGGTGTCGCGCGTGGAGTTCGTCTGCACGACACCCACTACCTACTGCACCGCCAAGCTGAACTCGCTCAGTTGCCTGCCCGCGATCAGCTCCACAGGCACGCCGAGCGCGACGGCGGGCATCGGTTTC
Organism: Planctomycetota bacterium; assembly: GCA_035490315.1. Taxonomy (GTDB): domain Bacteria; phylum Planctomycetota; class UBA1135; order UBA1135; genus JADJQU01. The sequence goes on from DATHET010000293.1 coordinate 18,932, forward strand.
ACGATCAACGTCTCGAACGTGCGCAACCAGAAGGTCGGGTTGCTGCTCTACGGATTCAGCGGTCAAGTCGCGATTCCGTTCCAGGGAGGCACGCTGTGCATCGCGAGTCCGGTGCGGCGTTCCGTGGGGATCAATTCCGGCGGAGCACAGCTTCCGACGAGCGATTGCTCAGGCGTGTACTCGATCGACTTCAACGCGTTTATCGTCGGAGGTCTAGGCGGCAATCCGCATCCCGCGCTCCAGGTGTTCGGCACGCTGGTCGACGCTCAATGCTGGGGTCGAGACCCGGGCTTCTCCGCGCCGAACAATTCGACGCTCAGCAATGGGCTGCACTTCATGGTGTGCCATTGAAATGTACGGAGTCAGGTGAATTCGTCCGGAGTCGTGACGGCATCCGGGCGCCGCGATCGCGGCGCCCGGATGCCATCACGACTCCGGACGAATTCACCTGACTCCGTACGCGCCTATTGAAACCTGCTAGCATTTTTCGGGACGAGGCAGTCGTCCTTGCATGCCCGCGTCGCGGTAAAGCTGGATTTCAATCATGACCCACTTGCTCCAGGCCGTGCTCGCCGCGCTGATCGGCGCCACCGTCACCCTCGAGTCGCCGGCCGCGAGCGCGCAATCCGTGATCGTCGGCCGCGGCGGGCAGGTCTTCGACAGCCGCTGGCGCGACCAGGCCTTTGTCGAGATCGCGTCGAAATCGGACCATACGGTGGCGCGGCGCGCGGACGGGATGGTCGTGGCCTGGGGAGACAACAGCGCCGGGCAGTGCAGCGTGCCCGCGCTGCCGGGCGGTTTTTCCTACGTCCAGATCGCGGCGGGGAATTGGCACACCGTCGCGCGTCGCAGCGACGGCTCGGTCATCGCTTGGGGACAAAATGGCTCGGGTCAATGCGCTGTCCCCGCCCTGCCGATCGGACTCTCCTACGTCGACATCGCGGCAGGCGGCAGCCACACAGTCGTGCTGCGAAGCGACGGATCGGCGATTGCGTGGGGCGACAACGCCTACGGGCAGTGCAACGTGCCGGCCCTGCCGGGCGGTCTTTCCTACGTCGAAGTCGAGGCAGGCGACGTTCACACCATCGCACGCAGGAGCGACGGCTCGGTCGTCTGCTGGGGATGGAACTACAGCGGTCAGTGCAATGTGCCCACTTTGCCTCAGGGAATCACCTGCGTCGAGATCGCCGCGGGTTGGACTCATTCGGTCGCGCGCTACAGCGACGGATCGGTGCGGGCGTGGGGCCGCAATGACATGGGCCAATGCAACGTGCCGACCCTGCCCGCTGGAATCAGGTTCACGGCGATCGGGGCAGGCGGGAACCACACGCTCTACCAACGCAGCGACGCGATCGTCGTTGCCTCGGGAGACAATGGTCAAGGCCAGTGCATTGCACCGCCGCTGCCAGGCGGACTTGCCTATGTCCGCTTCACCGCGGGACGCCTCCATTCCGTCGCGCTGCGAAGCGATGGCTCCGTCGTAGCTTTCGGGTCGAATTCGGCGAGCCAGTGCAACGTGCCCGCATTGCCGGTCGGTGTCGCCTGCACGGGGCTCGCTGGCGGCTATGCGCACACGCTCGCGCTTCGCAGCGACGGTAGGATCGAGGCCTGGGGCGTCAACACGGATCACCAGTGCGATGTTCCCGTGCTTCCCGGCGGGCTGAGCTACGTCGGGATCGCGGCGGGGGACTACTTCGGCGTCGCGCGCCGCAGCGACGGATCAGTGGTCGGTTGGGGCCTCAACAGTCTCGGGCAATGCAATCCGCCCGCGCTGCCTGTCGGCCTTGCTTACGTCGATATTGCGGCGGGAGCGGATCACATCGTCGCGCTGCGCAGTGACGGATCGGTGGTGACCTGGGGCAATACCATCGGAGCTGCGCCAGCCCCTCCGCCTCCCGGGATCACGTACACGGCGATCGCATCGGGCGCGTACCACGTGCTCGCACTGCGCAGCGATGGTTTGCTCGTCGGCTGGGGAAACAATGGATACGGCCAGTGCACCGCCCCCGCACTTCCTGGCGGGCTCACGTACGTCGAGGCCTCCGCCGGCCGATACCATTCCGCCGCGCGGCGCAGCGATGGCTCGGTCATAGCGTGGGGCAGCAATACCTCCGGCCAGTGCAATGTCGCCGCCCTTCCCGCGGGCCTGAGCTATGTCGAGCTGGCCTCGGGGTGGTGGCACACGGCGGCTCGACGCAGCGACGGCTCGCTCGTCGCCTGGGGCGCCGCCACTTCCGGACAATGCGATCTGCCGGCGTCCCCAGTCGGATTTCTTGCCTGCGCGGAGCTGGCTGGTGGGGCGTTCGAGACCTTGTCACGGTTCGAATTCCAATGCCCGAGCTCGAGCATCTACTGCGTGGCTAAGCTCAACTCGATCGGATGCCTGCCCGTGATCGGATCGAGCGGAACGCCCAGCGTGAGCGCAGCGAGCGGCTTCACGATCACGGGATCGAACGTGCGCAATCAGAAGGCGGGATTGTTGCTCTATGGACTCAACGGCGCGGCCTCTGTCCCTTTCACGGGTGGTACGCTGTGCGTCGCGAGTCCGGTGCGCCGCACGACCGGGGTGAATTCCGGGGGGAGCGCGCTGCCGGTTTCGGATTGCAGCGGCGTCTACTCGATCGACTTCAACGCGTTCGTGGCCGGAGCGCTCGGCGGTCACCCCGCACCGGCGCTGTATCTCGTCGGCACGCAGGTTCACAGCCAGTTCTGGGGCCGCGACCCTGGATTTGCTGCGCCGAACAACACGACGCTGAGCAACGGACTGCTGTTTTGGACCTGTCCTTGAGGCACGGAGTCTGATGAGCGTTCGGAGTCGTGATGGCATTCGAGTACGGAGTCAGGTGAATTCGTCCGGAGTCGTGATGGCATCCGGGCGCCGCGATCGCGGCGCCCGGATGCCATCACGACTCCGGACGAATTCACCTGACT
>DATHET010000294.1:0-2298 GCA_035490315.1 Planctomycetota bacterium
TGGGCCTTGGCGGTCATGAGCGCGGTCTCGAGCTTCGCCAGCTCCTCGAGCGAGGCGGCGCGGTTCTCGGCGGTGACGCCCTTGCTCAGGACCTTGAGCGACTCGTCTATCTGGTGCATCGCGCCCTTGAGGGCTTCGCTCGCCGGGCTGGCCGGCGTCGCGATCCAGGCCAGGCCGATCGCGGAGGTCGCAAGGACCAGGGTCAGGGAGGCGGCGACGAAGCGGACCGATGTGAAGCTGCGCATGGGCGAGAGTGGGGGCTGAAGGGGAACGAAGGCCTCGATGTTAGCCTGCCTTGGCGCGCGCGCACGCCGGTTTCGAGGCGGGTGCGCGAGCTTTCACTTGTCATCCGCGCGCGCGCTCGACATTCTGGCTGGGTTGCAGACCCTGCAGGAATTCATGCGCAGCTTCCCCGTCGCGGCGCGCGTCCGCGGCGTGAGCCATTTTCACGGCGGGCGGGTGGTCGACGTGGTGCGCTCCGAGGACGCGATTCGCGGCTCCGTCAAGGGCACGCCGCCCTCGAGTGTCGAGCTGACCCGCTCTCCACGCCGCTGGAAACTGGTCTGCTCCTGTCCCGTCGGCGCGACGGGGGAGCTGTGCGAGCACGGTTACGCATTCCTGTCGGAGATCGTCCAGCGCGGCGGAGCCAAGGAGCTCGCGGTGCACGCCAAGGCCAGCGACCGGGATCCCGCGCTGGTGGCGGGCTGGTCCGCGCCGGCGCGGCCGAGCGGGCCTGCGCTCTTGGAGTCGCTGGCGGAGCTGCGCTTCGATCCGGCTCCGGCGATGTCGAAGGTCAAGCTGCTCTACGTGCTCTCCGCCGGCGAGCCGCGCTCGAAGCTGGCCGAGATCGAGATCATGCTCGCCAAGAAGCGCTCGAGCTGGCGCGTGCCGGAGTATCAGCCGATGTGGGTCGCGCCGAAGCTCGCGGAACTCGACGAGATCGATCGGCGCGCGGTCGCGTTGATCCAGGGAGGCTCGGCGATCCACGATGCGCACCGCGGGCCGCGGCCGCTCGGCAAGGACATGCAGCACGTGCTGCTCCTGGAGCTTGGGCGCGAGAAGCGTCTGGGCTACATCGCGCCGCGCAAGCGCACGATCAAGCCGCTCGCCCTCGATGAAGGCGCCGCCTGGGGCTTCGAGGTCTCGCTCGAGCGCGTCGGCGAGCTGCTCGAGCTCGATGGTTGGCTGGCGCGCGACGGCGAGCGTATCCGACTGGCCAATGTCGATCTCGCTCTCGCCGGCGACTTCGCGATCGCGCGCGAGCAGTTGATCAAGGTCGATTGGCATTCGGCGTTCGAGCTGGCGCTGATCCTGGTCGGGGCTTCGCCTCCGCGCGTTTCCGTCGACGAGGCCAACCGTCTCGTCGCTTTTCTCGAGCGCTGTCCGATCGCCTTGCCGCTGCACGCCGACGAATTCGTCGAGGTCATCTCGGGCGAGGCCACGCCAGTGCTCGAGCTGTTGCCCGAGCAGGAAGCGCGCGGTCAGCTGCCCTTGAGCATCCGATTCGAGTACGGCGACAAGCGCATCGATCGCGGCGACGGCACGCAGGAGCGCAGCGACGTGCGCCTGGTGCGCATCGTGCGCGACCGCGTGCGCGAGAGCGAGGCGCTGCGCGAGTTCCGCGCGGCGGGCGGCGAGCTGTACGAGCCGCGGCGGCGCGACGTCGACGGCGCGGTGTATTCCTTCCAGCTCGCGTCGATGGTGCGCGAGCTCAGCACCCTGGGCTGGAAAGTCGAGGGCCAGGGCCGGCGCGTGTCCTTCGCGGGCGTGACCAGCGGCTCGGTGAGCTCTGGCCTGGACTGGTTCGACCTCACCGCGCGGATCGATTTCGACGGCGTGAGCGCGGATACGGGCGCGCTGGTCGAGGCGCTGACGGCAAAATCAAAGCTCGTGCGGCTCTCCGACGGAAGCCTCGGCGTGCTGCCGGAGGAATGGCTCGCGCAGTGGGGCCTCTTGCTGCGCGCGGGCGAGCTCGAGGACGGCAAGCTGCGCTTCAGCCAGGGCCGCGCCTTTTTGCTCGACGCTCTGCTCGCCGAGCAGACCAAGGTCACGTCCGACGATCAGTTCGACAAGTGGCGCGAGGGGCTCGCCAAGGCCAAGCGCCACGATTCGATGCACGAGACCGCGGACTTCGTCGGGGAGCTGCGCGGTTATCAGCGCGAAGGACTGGGCTGGCTCGAGTTCCTCGCCGCGGCAGGTCTCGGCGGTTGCCTCGCGGACGACATGGGACTGGGCAAGACGATCCAGGTGCTGGCCTTCGCCCTGGCCAGGAAACCGGACGCCAAGGGGCCGACGCTG
>DATHET010000295.1:0-2773 GCA_035490315.1 Planctomycetota bacterium
GCAAGCTCTCCGAGGAGCGGGAGCGGGAGAATGCCCAGCGCATGCAGCTCGCGCTGTCGGCGGGGCAGCTCGGCGACTGGTCCTGGGACGTGGCGACCGACCTCGTGCATCTCGGGGCCCGGGCAGCCTCGATCTACCGGATGGCGCGGGCAACCACCGTGAGCTGGCCCCAGTTGCGCGAGCTCTTTCACCCCGAGGATCGCGAACGCGCGGCAGTCACGATGCAAGCCGCGCTGCGCGAGCGGACCGATTACGACATCGAGTTCCGACTGAACCGGACTTCCGGGGAGGATGTCTGGATCGGCGCGAAGGGCCAAGTCATCTACAACGAGGCGGGAATTGCGAGCGGAATGAGCGGGGTGGTGGCGGACATCAGCGAGAAGAAGAAGCTCGAGCTGGCCCAGACCCGCCTCGTCGCGATCATCGAGTCCTCCGATGACGCGATCGTGAGCAAGGACCTCGACGGCACCGTGCGCACCTGGAACCGCGGCGCTCAGCGCGTTTTCGGCTACACGGCCGCCGAGATGATCGGCAAGCCGATCCTCAAGTTGATCCCGCCGGAACTGCGCGACGAGGAGAAGGACATCCTACAGCGCCAGCGCAACGGGGAGCGCGTCGACCATTACGAGACCGTGCGCCTCACCAAGGACGGCCGGCGGATCGACGTCTCGCTGACGGTCTCGCCGATTCGCGACTCCAGCGGCAGGATCGTGGGGGCATCCAAGGTCGCGCGCGACATCACCGCGCGCAAGCTGATCGAAGCCGAGACCCGCCGCAGCGAGGAGGAGCTGCGAGCCCTCGCCGATACAATTCCCCAGCTGGCCTGGATGGCGAAGCCGGACGGATCGATCTTCTGGTTCAACCAAGGCTGGTACGAGTACACGGGCACGACTCCCGAACAGGTCGAGGGTTGGGGCTGGCAGTCCGTCCACGACTCCACCGTCCTGCCGCGAGTGCTCGAGCTCTGGCGCCACTCCCTGCAGACGGGAGAGCCCTTCGAGATGGACTACCCGCTGCGCGGCGCCGACGGTACCTTCCGCTGGTTCCTGACTCGCGTGCGGCCGATCCGGGATGCCAGTGGAGGCGTGATCCGTTGGATCGGCACCAGCACCGACGTCCACGAAGTCAAGCGCGCCCAGGAAGCTCTCGCGGAAGAATCACGGCTCCTGAACCTGATCAACGAGACCGGCAAGTCGATCGCCGCGGATCTCGACCTCGAGACCCTCGTGCAGAAGATCACCGACGCGACGACCCAGATCAGCGGCGCGGAATTCGGCGCCTTCTTCTACAACGACAGGGACGAGGCGGGTGATTCCTTCCAGCTGTTCACCTTGTCGGGAGCCGACCGCGCTGTTTTCGAAGGGTTCGGGCAACCGCGCGCCACGCCGCTGTTCAGCCCGACCTTTCACGGCCAGGAGTCGGTCCGCAGCGACGACGTGCAGCTCGACGAACGTTACGGGAAGTGGGGCGGCATGCCGCTCGGGCACCTTCCGGTTCGCAGCTACCTGGCCACCGCGGTCGTCTCACGCAATGGCGAAGTGATCGGCGGCCTGTTCTTCGGCCACTCCACGCCCGGAGTCTTCACCGAGCGGGTCGAGCGCATCATTACGGGCATCGCCGCGCAGGCCGCCGTCGCGATCGACAACGCGCGTCTGTACGAGCGAGTCAAGCGCGCCGCCGAGGACCGCCAGGAGCTTCTGGAAGCCGAGCGCAGCGCTCGCGCCGAGTCGGAGCGCGTCAATTTCATGAAGGACGAGTTCCTGGCCACGCTGTCGCACGAGCTGCGCACGCCGCTCAATGCGATCGTGGGCTGGTCGCAGGTCCTGCGCATGCGCGGCCACGCCGATCCCGAGGTCCTCGAAGGCCTGTCGGTCATCGACCGCAACGCGCGCGTCCAGGCCCAGCTGATCGAGGACCTGCTCGACATGAGCCGCATCATCTCGGGCAAGGTGCGCCTCGACGTGCAGCGCGTGGACGTCCAGGACGTGGTGCGCGCGGCGATCGCCTCGGTGCGCCACTCGGCCGATTCCAAGAGCATCCGCATCCAGGTCGTGCTCGATCCCCAGGCCGGCCCGGTGCGCGGCGACCCGAGCCGCCTGCAGCAATGCTTCTGGAATCTGCTTTCGAACGCGATCAAGTTCACGCCCAAGGGCGGCCGCGTGCAGGTCAGCCTGGCGCGCGTCAACAGCCAGGTGGAGATCGCGGTCGTCGACAACGGCCAGGGCATCGATCCGCAGTTCCTGCCCCACGTCTTCGAGCGTTTCCGGCAAGCGGACGGAACCACGACGCGCTTCCACGGCGGGCTCGGTCTCGGCCTTTCGATCGTCAAGAGCATCATCGAGCTGCACGGGGGCTCGGTCCACGCTCACAGCGCGGGCCTGGGTCAGGGCGCGACCTTCACGATCGAGTTGCCGGTCATGGTGCTGGGCGAATCGGCGGAGATCCGACACCAGCCGGACTCGCAGGCACAGGCACAGCCGCCTTCGCAGCTCGATCATCCCTCGCTCAAGGGCATCACCGTGCTCGCGGTCGACGACGAGCCCGATGCCCGCGGCCTGGTCAAGCGCGTGCTCGAGGATTGCGGGGCGCGCGTGCTCGTCGCGGCCTCGGTCCAGGCCGCGCTGGACATCCTGCAGCATGAAAAGCCGGACATCCTGATCAGCGACATCGGCATGCCCGACGAGGACGGGTACTCCTTGATCCGCAGGGTGCGCAAGCTCCCGCCGGAGCTCGGCGGACGCATCCCCGCCGCGGCGCTCAGCGCCTTCGCCCG
>DATHET010000296.1:0-5200 GCA_035490315.1 Planctomycetota bacterium
AGCAGCGGAAGCTCCTCGGCCCACTCTTCCTCGGTCAGCGGCGCCGGAACGAAGGAGCTGCCGCTGTCCGTCTGCGGCGTGATCGGTTGGACAGTCCATGCGGCGAGAACGCACGCCGCGAGCGGAAACAACATGTGAGCCATCGAATCCTCGTGATGAAAAACGGGTGATTCGAGCCGGGCACGCGCCCGCGCTCGACCGCGTCCCCACCCGAGAGCCGCGGCATACCCACGACCGCGCGACGCGCCCCTGACGGCCGGAATTCCAAGTTTTTTGCCACGAAAACCGGTATTCCCGAGTCCTGCGTTGAACGGCGCGAGCCGCTTGCTTGAATGAGCGCACCATGCGTGTCGTCATCCGATTGGTTGGGATCGTCCTCGTCCTGGTTCTCCTGCTCGGCGTCGCCGCGGCCTTCTACCTCGACCGAGGTGCGCGCATCGCGGTCGAGAAGGGAGTCAGCTACGCCCTCGCCGTTCCGACCACCGCCGGGTCGGTCAGCATCCGCCCGATGCAGGGGACGCTCGGCCTCGACAAGCTCCACATCGCGAACCCGCCGGGCTTCTCCGACCAGGCTTTCCTGAAGCTCGACCAGGCCTCGATGCATTTGAGCGTCGCGAGCCTGCTGAAAGACGTCGTCGAAGTGCCGAGCCTCGAGCTGTCCGGCATCCAGCTGCGGCTGGAAGGTCGCGGGCTGAAGACCAACTACGGCGCGATCCTCGAGAATCTGAAACGCCTCGGCGGCGGCGGGGGGAAGGACAAGCCCGATGCGGATCAGCAGGGCACGCAGAAGCGCTTCGTGATCCACGAATTGTGGATCCGCAACACCAGCGTCGAGGGCGACTTCACGCTCGATTCGCCGATCGGGAATCTCGGCAACACCAAGGCGGGCGTGATCCTGCCCGAGATCCACTTGACGGAAGTCGGCAACGGCAAGAGCTTGACGCTGGCCGAGCTGACCGAGCAGATCCTGCGCGCGCTGCTCGAGGCGGCGGCCTCCGGCAAGGTGCCTGGGTTTTCAGGCGACCTGGCCAAGGATCTGGAGCAGAGCCTGGAGAGCTTGAAGGACCGCGCGGAAGAGCTCGCGCCGGGACTCGGAGACGCCTTGAAAGACGTCTTCAAGAAGAACTGAGGGCTTCAGCCCACGCCCCATTCCTTCAGGCGCTGGTAGATCTTGGCGCGCGAGATCCCGAGCATGCGCGCCGCTTCGTTCTTGTCGCCGTTCGCGGTGCGCAAGGCGCGCAGGATCGCGTCGCGCTCGAGATCGGCGAGGGTGACCAGCTGATCCGGAGCATGGGGTGAAAGCGCGAGATCGGGCTGGCTGACCAGCGCAGGATCGTCGAGATCGCCCGTGGAGAGCAGGCACAGGCGCTCGATCTCGTTGCGCAGCTCGCGCACGTTGCCGGGCCAGGGTCGAGCGCACAGAGCCTTCATGACGGGCTTCGAGACGCGCCGCACGGCCGCGCCGAGCTCGGCCAGGAGGCGCAGGAAGTGGTCGACCAGCTCGGGGATGTCCTCGATGCGCTGCGCCAGCGAAGGCAGCTCGATGCGCAGACCCTCGAGGCGATAGAAAAGATCCGCGCGGAAGCGGCCTTCGCGAACTTCGCGAGCCAGATCGCGGTTGGTCGCGGTCACCAGTCGGAAGTCGACGTGCACCACGTCCCCACCGCCCAGGCGCCGCACCTCGCCAGTCTCGAGCACGCGCAGCAGCTTGGCCTGCAGCTCGAGCGGCAGCTCGCCGATCTCGTCGAGGAACAAGGTCCCGTGGTCCGCGCGCTCGAACAACCCGGCTCGATCGCGCTCGGCGCCGGTGAACGCGCCGCGGCGCGAGCCGAAAAGCTCCGATTCGACCAGGGCCTGGGGCAGGGCCGCGCAGTTCTCTGCGACGAAGGGATCCTCCGCGCGCGCGGACTGGGCATGAAGGGCGCGCGCCGCGAGCTCCTTCCCGCTGCCGCTGGGCCCGAGCAGGAGAACCGAAAGCCTCGTCTTGCTCGCCAGCTCGATCAAGCGGTGGATCTCGCGCATCGCGCTCGAGTGTCCGATCAAACCGTTGGACGCGATCGGCAAGCCAGCGAGGGCCAGGGCGCGCTGGCTGTGGCGCAGCTCCGACTCCGTATCCGCGACTTTTTGATTGAGGCGGCGGTTCAGCCGGCGAATCTCGTCCAGGCGGTGCACCTGGACGATCGCGAGGGCGGCTTGATCGGCGAGCAGGGTGAGCATGCGCTCCGCGCGCTCGGTGAACGCGCCGCTCTTGAGCCGGTGGTCGACGTAGATCACGCCCCGCGCAGTCTTGTCGATGCGGAACGGCGCGCACAGGACCGAGCGCAACTCGAGCGCGATCACCGAAGCCGCGCCCGCGTGGGCAGGATCGTCGGCGGCGTTGGAGACGCGCAGCGGCCGCATGTTGCTCAAGGCTTCCGACAGGATCGTGCGCGAGACCTCGACCTCGGGCGCGGGAATGTCGCCGCGCCGCGAATCGAGGGCGGTGTCGAACTCCAGCTCGCCGTCTTTTTCCAGGATCAGGAATCCGCGCTCCGCGCCGCTGACCGCGAGGGCGCAGTCGACGATCTCGCCGAGCAGCGAATTGAGGTTCGGCTGCTCCAGCAGTCTGTGATTGATGTCGAGCAGGCGCAGGACGTCCATTTCGTTCTCTTGTTGTTCCGACGCGGCGGCCCGCGCGAGCACATGGTCTTCCGGCCAGGGATCGGGGACGGCGAGAAGATTGCGCCTGAATGCAACATCCGTACCTTCGCGCGCGCCGAGCAGGCAGCGAGCGACGGCCTGGGTGGCTCGCTCCGCTGCTTGACGGCGAAGATCGAGGCCGCTCGCTCGCGCCGCGATCGCGATCCAGACCCGCGCCTGGCGGTCGTCGCGGCCGCGGCGCTCGAGCTCTGCGGCGACGAGACGCGCGCCGGCGAGATCGAAGGGCTCGCTGGACAGCAGCCGCTGCAGGTCCAGGTCGAGGCGCGCTAGGGGCGTGTCGGAGGCCAGGGTCGCGCGCGGCGAGGCGCGCGGGTTTTCGGCGTGCACGAGCCAGTCTCGCGCCTGGATGCGCACCGGCTCCAACCCCAGGCTCGCGGCGAGGGCCTCGGCTCGGCGAGCGAGATCCAAGGCGCCGGGAAGATCTCCTCCGTAACCATGGGAACGCGCCAGGCTGAGCAGCAGCCGCGGGTCGCCTTCCTTGGCGCGCTCCCATTCGCTCGCGGACGACGCGCCGCGCGCCAGGCCCAGCCGTGCGCGGCACTCGCTCGCGGTCGCTTCGAGCAGGGCCGCGTCCTGGCGCCGGCCCGTGCGGCCGAGCGACTCGGCGGCGAGGTCGGATTCCGTCGCCGCGCGAGCCACGTGGCCGCGCTCGGCCTGGATCAAGGCCAGCACGCCGCGCGTGACATGGCTGCCCGCATGATCGCCGAGGCGCTGGCGCAGGGCCACCGCGGACAAGGCCAGCTCCTCGGCGCGCCGCAGCTCGCCCAGATCGCGCAGCAGGGCCGCGAAAGCGCCGCGCACCTGGGCGCACTGGGTCGCGGAACACAGCGCACTGGCCTGGGCATCCGCGGTCTCGAAGTAGCCCAGGGCTCGATCGAGCAGGCCCGCGCGGCGCTCCAGCGTTCCGAGATTCATGCACAGCGCGGCTTCGCGCAGTCGATCCTTCGCGGCGCGCGCGTCCTCGAGTTGCGTTTCGAGCATGGTGCGCGCGCGGTCGATTTCGCCGCGGCGCAGCCAGCTCATCGCGGCGTAGGCCTCGATCGCATGGGCGATGCGCGGCTCGACGCGCCCGGTCGGGAGCTGATCCGCAAACGCGAGCACTTCTTCGTCGCGGCCGAGCTGGGCATGGAGCTGGACGCGCGCGAGCAGGGCTTCGCCGCCGTCCTCCTGATCGAGCAGCGCGGCGCGCTCGAAGTGCGCCAGCGCGGGCCCGGGCTCGTGGCGCGCGAGGGCCACCCGTCCGTGGATGCGCTCTCCAGCCGCCTGGTCGGAAGCCGCGGCGCTGAGTTCCAAGGGCCGCGCGAGCTCGAGCGCGTGGTCGAGCTCCCCCGCCTGGGCGTAGGCCAAAGCGAGTTCGGCGAGCGGTGGACTCTCGAACGCCATCCCAAGTGCCCAGCGCGACTCCTCCGCGCAGGCGATCGCCGCTTCCGGCGAGCCGGCGTCGCGGGCATCCGCGAGGGCTCTCACGAAGTCGCGCGCGCTGCTGCGGCCAGCGACGTAATCCCAGGCGCAGTGGAACAAACCCAGGGCGGAAGTCGGATCCTGCGCGGCTTCCTCGCGCGCGGCAAACTCGTCCGCGATGCGCGCAGCGGTGGCGCGCCGCTCGGCAAGAGCGAATCGCTCGGGATCCGCGCGGAATCGCAGCTCGACCTGGGGAACGCCCCCGATCGAAGTGATGCCGCACAGCCCCTGGGCCTGCAGTGTCTGGAGCGCGCGCCACAGCGCAAGCGAATCCTGATCGAGGGCCGCGAGGCACTGTGCCGCCGAGGCCCGACCGCGGGTCAAGGCGAGCCTTTGCACCAACGCACGTTCCGCGGGCGCGAGCTGGGACAATTCGACTTGACCCGGATCGCCGAGCTCGCTCGACGAAGGCTCGGATCCCGGTCGCAGCCGGCCGCTCGGCAGGACCAGGCCGCTGGTCCAGGCACGCTCGAGCGCGCGATCGATGCCCGCGGCGCGAGCGCGACCGGCCTCGAACAGGGCCAGCGAAAGCGCCGTGCGCGCGGCAGGCGTTTCCGACACGAGCCACGCGGCAACGAACTCCTCGACCGTGCCGAGAGTCACCAGCGGAAGCAGGAATTCGCGCCACTCGAGCTCCGCAGCCGGCGGCTTGTCGCTCGACACAAGCACCAGCGCGTCACCGGCGACGAGCCCGCGCGCAAGTGACTCGACAGCGCGGCGTTGGCTGGGGTCGCGTCCCTCGATCGACAGCAGGAACAGACGCTTGCCCGCGCCGGAATCGCCGAGTGCCTCCAGGCCGCGCGCGAACGCTCGCGCCAGCCAGGTCTCGACCTCCGCTTGCGTGCCGCCGCGCGGCGGCAATTCGCCCTGCACGTGGATCCCCTCGAGGCTGGCCAGGACGCGCAGCTCGCGCGCGAGTGCCGCCGCGTCTTCGCCTTCGGGAACGCCGATCCAGGCGCAGCCGCGAAGCGCCGCGAACTCCTTCGTCCAGCCGTGGAGCAGGGCTTCGCGCCCCTGACGCGGCGAAAAGCGCGCATGC
>DATHET010000297.1:0-25463 GCA_035490315.1 Planctomycetota bacterium
CGAAGTCGAGACGGCGCTCGACGGCCGCAAGGCGATCGAAATGGTGCGCACCCGGGACTTCGACCTCGTGTTCATGGACTGCCACATGCCCGATGTCGACGGCTACGAGGCCACGGCCGAGATCCGCGGCGCCGAGCGCGAAAACCTGCGTCTGGGCCGCATCGCCAGGACGATTCCGATCATCGCCTTGACCGCGAGCGCGCTGCCCGGAGACCGCGAGCGCTGCCTGGCGGCGGGCATGAGCGACTACCTGACCAAGCCGGTGAAAAAGGAACAGCTCCGCGCCATGCTCGGGCGGTGGGGGACGGCGGGAGCCACCCCGCGGCCGTGCACGTCGCTGCTGCGCAAGATTGGGTAGAAACCCCCTGACACGGGCTGCCGGCTCGGCGTCGATGTGCTTCCCGGACGCAGACACTCCGCGGCGCGCGCCGCCGCGAACACAGGGAAGAACTAATGACCACTTCGAGCCTCGTCGGGAACATGGCGGATTCGATGCGAATCCCGACTCTTTCCGCGTCCGTGGAACGGATCCGCGCCGTGCTCTCCACGCCGGACGTCGCGATGCCGGCGGTGGTGGCCGCATTCCTGACCGACCCGCCGCTGGCCGCCAAGGTGCTCAAGATTGCCAACAGCGCGCACTACGGACTGCGCTCGAGCACCACCTCGCTGCAGACCGCGATCTCGGTGCTCGGCCTGCGCACCCTCTCGATGATCGTGCTGCGCGCCGGAATCCTGACCGCCTATTCGGAGACTCCCGACCGCGAGGATTTCTCGCTGGAGGAGCTCTGGAAGCACTCGATCCTCACCGCCCACGCTAGCGAAAGTCTCGCGCGCTATTGCCGCACGCGTAAGACGGACATGTCGCCGCAGGACTACTACACCTGCGGACTGCTGCACGACATCGGGAAGATCGTGCTCTACGACAACCTGGGCGAGCAGTACGTCGAGGCCGCGCGCCAGGCGCACAACCATGGCACCTCGCTGGAAGCCGAAGAGATCAAGCAGCTCGGCATGAGCCACGCGGATGCCGGTGCGATGGCGGCGCTCCTGTGGAAGCTGCCGCAGCCGATCCCGGCGATCATCCGCGGCCACCATCGGCCATCGGCCGCTGTGGGCCTGGTCGACGTGGTCAGCATCGTGGCCTGCGCCGACGAGATCGCTCACGTCGTCGCGTCCCAGCCTCTGGGAGACCCAGAGGAGCTCGCGGCCGGGATCAAGACACATCCGGGCGGTCTCAAGGACGCGGACCTGGTGCGCTCGATCTCTGAGGCGATCACGAGCTGGAATAAGCTCGAGCTGTAGCGCGGGCTAGCCGCGCAGCGGACCGACCACTTCGATCCTGCGCACGGCGCGCAGAGTTCACGGGCAGACCGAGTATTCCAGGGCGTCGGAGAGCGTCGTGTCGTTGGGCGCCGGGTACCCGGAGTCGCGCCCCCAGAATTGAGCATCGACGATCGTGCCGGGCACGACGAGATAAGGCGCGGGTATTCCTCCCAGCGTGCCAGCGGCGAAGGCGTTCATGTCGATCGAGTAGACGCCCGTGCAGTTGTTCGGCGGAGCACTCCCGCCCGATTGGAGCGGAATCGATCGACGCAGCGGCGTGTTCACGCACTGCAGTCCGCCCTGGAAGGGGACCGCTGCGCGACCTTGGTTGGTGTAGAGCAGCAAGCCGGGCTTATTGTTGATCACCTGATTCGCTGCGATCGTGAATCCCGATCCGGCGCTCGCGCTCGAGGATCCGCTCGAGCCGATCGCGGGCAAGCATCCTTGAGAATTGAGCTTCGCGGTGCAGTAAGTCGCCGATGTCGGGCAAGCCGGATCGTAACGGGCGATGAAATAGTCGTACAGGCCAGCATTCGGCCCGCCGAGGTTGCCAAGAGTCGAGCCGATCACGAACAGTGCGCCCGAAGCATCGAGCAGGACGTTGCGCGCTCCATCGAAGGCGCCCGAGCCGAATTGGTGGGTCCAGATTCGATTCCCTGCGCTGTCGAAGTGCCTGACCCAGGCGTCGTAGTTGCCCGCGTTCGAACCACCGAAGTTGCCGTTCGACATGCCGCACACATAGGCACCTCCTGCCCCATCGGGCTCTGCGCAATAAGCCCGCTCGCTGGCGCTCGTCCCCAACTGGCGGATCCAGCTCGTATTTCCCGCGCTGTCGCAGCGCGCCAACCACCCGTCTTCGCCGCCAGCGTTAGGGCCTCCCAGGCTGGAGTCGCAGTTTCCCGTCAGGAACATGCCGCCGACGCCGTCGGACGCGATGCCGGTGGCAATTTCTTCTCCCGCGGTGCCGAATTGCCTGAGCCAGGTCTGATTTCCGTTGCTGTCGAAGTGGGCCGACCAGACATCCGCGCCGCCCGCACTCGGTCCGCCGAAGTTGCCGGCGCAGAAGCCAGCGACATAGGCACCGCCGGATCCATCCGACGCGACGGCGTACGTGATCTCTTCCCCGATGGATCCGAATTGGCGGATCCAGAGCTGATTCCCTGCGCCGTCGTAGCGCGCGAGAAAAGGATCCCTGAAGCCCGCATTCGGACCAGCCAGACTACCGAAGGTCTCACCGCACACGAAGACACCGCCTGACCCGTCGGCCGCGGCGCCATGCAATGAATCATAGCCGTTGCTTCCGAACTGCCGAATCCACGACTGATTCCCTGCGCTGTCGTAGCTTGCGAGCCAGCAGTCCCAGGCGCCGGCAGTCGGACCACCCAGACTTCCTTCGGTAACGCCGCAGAGGAACGCTCCTCCCGACCCATCGGGAGCTACACAAACGCCAATGTCCAAGAGGCTGGTGCTCAGGGGACGAGTCCAGATCAGATTGCCCGCGTTGTCGTGACGCGCGAGCCAGGCATCGAATTGCACGGGGTGCGTCCCCCCTCCGGAGCCGCAGGTATAGGCTCCCCCTGCGCCGTCGGAAATGGCGAAAAAGATGAGTTCGTTCTGGCTTCCCCCGAACTGTCGAATCCAGGTCTGGTTTTGCGCGGCGGCCGGAAATGCGGCGAGCGCGGCGAACGGTATGCACAGTGCCCAAGCGAGCGGACTATCCATAGGAGTGACCTCGCAAGATGCCGTCGAATGCCTGCCGCGGAGTTTGCCTGAATCCAGAAGACTTGGAGTCCGCGTCTCTTCTGAGTTGATCGGTGGTTTCTATTGCATCGCCGATCGCGCTTCGCGGGGTATAGCCTAGCGGCCAGGTCGGTTTCCCGCGCCGACGTGAAATCGCCTGGTTTCATGCGGACCGTGCCCCGCAGGTCGGGCATTTCATCCTCCGCGAGGCTCGCGCCGTCGTGTGCATTCGCGATCGGGGAACGGCTCGAGACCTTCCGTCCCTCGCAATCCGCGCGCTCTTCGCGAGATCGAGTTGCCCGCTCGATAACGAGCCTTCGACGCGGATCGGCCCAGAGAGTTCGCAGACCCACGCGCGTGGAGCCCCGCGCTCCGTCGCGCTTTGTGGCGCAGACTCCTAGCCTTCGCGTTCGCGCTGCAACTGGATCATCTCGCACTGGCGGCGGATGACGTAGTTCACGATCGAGCGCTCGAGCTCGGACTTGCCGTGCGGCCCCGGGAATTCGAAACGCATCGCGCAGAAATGCGGTTGCGAGCTGACCACTGTCCGCACGATTGTCCCGACGAGATCCAGCGGCGCGGCGCTGTCAGGGATCGTCAGGCTGACGCGAACCTCGGTCTGAGCCGCCAGATCGTGGAGCAGCTTGGACTTGGTGGCGATGATCATGCCGCCGGCCGAGATGTTGACCACCCATCCCGCGATGGGACCAGCATCGAGCACGAGGCTGACTGGGAAGCGCTCCCCGGGCTTCGGGCTCACCCGGAAGGCCTCTCTGCGGTTGGTGCGCTCGCGCGGTCCTGCGAGCTCCGGGGCCTTGGGCGGCGCCGACTCGCGGAAGCTGCAGATCAGGCCGAGCCGGCCGCCCTCGGTCGTGGAATTCACGACCTCGGCGCGCACGTCCGCGGCCACCCGCTCGAGCTTGGTGTCGAGCAACAAATGCAGGATCTCCCCGATGCGCGGCGGCGCGGGATGATCCTGCGCCAGCACGATCGTCAGACCCTCGAAAGACGCGTTCGTGAACTCCAGCTCGGAGACCCGCTCGTGGCGCACCAGTCGAGCGCGTGTCCAGGGTCCCGTGTGTCGACCGAAACGAGCAGGTGATTCGATGGGCGAGTCCACGGCGGAAGGTCCACCTGGATCGACGGACCAGGCGTGGCGACTCCAGCCGAGTCCGTCGAATGAGCGAATCGTGCTCGCGAAGACTTGTGAATCGCGTTGATTCCGCGATGGCTGTGTGCAGGACGACGCAGCGAGCTCAGCGGGAATCCCGGCGAGTCGGAAGAAACTTCGCGGCTGCGACGCGCAGTCCATGCTGAAGCAGCCCGGGCGGGAGGGAGGTTGGAGAGGCGCTGGGAAGAAAATAGCGCCTCTCCCACCATCACCATCACGCCTCGATCGGTTCCCAGCACGCGATGCAAGTCGCGCCCGAGGCGCCTCTCGAAGCTGACCCTACTTCGTCCAGGCGAGCGAGTGGGTCGCGAGGGTAGTTCCACCCAATTCCTGCATGGGGGGCGAAGCCCGGGTTGGGCGTTCCGGGCTTCCTCGATCGTGCCTTTCAGAGACCGCGATCTGCGCGCTCACTTCGCGGCGGGGACCTCGAGGTCGAGCTCTGCGACGCAGCGCTCGATCTGCGCGAGCTCGGCCTCGCTCTGGTAGGCGACGACCAGGGAATTCGTCCGCTCGTCGGCGACGATGCGCGTCTGGCGCAGCACGGCCTTCAAGGCGCCCGCCACCTCCGCCGCTCGCGCATGCTTGAGCGGCAGGACCTTCAGGTTCGTAGCGGTTTCCGCGGAACGCTCGTGGCGTTGGATGGGCAGGGGACCGTGGCAGGAGCCGAGTGCCAGCACAGCACACAGGGGGATGGCGAGTGTCTTCATGCAGGCTCGACGCGCGGCGAGAGTCGATCTTCCCGTGCGAAGCCCGGGGCGCGCTCTCACGGCGCGGCGGGCGCGACCACCGGAGCCTCTCTCGGCAACCTGACGATGAATTCGCTCCCGAGCTCCACGCCGGCGCTGAGGGCGACGACGGTTCCACCGTGGGCCTGGACCACCTCGCGAACGATGGCCAGGCCGAGGCCGAGCCCATCGTTCTTGCGCTCCAGCGCCCTGGGGTCCTGCACGTAGAGGTCGAAGATGTGCGGCAGATCCTCCGGCGAAATCCCGACGCCCTTGTCGGAGACATGGATCGCGATCTCCTGCGCGTCGGCCTGGACCGACAAGAGGATCTCGCCGTGGTCGGGCGAGTACTTGGACGCGTTCTCCAGCAGATTGATGAAGACCTGGGCCAGGCGCACCGGATCGCCCTGAGCGGCGAGCGGCTGGCGGGGCGTCGTGCGGGTCAGCCGTTGCAGCCTGGCATCGATCCCGGGCTGACAGGCATCGATGGCCAGGCCGAGCACGGTGTTCAGGTCGATGTCCGTCCATTCCAGTCGCAGCTTGCCCGTGCTGATCCGCGAGCCGTCGAGCAGGTCGTCGACGAGTCTCGACATGTGCGCGACCTGGTGCTCGATCATGCCCTGCAGGCGCGCGAGCAGCGGATGGTCAGTGCCGGCACGCTCGAGGAGGCTCGCGGCCATCCGGATCGGGTTGAGCGGATTGCGCAGCTCGTGCGCGACCATCGCGATGAACTTGACCTGGCGGCGGTGCGACTCCTGGGCGCGGGCTTCCAGCTCCTGCGCGCTCAACGCCGCGAGCACCAGGCTTTCATTGGCTTCGCGCAGGTAACGCAGACGCGGCTCTTCGCGCATCACCACGGACTCCGAGCGATTCACACGTGGCGCCAGATTCGGTGCGGACTGCGCACGGGCCTCGTTCGAGCCGGGGGCAGAGTAGAACGCGAAACCGCCCGCGCCGTTGTTCTTGGAGAAGTACATCGCGACGTCGGCGCGGCTGATCAATGTCGCGGCGTCGTCTCCGTCCTCGGGATAGGTGCTGATGCCGAGGCTCGCCGAAAGTCCATCGACGGGTAGGCCGGGCGGATTGGGCTGCGCCAGCGCGGCCAATATCTTCGACGCGATCAGGGCCACGTCCGAGTCCTTCGCCACGTCGGTCAGCAGCAGCACGAATTCGTCGCCGCCGTGGCGGCTGACCGTGTCCGAATGCCGCACGACCGACTCCAGTCGTCTCGCCGTCAAGCGCAGGACCTCGTCGCCGACGGCGTGGCCGAGCGTGTCGTTGATCCGCTTGAAATGATCGAGGTCGAGGAACACCACGGCGAGACGCGTGCCGCGGCGTTTGGCCGAGGCGATCGCCGTTTCCACGCGGTCGAGCATCAGCGCGCGATTGGGCGTGTCGGTCAATCCATCGCGCTGGCTGGAGTGTGCCAGCTCCGCCAGATTCTTCACCGCTTCCTCGGCGATGCTGTCCGCGTGCAAGGCGGCGAGCACCAGTTGCTCGTTGGCCGCCTGCAGATCGAGTGCGCGCTTTCCGTCAGCCTCCCTCTCGAGCTCCATGAGTTGCGCGCGCAGTTTCAGGAGCTCGGCGCGCAGGTCGCGCTCCTGCTCCTCGAGCAGCGCCAGCGTCCGAACCTTGGTCGCTACGGCTGCATCTTGAATCTGCTTACGCACTGGAATGCTCCGGTCCCGGCCCGTTCATTGCTCGTCGCCTTCCACCATGTAGTCCCCGAGGGGCTCGCGCCGCGTCGGTCTTCCGCCGAGCAACCCTTCCTGATCGGGGAGCATCTCTCCGATCCGGATCCCGTCGTCGTCGATGTGGAACAGCCGCAGCTCGTTGGAGTGGGCGCTGGCGCGCACCTTCACGACGGCCAAGACGCGCTGCAATCGGCTGTCGACCTCGATGTAGCGTTGGACGATGATCGCGTCGGTCAGGAAGGCGGTCCCGTAAGGGCTGAAGCGCAGCTCGGTGTAACGGTCTTCCAGCTCCGAGGTCATCAGTATCGTGACGCCCGTCGCGGCCAGCGCGGAGACCATGCGCGACAGGGATTCGCGGTAGTCGTCGCGGAAGGTCGGAGCCAGAGCGAGCTCGAACCCCGACAGCGAATCGATCACGACGCGCGTCGCCTTGAGCTTGCGGATCTGTGTGGTGAGCAACGCCGCGATCTCGTCCACGGAGAGGGTCGATACCCGCGTATCCACGACGCCCACGCGACCGCTCTCGATCAGTCCCGCCAGGACCTTCCCGCGTGAACGATTGGCACGCTGCTCGAAGGCCGCGATCACACCGGTCTCCCCGTTGCGCGCGCCTTCGGCAAGGAATGCCGAGGACAGGATGCTCTTCCCTGATCCCGAAGGCCCGGCGACCAACAGCGAATAGCCGCGGGGAAGACCTCCGCCCATCATCCCATCCAGTCCCGGCACGCCCATGCCCACGCGCTGCAGGATGTCCGGCGGATTCGCCTCCACCTCGGGATGGGTGAGCAATTGCGCCGGCGCGAATACGGTGACACCGGAGCTGTTGATCCGGAACGTGTGCAGGCCCGGGGAGGTGGGCTGCCCGCGCATCTTCATGACCTCCATCTTCCGCACGACGGAATTGCGCAGGAGGCTCTGGCGCAGCCAGATCAGGCCATCCGCGACCGTGAACACCGGATTGGGATCTTTCTCGCTGAAATACTCGCCGATCAGGAAGGTCGTGGCCTGCCAGCTCGTCATCAAGAGGCCGAGGTGCTGGATGAAGTGCTGCAGCGTGATGAACGAGGATTTCTCGCCCTGGCTGGCGAGGGCCACGGATCGAAACGAATCGACGAACACCAGACCTGGGCTGTACGCTTCGACCTCGGTCGTGATGCGCCGCAAGACCAGCTCGAGATCTCCAGTCGCTGTTTCCTCGCTGAGACTGACGAAACGGATCGATCGATTGAATTTTTCGGCGTCGAAGAATTCGAACTGCTGCTGATAACGCATCATTTTCAGCGGCGGCTCGCCGAGCACCGTGAAGTAGATGGCGGGGCGCTCGGGCGTGGCGAGGGCGAACATGATCTGGTGCGCGAGCGTCGTCTTGCCAGAGCCCGGCTGTCCCGCGATCAGGTTGAAGGAGAATTCGGGTAGGCCTCCGCCGAGGATTTCGTCCAATCCAGGGACACCCGTGGCCAGTCGGTGGATCGTTGCTTTGCCAGTTCTCATGTTGAATGCTCTTGGGCAGTAGGGTCGTCGTGCGCGTGCGCGTCGCAGACGGAGCGAAGCAGTTGCCCGGTGAGGGCGTCACCGATCAGGCCGGTCAGAAGGTCGAAGAAGGCTTGGAGCAACGCGCTGCTCGCCGCCGCGGCTTCAGCGCTCGTTTGCGTCGCGAGGGCAACCCGCAGCTCCGCCAGCTTCGCCGTCTGCGGCACCCGTTCGTCGCTCGGCAACAGGCACGGATGCTTGGCGCGCACCAGATACAGACTGCGTGCGTAGAGCGCAGCGAAGCCGCGCGAACCGACGATCGGGATCAGGGCAATCTCAATGCCGCGCCAGATCGATATGGTCGAATCCGCGATGACCCCGGCATCCTTACCCTCGGCTGCGAGTCGCGCTAGACCTTGTCGAATTTTGTTGGACTCACGCTGCATGTGCACTCGCGTGCGATCCAACCGCAATGAAGTGAAGCCAGTGCGGTGCGCAGGATTATAGCCATTGCTCGAGCCGTTCCGTGGTCATTCCCAGAATTACGACGGGCCAGGTCGCCCTTGCGCGCGCGATGCGGCCGTCACGGCGCGCAGCGTGCTCCTGAATTCGCCCCGGCTGATGCCGCCAAGCCTCACTCTAGCTCGTGTCAATCCCCGGGATCATGCCGCGGTCACGTCCCGACGAGCATTCGAACGCGTTCCAAAAGGTGGTCGAATCAGGCGAGGGGGGAAGTCGGTATCACGGCCCCAGAGTCGACCGATCACGGCACCACTCAGTGTGCTCAACTGCGTGCGGGAGCAGGACGAGCATCGCTGCAGCAGGAGGAGTCGGACGCCTCGCAGGGCCGAGCCCGCGGGGCTAGTCTCCAGATCGGATGACGATTCCGGTTGGCTCGAAACGTTGGAGGCTGATCTGGGTCGTCGCGTCGATCGCGGGCGTTGTCGCGGGCCTCGCCTTTCTTCTCTGGCCGGGAAGTGCACAGGCTCCAGTTGTGGCCGAGGTATCAGCCGAGGTTGAGTCGACGTCCAGAGTTGCTCCGCTTGCTGGTGATCCCATCCCTGGCGACGGGCCGATCGAGAGTCCCGAACGAGCAACAGCCGCGACGCCAACGACCGAGGCGGAGATTCCGCTCGTCTATTTCCAGTACGAAGGCGGTGCGCGCGCCGCGAATCTGAGTTTGCACTCGGTTGAGGTTCACGCCGAGGCTTCGTTCGTGCCTCGTTTCGCGGAGTGGCCGATCAGTCTTGGATCTCGTGGTGAGATTCGGAGCGATGTCCTCGAGCGCCTCGGTCCGGTGATCCTGGTTCGATTGAGCCATCACGCCGCTCAGCTCGTCGAATTGTCCGCGAATCGTGCCTCGTACGATCTGACGCCGGTGATCGTCCAGACCTTCGAGCTGGATCTGCCTCCAGAGGAAGGGGAGTTCTTCGTCGACTTTCGAGTGTTCTCGGCCAGCATGTCGTCGTATGGGCATCTCGACAGCGTCATGCACGATGCGCGCACGACTTCATTTCTCGACAATTACTGCATCGAAGCGGGCAGCTCGGTCGACCCGACGCCCATCGTGTTCGCCCGTCTGCGTCTGGAGCGGCGCGAGCCGAAACGAGAGATCCAGATCGTGGTGGGTCGATACGCGCTGGAAGAGATCGACTGCTCGTTCGGCTGGGCGCTCCGTTTCCAGCAGGTCGTGCTCGCCGGCGAACCCCTGCGACTCTCGGCGGAACGCGTGCCGATTGCGCATGTGTTCATCGAGGACTCCGAGTCCTCCCGACAGATACCGGGGCGCGTGAGCATCGTCGAGCGAAGATCCGCGCCGGGCACGGCGGCGTCCCAAGCTGAGCTCGAGCTTCCATTCCGCGTCGTCGGCGACGAGATCCAGATCGCGGTCACGTGGCGAGCGTCGGATGAGCGCTTCTCGACCTATGCGCTGAAGCTCTATTGGCCCGACGGATCCGAGACGACCACGGCCTTCGGCCCCTGGGAAAGCGTGCTCGAAACTCGGGCGGCCGAGAAGCGCTGAAGAGCAGCCGCTCCACTCGTCGCGCAGGCTTCGGACGAACCTGAATTCAGCGCAACAGGTCGATCTCGACTTTCGGATGGTCCGCGTCGAGCACGACGCGAGTTGCCGAGCCGACCCGCCTCCATTCCCACGGCGCCTTGGCTGCGCGTTGCTCGAGCCACAGGTCATGGGAGCCGAAAGCCAGGCCGTTGAGGCTTCCTTGAGAAACCTGCTGACGAGCGAGCGCCTTCGTGTCGCCTTCGGGGCAGATCGAAATCGACCACTCGCGATCCTGCTCGTCGTCTGGGATCGTTGCGCGAGCGACCACGCAGCCGTGCTCTCCCAGGACAAGCTTGCGAGAGGGGAAAGACATGTCGTGCAGGCAATCGAGGCTGCCAGCGTTTCCTTCGACGTGGATCGCGACTTCGCCGGCGGGCAGCTCGCTCACGATCCAGTGCCCGGGCGAGGTCGGCTTGCCTTGCTTCATCGCGCTCGAGCTTTCGCTAGCGCTGATGCGCGTTTCTTCGAGCACGGGCGAGCCGTCGAGGTGCACGAGCTCGATCTCGAGCGCGCGAGGGGGATCGAGGACGACCGTGATCTCTTCGGGGGGAACCGCGACGCTGTGCAAGTACTTCGTCGGGTATCCGGCGGTCTCGATGGACAGTGTCGTGAAGCTCTCGGCGTAGAGCGACGAGAAGCGGTAGGTGCCTGGATCGAGCTCGGTCGCGGGACTGCCGCGGCCTCGCGCGTTGAACAGCAAGACGACACGCGCGCCCGAAACCGGGGTCTGATCGGGCGCCTTGACTTGCACGCGCAGCGATCTGGGGCGACGATTCATCGCAAGCTCGACAGTCCGATGCTCGCCCACGGACAGCGGCTCGATATCCAGCTGGGCGAGGGTCGGCCCGTTCCTGGCGTCCAGCCTTGCTTTCAGGGCAATTCCAGGCATCAACCCCGCGATTTTCCAACGTCCATCGGCGGTGCTGCTGGTCGTGTAGCGCGAGGTGCCCCGCTCGTCGTTCTCGCTGCTCGAGGAAGTGCCGATGTCCTGCAACAGCGGCCTGGATCCCGACAACTCGTCCTTGAAGAGCGGGGGATCACCGGCGACGGTGAGCGACAGGAATCGTCGTTCCACCGCTTCGTCCTCGGGCATGGTGAACACGAGCAGGCATGCCCTGGTCAGGATCGCCGTGGCTGCCGTCGCGTCCGAAGCCACATCGACGATCGCGTTCTGGTAGCCGAGGGCCTGAACCAGGACCTGCTGATCCTCGAGCCGCAGCCCCAGCTCGAAGTTGCCGTTGGCGTCGCTGCGTGCTTTCGAATACCGGTTCGAAGGCAGGCTCACGGCCGAGGCATCGCTGATCGGCTTGTCCGAGTCGTCCTGCACGTGCATCTGGATCAGATGGTTCGCTTCGAGGGCGAGATCGCCCACGTCCCACGTGCCGCGAACTTCAGGCGGGCAGATCAGCTTGTGCATCGCCTGACCAATCCCGTCAGGGCGGGCGATGATCGCGAGCACTTCTGTCGGCGGTTTGCGTCCGATCAAGGTCTGAAATCGTCCCTGCTCGTCGGCTTCGCCGCGAAGCATCGAGAACGAATGACTCTGGTCACTCCTCACGATCACATTGAGATCGACGCTCGCCCGCGGAACAGCGAGTCCGCTCGAATCGACGACTCTCGTGATCAGCTGGATGCCTCGCGTCAACAACAGCTCGACGTCCGTACGCGGGGCTCCCAGCGTGAGCTTGCGGACGTTCCAGATCTCGCTGCTCTCGCTCTCGCTCGCCAAGTCGAGAACGTAGGGTCCGTCCCAAGTCAGGGTGCCGGGCTCGGGCAACACGCTGCGGAAGACGAAGGCTCCGTTTGCATCCGCCGTGGTGAATTGGAAACCGAGG
Source organism: Planctomycetota bacterium (assembly GCA_035490315.1). Taxonomy (GTDB): domain Bacteria; phylum Planctomycetota; class UBA1135; order UBA1135; genus JADJQU01. The sequence continues at coordinate 12,021 of DATHET010000297.1, forward strand.
TTACCCGCGAGGGAATTGCCCGTCTGGGACAAGGGTTTGAGTCGCGCGACCACACTCTTCGGGTAAGGAAATAGATCCTTGGACCTCCCCGGTGTGAACCAGAGGCCGATGGACTCTGCAGGCCTGGCACCATCGACGAGCACCTGTCCACCCAGAATTGCGCCGCGAGGCAGAGTCAATGTGCGGCGGCCTGACCCCAGCTCGATCGGAAAGCGCGCGACCGGCCAGCTCTGCGCGAAAACCGCCACCTCGGCAGAGCCAACCACGGAGGGGAACTGAGCGAGGCCTGCAGCGTCGGTCGAGCCCGAGGCGAGGATCTCCTCATCGCGGAAGATCACAAGCCTTGCGGCAGGCACAGGAGTGAGCTCGTCGGAGGTGACGAGCAGCTCCAGCGGCTCCGCGACGGGATTCGGAGCCTGCGCGGAGAGCGACGGCGCAACGTGTTTCCTCACGTCCGCGCGCTCCGAAGGCTGCTCGAGGTCGGTTGTCGACTGCGCCGCAGGCTCGACAACTCGCTCGCCCGCTGCGCGCGCGTCGTCGGCGGGCAGTCGATCCGAGCGCAGGAACCAGAAGCCGAGCGCCACGGCCAACCCCAGCGCGCCCAGGGCGACGACCCAGCCCTGGCGCGACATGTGGTGGTTCAATTCCCGGCCCTCGGCGCGCGTGAACCGCGCCGCTTCACTTTGGCTCGAGGACGACGTCGCTCGCCACCGACCAGCGATAGCGCTCGTTTTCGTTGCGCGGTCGCAAGCGATAGGCGACTCCCGATTGGAGCTCCGAGTCGGCCTTCAAGACCACGAAGCGCGTCGAGCCATCGTCGTCGCACACGCCGCCGGCTTCGATGCGCGCCGTGACCTGGGGCCGTCCCTCGGCTTCCAGGTAGAAAACAGGATCCGCGAGGCGCGTGAAGCGCAGCATCTTGCCGAAGCCTCGCCACTCGACCGCGTGGCACCAGAAGGTGTTGCTCGCGCGGTCGGGGTTGGCAGCGAAGAGCCTGTCTCCCGAGGCCTGGACGGCATCGATCGAGAGCTCGGTGAACTCGTCCTTGGGATTCGCGGCCGACACTTCGCTCTCGAGGTGACCGAGGCGGTTCTCGACTCGCGCCAGGGCGGCTTCCACGCCCTCGAGGTCGCTGGTCACGCTCTGGAGATCGAGGTTCTCGTGCTGGGTCGGAGCCTGCGGGCTGGCGCAGGCCAGGAACGTGAATGGAACGCAGAGCAGAAACGCGTGCTTCATGGTTTGCCTCCGGCGCAGGTGCGCGCTTGCGAGCCTACAGGGATGGCACTGGACGGCAAGCCCGCCTTCGATCCAGGCCGCGGCGCGAGCTCAAAGCTCCCGTCCACGGAAGCGTCGGAAGGTCCAAAGTTCCCGCTCTGGCAAAGCCGATACGACCTGGTTGCGCCTTCCCTGGCATTTGCCGTCCCCTCGCAGGACCGAACCATGAAGCTCGAAACTCTCACCTATTCAGGCGCCAGCGGATGGTCGACCCGGCCCTTCCCGGCCCTCGATTCCAAGGCGACGCTCGTGATCGCATTCGGAGCCGCGTCCTTCTCGGAGAACCCAGGACCCTTGCGGGAATTGCGAGCCGCGTACCCTCAATCGAGCATCGTCGGCTGCTCCACATCGGGCGAGATCTTCGGCACGGCCCTGTCCGATGACACGATTTCCGTCGCGATCGCCCGATTCGATACATCGACGCTCTCGACCGCGAGCGCGAGCGTTGCAACCTCCGACGATTCCTTCGCGGCCGGGCGCAGCCTCGCGGAGCGACTCGTTCGCGAGGACCTCAAGGCGATTCTCGTGCTGTCGGATGGCCTGATGGTCAACGGGAGCGAGCTCGTGCGCGGGCTCAATTCCGCACTGCCCGAGTCCGTGGTCGTGACGGGCGGGCTGGCGGGCGACGGAGATCGCTTCAAGCGAACCTGGGTCGTCGGCGACGGAGAACCCCGATCGGGCGAGATTTCCGCGGTCGGACTGTACGGCGAGCGCCTGCACGTCGGCCACGGTTCGAAGGGCGGATGGGACCGATTCGGCCCGGAGCGGCGCGTGACGAAGTCCAAGGGGAACGTGCTCTACGAGCTCGACGGCAAGCCGGCCCTGGAGCTGTACAAGCAGTACCTCGGCGAGCGAGCCAAGGGCCTCCCCGCGACGGCGCTCCTTTTTCCGCTCGCTTTAAGAGCCGACCGGAACGACTCGAAGCTGCTCGTCCGCACCATCCTCGGGATCGACGAGGCGACGCAGTCGATGACCTTCGCCGGCGACATCCCCGAGGGCCATCTTGCGCAGCTCATGCGCGCGAACTTCGAGCGCTTGATCGAAGGGGCGTCGCAGGCCGCGGACCATACGCTCGGCAGAGAGCCAGCCCTCGGCGAGGACACGCTCTCGATCGCCATCAGCTGCGTCGGACGTCGCCTGATCCTAGGTGAACGCACCGAGGAGGAGATCGAAGCGGTGCTCGCCGCCCTGCCCAAGCGCACGAAGCAGATCGGTTTCTACTCCTATGGAGAAATCTCGCCCTACGCCACGGGGCGTTGTGACCTGCACAACCAGACGATGACCCTGACCACGATCTCGGAGGGCTGAAGTCCGTGTTGCACCCGCTGCTGGTCAGGCAGCTGGAACGTTGCGGAATCCCCGACCCTGAGGTCGCTCCGGCCCCCGCAGCCTGGTCCAAGCTCCTGGAGCGACTCTCCAAGGGGTATTCGCAGGCCGACGAGGAGCGCTACCTCCTCGAGCGGTCGCTGGCGATGTCGTCGAATGAACTCCTGGACTTGAACGCGTCGTTGTCGACGTCCCAGGCCGAGCTTTCCGCCGAGCGCGACCGGCTGAATGCCGTGTTTGCGTCGATGGGCGACGGCTTGTTCGTGCTCGATCCGGAAGGCCACTGCATCATGGCCAACCCCGCCGCGGTGAGTCTCTTGGGCTGGAGCGCGAGCGAGTTGCGAGCCCTCGGGGTGCTGGCGGTCATCGCGAGGATCGAAGCGACCGCCGAGCTCGGCGCCGGTCCACGCAGCAATGAGGACGCGGAGTTTCTGCGCAAGGACGGCTCGCTGCTGAGCGTCTCCTACGTCCTGAATCCGATCGTGAGCGACGGAGAGCATCGAGGAATCGTGCTCGCTTTCCATGACATCACAGGCATCAAACGCGCTCAGCAGGTCCTCGCGCGCGAGCACAGTCAGCTGCTCGCCATCATCGCCAACGCGCCGATCGGGATGGCGATGTTCGATGCGTCGATGCAATACATGGCGCACAGCGAGCGTTGGCTCCACGATTTCGGCCTGACGGGACAGAGCATCGTCGGGCGAGGCCATTACGAAGTCTTCCCCGACATTCCCGAGCGCTGGAAGGCTGCCCATCGACTGGCCTTGTCCGGAGTCGTCGTATCCAACCCCGAGGATGTGTTCGATCGGGCCGACGGTTCCAGGGTTTACTTGCGCTGGGCCATCCACCCCTGGCAGACGCCGGAAGGAAAAACCGGCGGCATCGTGATGGTCGCGGATCGCATCGACGACCTGGTCCAGGCGCGTGAAGCCGCGTTCGAGACCGCGCGCATCAAGGCCGAGTTCCTCGCGAACATGAGCCACGAGATCAGGACCCCGATGAACGGCGTCATCGGCATGACGGATCTGCTGCTGGGCACTTCGCTGCACAGCGACCAGCGCGAATTCGCCGAGACCATCCGGCTCTCCGCCGAGAACCTGTTGTCGATCATCAACGACATCCTGGATTTCTCGAAGATCGAAGCCGGCCAGATGCGCATGGACGCGATCGAGTTCGATCTTCGGACGGCGGTGCACGAAGTCGTCGAGATCCTCGCTGAGCGGGCGCAGGGCAAGGGGCTGGAACTCGCGGCCTTCGTCGAGCCCGACGTACCCCAGTCCGTGCACGGCGATCCGGGTCGGCTTCGTCAAGTCCTCCTCAACCTCATTTCGAATGCGGTCAAGTTCACGGAAGCTGGCGAGGTCGGAGTGTGCGTCGAGCTTGCCGGGCAGGATGAGCGCGGTGCCCTGATCCGCTTCTCGGTGCAAGACACCGGAATCGGCATCGACGTCGAAGCTCAAGCCCGGCTCTTCAAGCCTTTTTCGCAGGCTGACGGCTCGACCACCCGCAGGTATGGTGGAACCGGTCTGGGGCTAGCGATCTGCAGACAACTGACGACACTGATGGGCGGGGAGATCGGGATCGCGAGCCAGCCCGGGGTGGGGAGCAGGATCTGGTTCACCATCCGTGCCGCGCTCGGGATCACGCCGCGCTCCACGAGATCCATTGAGGTCAGTCTTCAGGGGGTGAGGACTCTGATCGTCGACGAAAAGGCCGCGAGTCTGCGCATCCTGGAGCGCCATGCCCTCGAATCAGGACTGAAGCCAACCTGTGTCAGCGATGCCTCCGCGGCGCTCGTGGAATTGAGACGCGCCGCGCAAGCGGGCCTGAACTATCAGCTCGGCCTGCTCGACCTACGCACGCTCAAATCGGATGGACATTGGCTGGTGCGAACCATCAGGGCCGATCCATCGCTTGCGTCGATTCGGCTGGTCGTGCAAGGCACTCTGGCGCAGCGCACGCAGTGCGCCGAGGTGGCCGCCGCGGGGTGCCAGGGCTTCCTGATCAAGCCGCTGCGCGACGACAAGCTCACGGAATGCGTGCGCATGGCGCTGGCCGACGATGAGCTCCCCACGGGCGCGGCTGTTCACCCGAAGTCGCTCGTCCCGATCCCGTCGCTTGCCGACACCGGCCTGAAGCGGCAGTCGCGGATCTTGATCGTCGAGGACAACCTGATCAACCAGAGGGTCGCGGCTCGGATGCTGGAGAAGCTCGGCGCGGTCGGCGACATCGCCGCGGATGGAATCGAAGCTCTGCGTGCGCTCGAGACGAACTCCTACGATGCCGTGCTCATGGACTGCCACATGCCCCTGCTCGATGGATACGAAGCCACGCGGGAGATCCGCCGCATGGAAGTCGTCGCCGGGGGGCACATGCCGATCATCGCTTTGACCGCAAACGCCATGGAGGGTGATCGCGCCCTCTGCTTCCAAGCGGGCATGGACGATTTCCTTTCCAAGCCGTTCAAGATCGACGAGCTCGCTCGCGTGATCCGGCGTTGGGTCCACGACGGAGTCCTGCCCAGCGCGGTCACGCCCGAGTGAGCGAGCTTCCACGCGCCGACCAGCCGGCCAGCTGGGGATCCACCGAGGAGTGGCACGTTTCCTGCGGATAGGGGAGCCCGCGATCATGATCCACCTGTCGGACGAGCAGAGCACCGAAATCCTGACCAAGGCCGACCTGGAGTTGATCCAGTCGGAACTGCACGCCGCTTTCGAAAACGCTCAGCGCACCCTGGAAAGGGCCGAGATGCTGCTTCTGCGCCTGGCCCTGCGACGGAAGGAAAAAGCTGCAAACGATGTAGCGGATTCTTCACTCGCGGAGTCGAGCGACGTCCGGCCGGCGAGCAGGGGCAGCTGCGCCCGCCGCTCCTGAACGTGACCGGGCGGCGGACCCGACCAGCGCCGGCCGTCGAGTTCACCCCCGAGCCCGAGCTGCGCCGATAAGGGGAACCCATGCTTCCCTTGCTGACCGCTCGCCTGCGCGCCCTCGTCGGGCTGCCGTTTTTCGCCCGCGGTCAATCGATGTCCGCCTGGGAGGCGATCGGCTGGTGGGAGCGGCGGCGGCTCGCGTTCAACCTGGTGGTCGGCGCCGTCGGGGCCCTGACCTGCTTCATCGGCCTGGTGGCGCTGGCCGTCCTCGAACGATTCTTCCACGAGCCCGTGGAGATGCCCGACCCGCCGATTTTCATCTTCTTCGCGATCGGCGGCTACGCGGTGATGGCGAACGTCTGCTTCACCGGCGGGTGGATCGTCGAGCTGCTCGTGCGCTGGCTGTGGCGCGACGACGGCACGCGCTTCGCCTCGATCGGCTTCACCCTCGGGCTGGTCTTCTCCGCGGGCCTGACCCTCGCGCCGGCCCTGTTCATGGTCGGTGTGGCGGGCTTGCAGATCCTCTTCGGCGCGGGGGCTGCGCCACGCTGAGACGCACCCTCTTCAGCGATCGCCGCGCTTCCTGGACCGCGCGACTCGCGAGCGATCGTCGCTGGAGCCCATCAAGGCCCTGCCGGCGCGCGCGATCAAGGCTTTGCGGACCACTTCGCCGAGCGCGGCGACGAACGCATCGACCAGCTCGCGAAGCTCGGCGTCGAGCGGGTCGATCGCCGCGGCCTTGCTCTTGCGGTTCGCTCGCGCAGCGGCAGGCTTCGCAGCCACGACTGCGGCTTCGGCGCTTTTCTTGGCGGCCTTCGCTCTCAAAGCGGCGATCTCGGCTTCGTACTCGGCCACGCGCTCTTCGGCAGTGCGACGGCGGCGCGCGGCAACAGGCGCGGGCGCCTCGGTGATCGGCGATTCCATGGGGGGAAGAGTGTAATGCGCGGCTCGCGCGCGCAGCCAGCCGTCCCCGGGAGCAGACTTCGACGATTCGCGGGCCGTCAGGCGATCAAGCCGCAGCGGTGCTGTGCGCCTCCGGCTCCGGCATCTGCCCGAAATGCAGGGCGCAGCCGAGCTCCTCGAGCTTGACCGGCTTGGCCAGGTAGTCGTCCATTCCGGCATCGAGGCAGGCCTCCATGTCGCCCTTCATCGCTCCCGCCGTCATCGCCACGATCCGCACGTGGGTGCCGGTTCCGAGCTCGCGCTTGCGGATCTCCCGGGTGGCGTCGAAACCGTTCATCTCCGGCATCTGGCAGTCCATCAGGATCACGTCGTAGTCGATCGCGGCCGTGGCCTGGACCGCTTCGCGGCCGTTGCCGGCGACGTCGGCGCGCCAGCCGAGCTTCTCCAGCATCCGCTTCGCGACGAGCTGGTTGACCGAGTTGTCCTCGACCACCAGGGCGCGCGGCATGGGACCGACTCGGGGCAGGGCGGCGCGAGGCTCGGGCTTGGGCCTGGATGCGCCCGCCGACCCACCTGCGAGCAGGCTGAACAGGCACTCCGAGAGCCGTCCACGGCGCACCGGCTTGGCGAGATAACGGTCGACACCGAGAAGGGAAAGCTCCTTGGCATCGAGGCGCTGCACGAGCGAGGTCAGGATCACGATCGGAATCAGCGCCAGGTCGGGATCGTTTTTCATCGCGCGCACCAGGTCGAAGCCGTGCATGCGCGGCATCTGCACGTCGACGATCGCGACGTCGAAGCGCCGCCCGGCGCGAATCGCGGCGCGCGCCACCTGCAGGCCGTGCACACCGTCATCCGCCGTCTCGAACTCCATGCCCCAGCCGCGGCAGAATTCGGACAGGACGCTGCGGTTGGTGGCGTTGTCGTCGACGATCAGGACGCGCTTGCCGCGCAGCGCGACCAGATGCACGCCGGTCGGCGAGGATTCTCCGGTCTGGCGCTCGAGGCGCGCGGTGAACCAGAACCTGCTGCCCTTGCCCGGCTGGCTGTCGACGCCGATCGAGCCGTGCATCAGCTGCGCCAATCCCTTCGAGATCGCGAGCCCGAGTCCCGTGCCGCCGTACTTGCGGGTCATCGTGGAATCCGCCTGCGTGAAGGATTGGAAGAGCATCGCCTGGGCCTCGGGCGAGATGCCGATGCCCGTGTCGCAGACGCTGAAGCGCAGGGTCTCGTGGACTCCGTTGCTGGCCTCGCACTCGACGCGCACGATGACTTCGCCGCGCTCGGTGAACTTGACCGCGTTGGAGGTCAAATTGAGCAGAATCTGGCGCAGGCGTCCCGCGTCGCCGCACAGACGTGTCGGGACCTCGGGCGAGATCTGGACGCAAAGCTCGATGCCCTTGGCGTGGGCGCGCTCGGCGACGACGTCGAGCACTTCCTCGACCACGGTGCGCAGCTCGAAGTCGACCAGCTCGAGCTCGACTTTTCCGGCCTCGACCTTGGAAAAGTCGAGGATGTCGTTGATCAGGCTCAAGAGCGCTTCCGAGCAGCTGCGCACCGTCTGCATGTATTCGCTCTGCGAGGCGCTCATCGGCGTCTCGAGCAGCAGGCTGGTCATCCCGATGATTCCGTTCATCGGCGTGCGGATCTCGTGGCTCATGTTGGCCAGGAAATGCCCCTTGGCCACGTTGGCTGACTCGGAGGCCTGCAGAGCGGCGGCCAGATGGCGCTCCACCAGCTTGCGCTCCTGAACCTCGTTCTCGAGCAGAGCCTTGTCCGCCAATCCGCGGCGCTGCGTCTCGAGGGTCTCGGCCATCGCATTGAAGCTCGCGGCCAGGCTGGCGAGCTCGTTCTGGCCTTCGAGCGGAATCCGGTGGTCGAGACGGCCTGCGGCGATCGATTCCGTGCCCTGCTGGAGCAGGCGGATCGGCGGCAGGATGGCTCTCAGCAGGCGAGCGCTGACGTACGCCCCCGCCAGCAGGGTCCCGATCCCGGCGAGCAGCGCGAGCTTCTCCACGCGGGAAATGTCCTGCTCCACGTCAAGGTGCATGGCGGCGGCTTCCGATCGCTCGCCCTCGATCATCTCGTTCAGCAGGCCGATCAGCTCCGCGCGACTCTGCTCCAGCTTCGTTTCCGACCCCGGCTTGGCGCGCGAAAGCTCCAGCTCCCGAACGAACTCGTTCGACCGGTCGCGCAGACGCTGGGTGCGCAAGCGTTCGGCAGCCTGATCTTCGTAGAGATCCGGATCCTCGCTGACTTCCGCGACGCTTTCCGCCAGCGTCTCGAGGCTCGAGCGCAACCTGACGACGCTCGCCTCGAAGGCGCCTGTCCCATCGAGCGATGCGTCGCCGCAGCTCATGTAATGCAGCTCGGAGACATCGCTCTTCACGTTGGTGATGTGCTCGAGCTGGCCATGCTCCTCGTTGGTGCGATCGAACGCGACTTCGAGCGTCCTTTCATCCCAGAGCTGGATCCCCACGAGCATGGATGCCAGCGCGAACCAAGTCGCCATCGCGGCCAGGATCTTCGTGCGGATCGTCATTGCGAGCATTCCTTCGACATGGACCTATTCGGGCCGCGCGAACGACCACTCGCGCGTCAGGGTGAAGAGGACCTGCACGTCCGCGGCGGCGTCCGTCAGTCCGACGGCCACTGCGCAGCCGAATTCGTAATCGCCCCAGCGCCAGCTGAGGCCGGGAGCCGCGCTCAGTGCGAGGTCGCCGTCTTCCTGCTCGCCGAGCACTTCGAACGATCCGGTGCACGGCCCGAGATCCTTGATGAACGCGAGGGCGCCGAGCGCGCCCGTGTCCCATTCGCCGTCCGCTTCCGACAGGCTCAATCCCAGGCCTGCATTGAGATCGAGGGCTTCGCCGGCGCGGTAGAACAGCGCGAAGGGTTCCACCGACCAGTCGACCTCGCCCGAATGCGCGTCGAGGAAGGTGACATCCGCTCCGACGGCGAGCTGCGGGCCGCCCTGCGCGTCCTTTGCGATCTGGACCAGGGCTCCGACGCCGACTTCGTCGATGCCCGACACGTCCCAGTCGCTGTCGTCGACGTAGGGCAGGAGCAGCTCGAGCTGCAGATCGTCCGTCATTCCCCACTCGAGCACGAGCGGCAGCACCGTGCGCCGTTCGCCGCGGTCGAATCCCAGCCACAGTCCGGTGGAAATCTGCAGCTCGCCGCGCTCCTGCGGATAGATCAGGTCGCTGAGGAAGAGCTCCTCGAGCATGCTCGGCGGCTCGCCTTGTGGTACGACGTCGTTGCCTGGAACGTCCGTCGTCGGCGGAATGCCGGGCAGCAGGAGCCAGGACAAGATGGTGTGAGCGAGCATCGGGTGCGCCCGCCGCATGGGCACGCGGAACCGAGTGCGTTCCCGGGCATCTGCTGACGAGCCGAAGCTGCTATCGCCGCCCGAAAGAGGCAATCTGTGTAGGTGGAACTACCCAAGCAGGCCGATCCGACGCTTCCGCCAGGCGGATTCGCGCCTGACGCAGACCCGCCGCGACCCCATCGCGGTTTCGCAGGGACTTTCGTCGTCGTCGCAGCCCTTGCGATTTTCGTCGGCGTGGCGGGATTGACGCTCAACCACGCCCGGCAACTTGTGTTCGTGAAGCGTACCTGGCTGTACAAGGAACCGCACGGTCTCGAGCTGCTCGTCGCCTCGGGCGTCCTCGCCGGCGCTGCCGTCGCAGCCCTCGCGGTCGCCGTGCGCCGCGGTCGCGTGCAAGAATTTCCTGCGCCTGCCTTGCGCTGGATCCCGACCCTGGTGCTCGGTGCGTGGATGTGGGGATGGTTCGTCCAACCTCCGCCGCTCATCTTCGACCTCGAGCTGGGAGTGTGCCTGGCGGCTGCCCTGTGGAGCGCGGGAGTTGCCGCGGTTGTCTGGCGACGGCCTCCCACATGGCCGCGCTGGCTGCGCCGGATCGAGCTCGTCCTGATGCAGCTCGCGCTGTGCGTCTTCGCCGCGGAATTCACGCTGCGCGCCATCCGCGCCGTCGGGAACAGTGCATTCCTGGCCACGGCGGGCACGGACCTCGACGCCTGGCTGCGCGCTCACCGCCAGCCGCAGGGGACTTACCACCTCGGCTTTCCGATCAATTCGGCCGGCCTCGTGGACACGGATCCCAGCCGCCTCGAGCCGAGCGTCCGCCTGGTCGCCTGCCTGGGCGATTCCTTTGGCGTCGGCGTGGTGCCGCACCAACTGCACTACACGACACTCGCGGAGGCGCAGTTGCCGAGCACCGAGGTCTACAACCTGGCCGTGGTCAACGCGGGGCCGCGCGAGTATCGAAGACTGCTCGAGACCGACGCGCTGCCGCTGCATCCGAAGCTGATCGTCGTATGCCTGTTCCTCGGCAATGACATCAAAGACGCTGGACGCCGCGACGCGACTCTGGCGGAGAGATGGCTCGCGCCCAGCGAGGTCCTGATCCGCGTCGTGCCGCGGAAGCTCACGACTCTCGCCCGCGAGCAGCATCTCGGACAGGGTGAATCGTCCTTCGGCCTGCCGAGGAATCGCGCCTTCGCAGCCGCCGAGATCCGCCAGCGTATGCCCTGGCTCGACGATGCGCTGCTCGAGCCGCCGTCGCTCTCGCGCGAGCGCTTCCTCTACGTCGAGCACTCGCGCGCCGGAATCCTGTTCGACGCGCAGTCGCAGCAGTACGCCGATTTTTTTCGGAGCCTCGAGCTCTTGATCGAAAGCGCCAGGCCGGTTCCGATCGCTTTCCTGCTGATCCCCGACGAATTCCAGGTCGAGGACAGCCTGTGGAAAGCCCTGCTCGTCGACGGCGTGCCCGCGGACGCGGATCGCGAGCTGCCGCAGAGGCTCATCGGCGCCTGGCTGGCCGAGCGCTCAGTCCCCTATGTCGATCTCCTGCCGCGTCTGCGCCAAGTGAAGCCGCTCTCCGACGGCGCGCTGCACGTGTTCCACCGCCACGACACGCACTTCAACGCGCGCGGCAATGCGATCGCGGCCGACGCGCTGGTCGAGCTGGTGAAGCGTTTCGACTTCTAGCGTCCCGTACCAGCAGTACGTCGACAAAATCGGCCTGCCTGCGGCTCCCTGGCTGCGTTGCCGGGATCCCCTCTCGAACACCTATCGGTGTTCTCGTGCGCCTTCGGCGCACCGGGGCTTACCTTCCTCTTGTTGCAGAGAACACGCCTCGTCGCGGCGCCTTGCCAGGAAGCCGCATTCAGGCCGCTTTTGCCAACGTACTTCAGGTACAGGACACAAGCGTCCCGTACCAGAAGTTCGCTGAAGCAGTCCAGCAGCACGCGCGGCGCTGTCGCGCTGATGAAGTCGCGCGGAGTACCCCGCGACTGGCTTGCCGCGCACGGCGTGGCGGAGCGCGCCGGGCCCGGCCCTTCGGCCGGGCAGTGTCCTGTCCCCTCAGTTCGAGTACGAACTTCAGGCCGGACACTGGTCGCGCATCACGGCCCGATGGTGAATTCGAGCGCGTCCGACAGCGTCGAATTGTCCGGCGCCGCGAAGCCGTTGTCGCGCCCCCAGAATTGCGAGTCGATGACCGTGCCCGGCGTGAGCAGATAAGCCTGCGGCAACCCGCCGAGCAGTCCCTGGGCGAAGGAGTTCACGTCGATCGAGTAGACCCCCGAGCAATCGTTCGGCGGCGGATTGCCGAGCGAATTGAGGCCAGCCGAGCGGCGAACCGGCGCGTTCATGCAGCGGAAACCGTTCTGGAAGGGCACCGCGGCGCGGCCCGTATTCGAGTACAGCAAGAGACCGGGCTTGTTGTTGATCACGTTGGCGGCGAAGACCGTGAACCCTGATGTCGCCGTCGCGCTCGAAGTGCCGATCGAGCCGATCGCAGGCGTGCAGCCGAGGGAATTGACCTTCGCTGTGCAGTAGATCCCGTTGCCGCCCGTCGGGTCGATGCGCAGGAAGACGTCCGGCGTTCCGAAGGACGGCGAGGAGTTCAAGTCGTTGCCCGCGCCGTCGTTCAAGTTCGCGACCACGTAGATCACGCCGCTGTCGCTCATGCGCAGCTTGTCGGCACCGAAGGCGGCGAGCGTGTTGTTGCCGCGTCCGATGAAAGCGCCGTCGTCGAAGAATCCGTTGCCGTCGACGTCCACGGGATCGCCCTCGCGCAGCAACACCGTGCCGTTGAAGACCAGGACGTCGTTGCTCGCGGCGGCGGCGTTGGTGTTCGCGATCAGCGCCCAGTCGCCGCTGTCATTGGCCGCGACCGCGGAAAAGCTGTCGCCGTAGTTCTCGGAGGGGGAGAGCGGATCGCCGGTGCGCGCGATCAATGTTCCCTGGCGCACGAACCAATCGGGAGCGGTGGAAGAGGTGCTGCTGTTGTCGCGGCCGCGGGCGTACCAGGTGCCCTGCCCGGTGATGTTGTTGTCGAGGATCGCGCCGAGGAGCAGCGGGGAGCCCGCGACGGCGGCGCCTTCCTGGAGCACGACCGCTCCGTCGATGACCAGCACGTCGTCCGTGCTCGTGGAGCCGACGATGCGCCCCGCGGCGACCCAGTGGGCTCCGTCGAAGCTCGAGTAGAAAGCATTCGCGGTGATCGTCGTCCAGAGCACCGGCGGTCCGCCGCCGAGCGGTGTGACGGTCGTGATCCCGGTCTGATGGAACGCCGCGTTGTCGTAGAAGATCGCGGGCCGGCGCGTGGAGTGGATGTTGACGATGGTCGAGTCCTGGGAGCCGATCGTGCCGTCGTCGAGCAGGTGGATCGAGCCGATCGAATTGCCGATCGTCTCGTCACCCGAGGGATTCGGCGCGAGATCGACGAGGCCGGTGTAGAGATCGCCCATCTGCATGCGCAGCGTGGTGTTTGCGCCGTCCCACACGAGCACTTTCTGGAACACGCTCGCGATTCCGCCGCGCGCCCGAGCCGAGTAGGCGAACTCGTTCAAACCGTTGAAGCGGCCGGTAGCCGACCCGAAGAAGTCGTACAGCTCGCCCGCCGCTCCGCCGGGGATCGGCTGGCCCTCCTGGGCGAAGTTGTTGAAGCCGCCGGCGCCGGAGCCGCTCACGAGGATCGTCTCGAGATCCGGTCCCTGCTCCGTGCGCCCGCGCAGGATCCAGACCGAGTCGTCCGCG
>DATHET010000298.1:0-17679 GCA_035490315.1 Planctomycetota bacterium
CATACCAGGTGAGATCCTGGAAGAGGTCCTCGCGCGCGGTCGGATCGTTCTCGAACTGCCCGATGCAGTGGTGGAACAGAGAACGGTAGCGCTCGAGGAAGGCCCGGACCGCGTCCTCGCGGCTCGCCAGCAATCCGGCGACGAGGGCCTCATCGTCCAAGGGGACGTCTCCGGGCGTGGCTCGCGCCGGACCTTTGGGAACCGAGCGAAGGGGGAGCGTGGGTGAGGGCGGTCATGCGGGACGATGCTGCATGGCGTAAGCCGACTCCATGCTACTGCCCCGCGCAGGGGCAAGCTCGACACCCCTACGGGTTTCTTGCAAGGCGACTAAGGGGGGCCTGGATCGCTCCGTCGGGGCCAGGGATCTGGACGGCCTTCGCGCGCGCCGGTTTCTTCGCGCTGCTACACTGCTCGGCCCCTTGCCCGGCAACGGAGACTCCGGGAGCGCGTGGGCTGCACGGCGGCCTGCGCTCGCCCCTGGTCCGTCCGGGCGGTCCCCACCGTCACCCGCCGCACCATTCCCGTGAGAGACGTCGTCCTCGTCAGCGCAGCCCGAACCCCGATCGCCAAGTTCCAGGGCGGGCTTGCCTCCTTCAAATCCACCGAGCTCGGCTCACTCGCCATCCGCGAAGCCCTCTCCCGGGCGAAGCTCGCCCCTTCGGAGGTCGATGAGGTGATCATGGGCTGCGTTCTCGCCGCTGGCCTGGGCCAGAATCCGGCGCGTCAGGCCGCGATCGGAGCCGGCGTCCCGAATACCGTGGGCAGCTTCACGGTCAACAAAGTCTGCGGATCTGGGCTGAAAGCGGTGATGCTCGCTGCCCAGGCGATCCGCGCCGGTGATGCCGAGGTGATCGTTGCCGGCGGGATGGAGAGCATGAGCAACGCTCCCTACCTGATGCCCGACGCGCGCAACGGGATGCGCCTGGGACACAGCAAGGTCATCGATTCGATGGTCTGGGACGGCCTGTGGGACATCTACAACGATTTCCACATGGGCAGCACGGCCGAGCTGGTCGCCCGCAAGTACGAGATCTCGCGCGCCGAGCAGGACGCCTTCGCGGCGAACTCGCACAAGAAGGCCGCCGAAGCCACCGCGGCGGGCCGCCTCGAAGCGGAGAAGTTCGCGGTCAAGATCCCGCAGCGCAAGGGCGATCCGATCCTGTTCACCACCGACGAAGGCGTGCGCGCCGACACGACGGCGGAATCCATTGCCAAGCTTCGTCCCGCCTTCCAGGCCGACGGCAGCGTGACCGCCGCCAATGCTTCGTCGATCAACGACGGCGCCGCGGCGGTGGTGGTCATGAGCGCCGAGCGCGCGGCGAAGCTGAAGCTCACGCCGCTGGCGCGGATCAGCGCCTACGCGACTTCGGGCCTCGCGCCCGAGTGGGTCATGATGGCTCCCGAAGGATCGATCCAGGCCTGCGCGAAGAAGCTCGGCAAGCGGCCCCAGGATTTCGACCTGCATGAAATCAACGAGGCCTTCTCGGTCGCGGCACTGGCGCTCTTGCGCGTGCTCGACCTCGACGCGGCCAAGGTCAACGTCAATGGCGGCGCGGTCGCCCTGGGACATCCGATCGGCGCTTCCGGCTGCCGCGTGCTCGTGACCCTGGTCCACGCGATGCAGCAGCGCAAAGCGAAGACCGGCATGGCCTCGCTGTGCCTGGGCGGAGGCAACGCGGTCTCGCTCGCGCTGGAGGCGATCTAGTGGCGGTCCGTCGAGCGTCGCGCGCGAATTCGTCGGCGCAATCGAGTCGCGCGAGCGCTGGAACCTGCTTCGCCGAGGTTTCGACGCGGGAAAGCGGGTCGCCGTGGCTGTCCTGATCCGCGAAATCGCCGTCATCGGCGCGGGAACGATGGGCAACGGCATCGCCCAGACCTTCGCGTCCAGCGGCGCGAACGTGCGCTTGATCGACGTCGTGCCGGCGGCCCTCGACAAGGGCGTGACCAACATCCGCGCCAGCCTGGATCGCTTCGTCAAGAAGGGCACGCTCGCCCAGGCGGACGCCGATGCGACTTTTTCGCGCATCCGCCCCTCGGGGCGGATCGACGACGCGGCGACGGCCGAGCTCGTGGTCGAGGCGATCGTCGAGAAGATCGACGCGAAGAACAGTGTCTTCGAGGCGCTCGACCGCCTGTGTCCGCGCGCGACGATCCTCGCCACGAACACCTCCTCGATCTCGATCACGGCGATCGCGTCAGCCACCAAGCGCGCCGACCGCGTGATCGGCATGCACTTCATGAATCCGGTGCCGCTGATGAAGCTGGTCGAGGTGATCCGCGGCCAGGACACCTCGGAAGAGACGCGCGCCAGCGTGGTGAGCTGCGCTGAGGCTCTCGGCAAGACGCCGGTCGAGGCCCAGGACTATCCGGGCTTCGTGTCCAACCGCGTCCTGATGCCGATGATCAACGAAGCGGTCTGCTGCCTGATGGAGGGCGTCGCATCGCGCGAGGGCATCGACACGGTGATGAAGCTCGGCATGAACCATCCGATGGGGCCCTTGGCCCTCGCCGACCTGATCGGCCTCGACGTGTGCCTCGACATCCTCGACGTGCTGCACGAAGGCTTCGGAGATCCGAAGTATCGGCCCTGCCCGTTGCTGCGGCGCATGGTCGCGGCCGGACGGCTGGGCAAGAAAAACGGCAAGGGCTTCTACGACTACGCCTGAGGCGGACCCCATGAATTTCAGCCTCACGGAAGAGCTCGGATTGATCCAGAAAATGGCGCGCGACTTCGCGGACACGGAGCTTCTGCCGCGCGCGACGAAGCACGACCGCGAGGAAGCGATCGACCCCGCGGTGATGCAAGGCCTGGCCGAGCTCGGCATGTGGGGCTTGACCGTGCCCGAGGAGTACGGCGGCTCGGGGCTCGGCAATCTCGCCCTGTGCCTGGTGCTCGAGGAGATCAATCGCGCCTGCGCCTCGACCGGCGTGACCTTGTCGGTGCACAACTCGCTGGTCTGCGCGCCGATCATCAAGTTCGCCACGCCGGAGCTGAAGCGCGAGTGGCTGCCGCGCATGGCCACCGGTGAAATCCTCGGCGCCTATTGCTTGACCGAGCCCAATTCGGGCTCGGACGCCGCGGCCTTGACCACCCGCGCGGTCAAGGACGGCAACGACTACGTGATCGACGGCACGAAGATCTGGGTCACCAGCGGCTCGCTGGCCGGCGTGCTGATCGTCTACGCGCGCACCAACCCCGACGTGCAGAAAGCGCGCGGAATCACGGCCTTCCTCGTCGACCCGACTGCCAAGGGCGTGACCGTCGGCAAGAAGGAATCGAAGTGCGGCATCCGCGGCTCGCCCGCGGTCGAGATGCAGTTCAGCGGAGCGCGCGTGCCGGCCTCCAACATCCTGGGGACCCTCGATCGCGGGTTCCAGATCGCGCTCGACACGCTCGACGGCGGTCGCATCGGCATCGCCAGCCAGGCGGTGGGCATCGGTCAGGCCTGCCTCGATGCGGCGATCAAGTACTCCAAGGAGCGCGAGCAGTTCGGCAAGACCATTTCCAACTTCCAGGCGATCCAATGGAAGCTCGCGGACATGGCCATGCGGCTCGAGGCCTCGCGCATGCTCGTGCACAAGGCAGCCTGGCTGCGCGATCAGAAGCTGCCCTGCGGACCGCAGGCCGCCACGGCCAAGCTGTGCGCGAGCCAGGCGGCGAACTTCGCCGCGGACGAGTGCCTGCAGATCCACGGCGGCGCGGGCTACACCGATCACTTCCACGTCGAGCGCCTGTTCCGCGACGCGCGCATCACCGAGATCTACGAAGGCGCGACCGACATCCAGCGGCTCGTGATCGCGCGTTCCTTGCTCGCCTGATCCCCGTGAGCCATTGGAGTCAGGTGAATTCGTCCGGAGTCGTGACGGCCTCTCCGCGCCGCTTTCGCGGCGCGGAGATGCCGTCACGACTCCGGACGAATTCACCTGACTCCGTACTGGCAAGGACAACCCCGTGAGCGCCGCAACCGCCGCGAACCTCTCCGAGCGCCTGCTCCAAGGCGATCGCAGCGCTCTCGCGCGCCTGATCTCCTGGGCCGAGAACGGCGATCCACGTTTCGGTCCCGCGCTCGACCTCGTCTTCCAGCGCGTGGGCCGCGGCGCGCGCACTGGATTCACGGGGCCGCCCGGCGCCGGCAAGAGCACGCTGGTGAACGAAGTCGCCAAGGCCTACCGCGAGCGCGATCAGCGCGTCGGGATCCTGGCCGTCGATCCCTCCAGTCCCTTCAGCGGCGGAGCCCTGCTCGGCGACCGGATCCGCATGGAGGAGCGCACGCTCGATCCTGGGGTATTCATCCGCTCGATGGCCAGCCGCGGCAGCCACGGGGGAATCGCCCAGGCGACCGTCGACGCCTGCGACGTGATCGACGCCTTCGGCATGGAGCAGATCCTGATCGAGACTGTCGGAGTGGGTCAGGCCGAGTACGATGTCGTCGCGGCCGCGGACACCGTCGTGGTGATCCTGTGCCCGGGTGCTGGGGACGGAATCCAAGCCATGAAAGCAGGGCTGCTCGAAGTCGCCGACGTCTTGGTGGTCAACAAGTGTGACCTGAGTGGGGCCGATCGTGTCGTCAGCGACCTGGAAGAGTCCGTGCACGTGCGCTTCGGCCGTGAGCACGAGTTCCCGGTGCCGGTGCTCAGCGTCAGCGCCGCGAAAGGCACCGGGATCACGGAGCTGCTCGACGCGATCGAGTCGCACAAGCGCTGGCTCGAAGCCCACGACCTCTCCGCCCTGCGCCTGTCCAAGCGCGTCGAGCGCATCCGCCAGGTGGTCGACGCCGAGATCTCGGCCGCCCTGTGGACCGTGCGCGGCTGGAACGCGGCGGCGCGCGCCGAGCTCGAGCAGGGCCATGCGCCGCACCGCGTCGCTTCGACGCTGGCGGCTCGCGTCCTGGCATCCATTCCTTCCCCGGGGGATCCGAGTCATGGCCGAACGTAGCGCTCAAGGGTCCGAAACTCAGTTGCGCAAGGTCGACGCCCAGGCGCAGTGGGAAGCGCTCTTCGCCGCCGCGAAGCTGCGCGAGTCCGAGTTCACCACGGTCTCGGGCGCGGCCTTGAAGCCCTTGTACGGGCCCGAGGATGCACAGCTCGACATCGAGCGCGACCTCGGACTTCCTGGTTCCTTCCCGTTCACGCGCGGCGTGCATCCGACGATGTACCGCGGCCGCCTGTGGACCATGCGGCAGTTCGCGGGCTTCGGCTCGGCGAAGCAGACCAACCAGCGCTTCAAGTTCCTGCTCGAGCACGGTCAGACCGGACTCTCGACCGCTTTCGATTTCCCGACGCTGATGGGATACGACTCCGACCATGCCCACAGCGAGGGCGAGGTCGGCCAGGTCGGCGTGGCCATCTCCAGCCTCGAGGACATGCAGACCTTGATGGACGGGATTCCGATGGCCGAGGTCTCGACCTCGATGACCATCAACGGGCCCGCGCCGATCCTGCTCGCTTTCTACATCGCCTGCGGCGAGCGCGCGGGCGTCGATCCCAAGCTGCTGCGCGGCACGGTGCAGAACGACATCCTCAAGGAATTCCAGGCGCAGCATGCCTGGCTGGTTCCCGCGGAGCCCGCGCTGCGCCTGATCACCGATGTGATGGGCTACTGCGCCGAGCATGTGCCGCAGTGGAACACGATCTCGATCTCGGGCTACCACATCCGCGAGGCGGGCTCGACGGCGGCCCAGGAGCTGGCTTTCACCCTCGCCAACGGCATGGAGTACGTGCGCCGCGGGATCGCGGCCGGTCTCGACGTCGATGACTTCGCGCCGCGCCTGTCGTTCTTCTTCGACAGCCACATCGACTTCTTCGAGGAGATCGCCAAGTTCCGCGCCGCGCGCAGGATCTGGGCGCGCAAGATGCGCGACGTCTTCGGCGCGAAGGACCCGCGCTCGTGGATGGTGCGTTTCCACACGCAGACCGCTGGAGTGACGCTCACCGCGCAGCAGCCCGAGAACAACATCGTGCGCACGGCCTTCGAGGCCATGGCCGCGGTGCTCGGCGGCACGCAGTCGCTGCACACCAATTCCATGGACGAGACCCTCTCGCTGCCGACCGAGAAGGCGGTCAAGATCGCGCTGCGCACGCAGCAGATCATCGCCGAGGAGACCGAGGTCGCCCACGTGATCGATCCGCTCGCCGGCAGCTACTTCGTCGAGGCCGCGACCAAGCGCCTCGAGGACGAGGCCGAGGAATACTTCGCCGAGATCGAGCGCCGCGGCGGGGTGGTCGCCTGCGTCGAGGCCGGTTGGATCCAGAAGGAGATCCACCGCTCCGCCGTGCAGTACCAGCACGCCGTCGAGCGCGGCACGAAGAAGATCGTCGGAGTCAATTGCTACGAGGAAGACGGCGCCGCCGTGCCGATCGACATCCACCGCATCGACGCCGCGGTCGAGAACGAGCAGCGCGCGCGCCTCGCCGATCTGCGCGCTCGCCGCGACAAGGCCAAGGTGCAGCGCGAGCTGGCCGCGATCCACGCCGCCTGCAAGACGCGCGAAAATCTGCTCGAGCGCTTCGTCTCGGCCGCCCACGCCGACTGCACCCTGGGCGAGATCGCCCAGGTCCTGCGCCAGGAATTCGGCGTGTACAAGGAGCCCAAGATCCTTTGAAACGCAGCTTCATGCGCCTGTTGTTCTGGATTTCCGTCTTCGACATCGTCGTCGGACTGACGCTCGCCGTCGGCTCGATCACCGGCCAGAGCTCGCCGCGCGTCTGGCTCGTGGCGGCGATGCTGCTCGTGATCGGCGTGCCGAGCGCGCAATGGTTCCGGCGCCAGCTGGCCTCGAGCAACGGGGCGGTGACTTCGTGAACGAGCGTCGGATCCGCGTGCTCATCGGCAAGCCCGGCCTAGACGGCCACGACCGCGGCGCCAAGATCGTCGCGACCGCGCTGCGCGATCACGGCATGGAAGTGGTCTACACCGGCCTGCACCAGACTCCGGAGATGATCGCGGAGGTCGCGGTCCAGGAGGACGTCGACGTCGTCGGTCTGTCGATCCTTTCCGGCGCGCACATGTCGCTCTTCCCGCGCGTGCGCAAGGAGCTGGTGGCGCGCAACATGGGTCACGTGGTGCTCACCGGAGGCGGGATCATCCCGGCCGAGGACGTCACGGCGCTCGAGCAGGACGGCTTCACCAAGCTGTTCGGCCCCGGCACGCGCACCGAGGACATCGCCGTCTGGATCCAGGGCGAGATGGAACGACGCTGGAAAGCGGAAGGCAGTTCGCGATGAGCAGTGGTGATTCGCCCGAGATCCTGAACATCGAAGAAGCCGCCGCGCTGCTCGGCGTCAGCATCAAGACCTTCAACAAGGTGCTGCACAGCCAGAGCCTGCCCGCGCGCAAGATCGGCCGCGAATGGAAGTTCTCGCGCCGCGCCCTGATCGCCTGGGTCGGCAGCGGCAATTCGGCATCCTTCTACCGCGACGGAGCCGGCACGGCTGAAGACGCTCAAGCCTCCGACGACTCGCGGCCGACTACACCGGCGACGGCCAAGTCTCGTCGCACCGCCGGGTGGCGCATCGATTTCGATTGAGCCGCCCACCAGACCACACCTCGACGCGACCAACAGGTTTTCCACGCATTCATGATCACGCTGCCTGAGATCAAGCACTCCCTCGACCTGACCGAGGATCAACAGATGATCCGCGACATGGTCCGCGATTTCGCCCTGCGCGAAGTCGCGCCCCTGGCGCACGACGTCGACGAGCACCATCGCTTCGACCTGGGGGTCTGGAAGCGCATCGTCGAGCTCGGCTTGCCCGGCATTCCATTCGATGAATCCGTCGGCGGCTCCAACGGCGGCACGCTCGCCTACATCCTCGCCGTCGAGGAGCTCGCCAAGGTCTGCGGCTCGACGTCGCTGACCCTCGCGGCCCACGTCTCGCTCGGCACTTACCCCATCTATGCCTGGGGCGGCGACAAGCTGATGCGCGAGTATGTGCCGCGCCTGATCTCCGGCGAGTACATGGGCGCCTACGGCTTGACCGAGCCCAACGCGGGCTCCGATTCCGGCGGCACCGAGACCAATGCGCGCGCCGCCGGCGGCGAATGGGTGCTCAACGGCCGCAAGTGCTTCTGCACCAACGCGAACTACGCCGGCTCCTTCATTATCACTGCGGTCACTGATCGCAGCCTGGGCTCGAAGGGCATCAGCGCCTTCGTCGTGCCGCGCAAGACCGCCGGCTTCTCGGTCGAGCCCGGCGAGAAGAAGCTCGGCATGCGCGGCTCCGATTGGGGCAGCCTGGTGTTCGAGGACGCGCACATCCCGAAGGACCACCTGCTCGGCCCGCCCGAGGACGGCTTCAAGACGTTCATGAAGACGCTCGACGGCGGGCGGATCTCGATCGGAGCTCTGTCGCTGGGCATCGCCGAAGGAGCTTTCGACTGCGCGCGCACCTACGCCAGCCAGCGCGAGGCGTTCGGCGGAACGCTGAGCGATCTGCAAGCGGTGCAATTCAAGCTCGCCAACATGGCCCTCGACATCGAGGCGGCGCGCCACCTCGTCTACCATTCCGCGCGGCTCAAGGACGCGGGCCAGCCTTATTCGAAGGAAGCCGCGATGGGCAAGCTCTTCGCGTCGGAATGCGCGATGCGCGTCACCTACGATGCGATCCAGATCTACGGCGGCATGGGCTACAGCCGCGAGTATCCCGTCGAGCGCATGTGGCGCGACGCGAAGCTGTGCGTGATCGGCGAGGGCACCAGCGAGATCCAACGTCTGATCATCGCGCGCCATATCCTGCGCTGAGCCTGCGATGGGAGTCTCCGGTGCGAGCTTCACTCCGCGCCGTCTGCAGGTCGGCCTGTGGCTGATCACCGAGCTTTCCGACGGATTCTTCCGCCTCGACGGCGGATCGATGTGGGGCGTGGTGCCGGCGAAGATCTGGCGCAAGCTCACGCCTCCGGCCGCGGACAATACGATCCGACTCGCTCTGCGACCCTTCCTCGCCGAGCGCGGTCGCGACAAGGTCCTGATCGAGGGCGGCGTCGGCCAGCGCTGGGATGCGAAGTGGAGCGGGATCTACCAGATGGAGCCGCATCCAACCTTGGCGGAGTCCCTGGCTCGCGCGGGCGTCGCCGTCACGGAGATCACGCATGTCGTCGCGACTCATTGCCACTGGGATCACATCGGAGGCCTGGTGGTTTCGCAAGAGGGTCTTCTCGCGCCGTTGTTTCCGAACGCGCGGCATTTCGCGCCGCGGATCGAGATCGAGATGGCGAAGAAGCCGGGCCACGCGCGCGCGGCGAGCTATCGCGCCGAGGACGTGCTGCCGATCGAAGCGGCGGGGCTGCTCGAGGGCTTCGAAGGGGACTTCGAGGTGCTCCCGGGCCTGATCGCGCACACGCTCGGCGGCCACTCGGATGGAGTCGGCGTCGTGACCCTTGGGCTCGGCAGCGAGGATTGCGCGATTTTCTGGTCGGACGTCGTGCCGACCACGCACCACGTCGAGCCCGCGTACATCATGGCGTATGACATCGACGTCGTGCGCTCCTTCGAAGTCCGCTCGGAGTGGATCCGCCGCGCGGCGAGCGAAGGCTGGACTGGGTTGTTCTACCACGACGAGCAGCACGCCTTTGCGCGCATCGTGTCCGAGGGGAAGCGCTTCGCGTGCAGGCCGCTCGAGATGGCGCGATGAGCGTTCCCTGCGCTTACGACTCGCGAGCGTGGGCTGGCGCGGATCCATGCTCGCGCGATGTGGTCACGGGAAGTAGAAGAGCGCCGTGAGGGTCCTGATGATCAGCGGCGATCGGCTGACCGCCGCCGGCGGCAAGGGGCCGCTGTACGAGACGCAGCGCGGATTCTCGCGCTACTTCGAGCGCGTCGACATCCTGCTGCCTCGACCGGACCGGCCGGTGACGACGCGTGAGATCCTGGGCAACGTGCATCTGCATCCCGCCGATCGCGGGCGCGCGGGGCTCGTCGATTTCTGGAAGCGGCGCGGCGGCGAGCTGATCCGCGAAACGAAGCCGGGGCTGATCGTCAGCCACGACTATGGCTTGTTCCAGACCGGACGCGCGGCCGCGGCGCTTTCGCGCGCGAGCGGAGTGCCGTATCTCTCGGAGATCCACGGCGTGCCGGGGTATCCGATCGCTTCGGATCTGCGCGAGCGATTCAAGCTGGCGGCGACGAAGCTCTACCTGCGCTGGGCCAGCGATCGCGCTCGCGCTTTCCGCGTGGTCAACAGCGCCGAGCTCGTGCCCTTCCTGGAATCGCAGGGCGTGCCCGCGGAAAAAATCCTCGTGCTGCGCGCGCTGTACATCGATCTCGGCACGTTCCGTCGAGTCGAGGCGCCGATCACGCGCGAGCAGGACATCGTCTGGGCCGGCCGCTTCGATGCGAACAAGGGCCTGGAGCTGATCGTCGACGCGATCGCTCTCGCGAAATCGCGCGGCCGACGCCGAAGCGTCTTGCTCATCGGCAAGGGCCCGTTGGAGAACGTGATCCGCGAGCGAGCGCGCAGCCGCGGAGTCGAGGACCTGGTCGCGATCCGCGGCTGGACGGATTCGAAGCTCGAGCTCGCCGAGGCTTATCGCAGGAGCGGCCTGGTGGTCTGCGCTTCCGGTTGCGAAGGCGGGCCGCGCTCGACGGTCGAGGGCATGGCCTGCGGCATTCCGGCGGTCAGCACGCCGGTCGGCATGATGAAAGAGCTGATCCGCGACGGCGAGAACGGCTGGCTGTGCGGTTTCGATGCTGCGAGCCTCGCGGCGGCTTTCGAGCAGGTGCTCGGCGCCGAATCGCGCCGCGCCGCGATGGGGATCCAGGCCTGCGCCGACGTGCAGCCGTTCGAGTACGAGCGCACGATCCGCGACTACGCGGCAGGCTTGCATGGCATCGCCGGCGAGACCATGCCGGCCAGCCCGCGCCCGGCCTTCGAGGCGGCGGGGGCGAGCTAGAGTTTCCTCGGGCCATGCGCATCGTCTCCCTCTGCCCCAGCTTGACCGAGCTCGTCTTCGATCTCGGCCGTGGCGAGGATCTCGTGGGCATCACGGACTGGTGCGTGCATCCAGCCGACCAAGTGGGCGCGGTCGAGAAGCTCGGCGGGACGAAAACGCCGAAAATCCCGCGCATCCTCGAGCTCGCGCCGGACATCGTCCTGATGAACGAGGAGGAGAACCGCATCGAGGACGCTCAGGCGCTCGAGAAGGGTGGCTTGCGGCTGCACGTCTCCATGCCGCGCGATGCATCGGCCACCGCGGAGATGGTGCGCTCGATCGGCGCGGCGCTCGAGCGGCCGGAGGACGCGGAGCGCATCGCTTCCGACATCGAGGCACGCACGCGGCGCGTCGTGGCAAACGCGCGGGGAAAGACCCTCGTCACCTGGGCTTACCTGATCTGGCGCAAGCCGTGGATGAGCGTCAACCGCGACACTTTCGTCTCTGCGCTGCTCGATCAAGCGGGCGGGAAGAACGTGTTCGCCGACTCAGCCGAGCGCTACCCGACGATCGAAGTCTCCGATCTGATCGCGAAGGCCCCGCAGGTCGTGTTCCTTTGCACGGAGCCCTTCCCTTTCAAGGACAAGCACCGCGACGAGCTCGCGTCCCTGACGGGCTTCGATCACGAGCGTTTCGTGATCGCCGACGGCGAGCTGCTTTCCTGGCACGGCTCGCGCACACCGCGCGGCATCGACTACGCCGAGAGCCTGATCGCCGCCGCGCGCGCGCACTGACACCGCGCTCGGGTAAGGCTACGGTTCAAGATGGCGGTGGAATACCGGGTACCAGCTCGTCCGGCAGTTTGAAGACGATCGACTCGCGTTTGCCGTCCATTTCGTGGATGGCGTGGACGCCGAGGGAGCGCAGGCGGTCGAGGACTTTGGCGACCACGGCTTCGGGGGCGGAGGCGCCGGCGGTGAGGCCGATGCGCATTCCAGGGCGGAACCAGGTCGGATCGAGGTTGCGCTCGTCGTCGATCAGGTGGGCTGGCACGCCCTTGCGCTCGCCGAGCTCGCGCAGACGGTTGGAGTTCGAGGAGTTCTGCGAGCCGACGACCAGCAGCAGGTCGATCGAGCCGCTCATCTCGCGTACGGCGTCCTGGCGATTCTGCGTCGCGTAGCAGATGTCCTTGAGCGCGGGTCCCTTGATCTCGGGGAAGCGTCGGGTCAGGGCCTCGATCACTTCGCGCGTGTCATCGACCGAAAGCGTGGTCTGGGTCACATAGGCCAGGCGCGCGGGATCCTTGACGCGCAACTGCTCGACTTCCTCGACGGTCGAGAGCACGTGGACCGGACCCTCGATGCGACCGCGCGTGCCTTCGACCTCGGGGTGGCCGGGGTGGCCGACCAGGATCACTTCCCTGCCGGAGTGCTCGTAGCGCTGGGCCTGGTCGTGGACTTTCGTGACCAGGGGACAGGTCGCGTCGATCACGCGCAAGGAGCGCGAATTGCCTCTCTTGACGATATCGGCCGCGACGCCGTGGGCGCTGAACACCGTCACCGAGCCCTCGGGAATCTGCTCGAGCGAATCGACGAAGACCACGCCGCGCGCGCGCAGGTCCTCGAGGACGTGCTTGTTGTGCACGATCTCGTGCAGCACGAACACGGGAGCGCCGTACTTCTCCAGCGCGCGCTCGACGATCTCGATCGCGCGGTCGACACCGGCGCAGAAACCGCGCGGTTGAGCGAGCAGGACTTCCATGGCGAAATCGTTCTTCGGCGCTTGGATCGGCTCGGCCATGGACATTCCAGACCTGTCAGGCGCACTGGGAACGGCGGGGGAGACTAGGGAGTCCCCCGCGCGGTTGCTAGTGCGGCGCCTCCTTGGCGTGGTTGCGGTTCCAATCCGGGATCTCGACCACGAGAGGGACGCTGCCATCCGCGACGCATTGGCAGGCGAGGCGCGAGTACGGCGTCAAGCCCGGCGCGTTGTCGAGCTGGTCGAGCTCGTCGTCGCTCGCCTCGGAGCAGGATTCCAAGCCCTCGCGCACGATCACGTGGCAGGTCGAGCAGGCGCAGACTCCGCCGCAGGCGTGGTCGATCTCGACTCCATTGCCGAGGGCGATCTCCAGGATCGAGCCCTTCAAGCCGTCGCGCGAATAGGGGAGCTTCGCGGGATCGACCTCGATGCACCGGCCCTCGGGCTTGAAGGTCAGCGAATAGGGCTGCGTGGGCAGCTTGAGCTTCGGCGGAGGTAGGAAAGGGTTGGTGCCGCCCATGGTGGGTGCTGGTCCGGTCGGAGCCGGGCAATCGAATCCTTGATTCTAGGCCGTGCGGATCCGTTCTGAGGATCGCAGCCGGGAACTGGTCCTAGCGCCGCCCGCGCCGACCCGTATCCGGCTTCGCTTCGCCCTCGCGCTCCTGGCGCAAGCGCTCGCGCGTCGAGAGCTCGCGGCGCGGCCGGCCTTGAGCGGCTTGCGGTTTCGCCGCGGGCGATTCCGCCCGCTCGGGCCGCGGAACATCCACGCGCGCCGGTCGAGCCGGCGGTCGCGGCGCAGACTCGCGCGCGGGCCGAACAGCTTCGCGCCGTTCCGGTTCGCGACGCTCAGGCTCTCGTCGTTCCGGTTCACGGCGCTCGGGCCCACGGCGCTTCGGCTCGCGTCGTTCCGGCTCGCGTCGTTCCGGCTCGCGCGCTTCGCGCGGCTCGGATTCGGGGCGCTGGGGCTCGCGCTGCGGCTCCGCCACTGGCTGGCGCGGCGCCGTGTGCGTGTGCGTCGGCCTGCCGCGCGGACCGCCGGGGCCGGGCGGCTGGATCTCGGGGATGGCCCAGGGCGCTGCGCTCAGGATGTCGCGCCAGCGGCCGCTGTTCTCCGACGAGACGATCGTGATCGCCGCGCCCTTGCGACCGGCGCGGCCGGTGCGGCCGATCCTGTGCGTGTAGCTCGAAAGATCGTGGGGCACCGAGTAGTTGACCACGTGGGTCACGTGCAGCACGTCGAGGCCTCTCGAAGCGACGTCGGTCGCGACCAATGCCTTGACTTCCCCGGTCCGGAACGCGGCCATCACGCGGAAGCGCGAGGGCTGGTCGTAGCCGCCGTGCAGAGCCTTGATCGAGAAAGGCAGGCGTTGGAGGCGGCGCATCAGCGAGTCGACCTCGGTGCGGCGGTCGCAGAAGACCAGGAACACGTCTTCCGGCGCGCTCTGCTCGATCAAACGGATCAAGCCCAGGGCGCGGTCGTCGCGGTCGAGGCTGAACCACACCTGCTCGATCGACTTGACCGTGGCCACGCCGGCCGCCGTCGCGATCTCCGCCGGATTGCGCGTCGATTCGCGCGCCAGGGCGAGCAGCTCGGCGGGGAAGGTCGCGCTGAACAACAGGGTCTGCCGCTCGTCGGGCGTGAAGCCGAGGATCTTCTTCACGTCGTCGATGAAGCCGATCTCGAGCATCTCGTCGGCTTCGTCGAGCACCACGAATTCCGTCCACGGGAACGAAAGGAATCGCTGGCCATAGAGGTCGAGCACGCGGCCGGGAGTTCCGACCACGACCTGAGCTCCGCGCTGCAGGGCCTGGACCTGGGCCTGCATCGGCTCGCCGCCGACCACCAGAGCGGTCTTCAAGCCCTTGGCGTTGCCCAGGACTTCCAGGGTGCTCGCCACCTGCTGCGCGAGCTCGCGCGTCGGACATAGCACCAGCGCGAGCACCGTCGCGCGCGCCGGGTCGAGCTTGGCGATGATCGGCGCGCCGAAGGCCAGGGTCTTGCCGGTGCCGGTCTCCGCCTTCGCGATCACGTCCTTGCCCTCGAGCACCGGCCCGATCGCCAGACGCTGGATCGGAGTCGGGACCTCGATGCCCATGCCCGCGATCGCGGCCTGGACTTCTTCGCCGAGCTCCCAGTGGCGGAAGCTCGGAATGTCCGGCGGCTCGGCGGTGGGGTGCAGGGGCTCGGCGGCGGGGCCGCGAGTGTGGGTTCGCGGCTTGGAGCCTGGGCGGGAGCCCGAGGAGGAAGCGGCCGAGCGGCTGCCGCCACGGCGGGGGCGTTGGGGGGAGGATCGATCGGTCACGGAGGGGTTCGCGCTTCTTTGTCCAGGTAGTTGAGGAGCCGACAGGATACGCCGAGATGCAGGCGCAGCTCTCGCGCCGCTGTGGTTTTTTCGAGTGGACCAGCCCCTACAATCCCCCCCGCCGCATCGCGCGCACGAGGAACCGAGCCATCTACCGCCGAAAAGCCAAGCGAGCCGCGACCAGCCAGCACCGCCGCAGCCGCCCCGGATCTCCACCGGGGGAACTGCTGGTCGATCCGGCAGCGCCCACGCCCCAGCTGCGGGCCTTTTCCTTCAGCGCCGAGAAGGTCGAGGAGTTCAAGACCATCGAGGTCTCCGGTGTGCGCGAGCTCTTGCGACCCGACCGCGTGCTCTGGCTCGACATCGCCGGACTGGGCGACGTGAAGACCATCTCGGCGATCGGCGAGATCTTCGGCCTGCACCGCCTCGCCCTCGAGGACGTGTTGAGCGGTCACCAGCGCGCGAAGGTCGAGTCCTATGGTCCGGTGCTGTTCATCGTCCTGCGCATGCCGGAGTCGGGGCCGGAGCTCGACACCGACCAGTTGTCCTTGTTCCTGGGCGAGAACTTCGTGGTCAGCTTCCAGAATCGCATCGGGGATTGCTTCGAGCCCGTGCGCGAGCGCCTGCGCACTTCGAGCGGCAAGCTCTGCACCCTGGGCCCGGACTACCTGGCCTACGCCTTGATCGACGCGACCGTCGACAGTTTCTTCCCCCTGCTCGAGCGCATCGGCGAGCGCATCGAAACGCTCGAGGACGAAGTGCTGCTCGCGCCCTCGCGGGAATCGATTCCGCGCATCCACGAGATCAAGCGCGAGCTCCTGACCTTGCGGCGCGCGACCTGGCCGCAGCGCGAAGCGATCTCCAGCCTGATCCGCGAAGCGAATCCCCTGATCCGAGCCGAGACGCGCGTCTACCTCAACGACTGCTACGACCACACCGTGCAGGTGATGGATCTGCTGGAGACGTACCGCGAGCTCGGCTCGTCGCTGCTCGAGGTCTGGCTGTCCAGCGTCTCGAACCGGATGAACGAGGTCATGAAGATCCTGACGATCATCTCGACGATCTTCATGCCGCTGACTTTCATCGTCGGGGTCTACGGGATGAACTTCAAGCACATGCCGGAGATCAACTCGAAGTGGGGCTATCCCGTCGTCATGCTGGTGATGCTCGTGATCGCGCTGGCGATGGTGCATTGGTTCAAGCGCAAGGGCTGGTTCAAGGCCTTGCAGGCGCAGCAAGCGCCGCCGCCGCGAGAAGAACAATGACCCGGAACCTTTCATGAAGATCGCGACCTGGAACGTCAATTCGGTGCGAGCGCGCATGGAGCGCGTGGTCGCTTGGATCGAGGACAAGCAGCCCGACGTCCTGTGCATGCAGGAGATCAAGTGCCTCGACGAGCAATTCCCGAGGCAGGTGTTCGAGGACCTGGGCTACCGCGTCGCGACCTTCGGCCAGAAGACCTACAACGGCGTCGCGATCCTGGCCAAGCAGAACCTCGAGGACGTGGTGCGCGGCCTGCCGGGCGAGACGTCGGATGCCCAGAAGCGCGTGCTCGGCGCGCAGGTCGGCGACACGCTGATCCTGAACCTCTACGTCGTCAACGGCGAGAAGGTCGGCAGCGAGAAGTTCGCCTACAAGATGGAATGGATGGCGCGCGTCGCGGAATTCGTGCGCGAGCGCTACGACATGAGCGAGAAGATCGTGCTGTGCGGCGATTTCAACGTGACCTTCGACGATCGCGACGTGTACGACCCCGAGGGCTGGCGCGAAAAGATCCTGTGCTCGACGCCGGAGCGCACGGCCCTGGCGAAATTCGGCGAGCTCGGCCTGCGCGACGCCTTCCGCCATTTCACGACCGAAGGCGGCCATTACACCTGGTGGGATTTCCGCACCGGCGGCTTCAAGCGCGATCACGGCCTGCGCATCGACCACTTCCTGATGAGCGACGCCGCCCTGGCCGCCTGCCGCGGGATCGAGATCGACAAGGGTGCGCGCGGCGGCGAGAAGCCCTCGGACCACGCGCCGGTGATCGCGCACATGGAATGAGCGACGTCGTCCTGTTCGATCTCGACGGGACCTTGAACGACTCGATCGAATTGATCGAGCGCTCGTACCGCCACGTGCTCAGTGCCCATGGCTCGCGCGCTTTCGATCGCGACGAATGGCTCGGCGGCCTGGGGCGTCCGTTGAAATGGCAATTCGAGCAGTGGACCGCGGATCCGCTCGAAGTCCAGCGCATGATCGCGACCTACCGCGCGCACAACAATCTGCACCACGACGCGATGGTCAAGCCCTACCCCGGAGCGGTCGAGGCCGTGCGGGACTTGAAAGCGCGCGGCGTCCTGGTCGGCGTGGTCACGAGCAAGATGAAAGCCGGTGCTCTGCGCGGATTGGCCTGCGCGGGATTCGACGATCTCTTCGAAGTCGTGATCGGCTGCGACGACGTGCGCGAGCCCAAGCCCGCGCCCGAGCCCGCGCTGCTCGCCCTCGAGCGCCTCGGCGCGAGCGCAAGCCGCGCCTTCATGGTCGGAGATTCGCCCCACGACATCCGCTGCGGCCAGCAGGCCGGCACGCGCACCGCCGCAGCGATGTGGGGACCGTTTTCGCGCAAGCTCTTCGCTCAGGACGAGCCCGATGTCTGGCTCGAGGATCCGCGCGAGATGGCGCAGCTGTTCACGGACCGCGATCGAGCGGGCGCCTTGCGCCTCAGTTGAGCGAAGGCCCCTGGTCGCCGCGTTCCTTGGGCGGATT
>DATHET010000299.1:0-4488 GCA_035490315.1 Planctomycetota bacterium
GGAGTCACGCCCGCATAAACCCGCTTGGCCTTCTCCTCGTCGCCCTTGAAACGCACGCGGCTGAAATCCGTCTCGACCATGCCGGGATCGACCGTGCAGACCCGCAGGCCGACGCCGGCGAAATCCAGCCGCATGGCTTCATAGATGGCCCGCACCGCGAACTTCGTCGCGCAGTACACGTTCCCATTCGGATAGACCTGCCGTCCGGCGACGCTGCCGAGCAGCACGACGTCCCCGCTGGCGCGCACCCGCATCCCCGGGGTCACGGCGCGCAGGGTGTGCAGCAGCCCCTTGATGTTGGTGTCGATCATCGTCGACCAGTCCTCGGTCGAGCCCTCGTCCAGCGGGCCCATTCCCAGGCCCAACCCCGCATTGACCACGGCGATGTCGACGCGCTCCTTGCCCAGCGCCTTCTGCACGGCCTCCGCATCGCGCACGTCCAGGGCGATCACGCGCGAGCCCGGTAATTCGCGCGCGAGCGCTTCGAGGCGATCGGCTCGCCGCGCGACCAGGAGCAGGCGCGCTCCAGCCGCGGACAAGGCGCGCGCGGTGGCGGCGCCGATTCCTGCCGAAGCTCCAGTCACCAGGGCGACGCTGTTGTCGAGACGGATCATCGCTGTAGTCTAGCGAGGACACACAGGGCGGATCGAACGCTCGAACCAAGGACAAGGCATGGTCACGATCGTGATGGATTATCAAGGCGAGCTGCGTTGTCTGGCGACGCACTCACCGTCGAAGACCCGACTCACGACCGACGCGCCGATCGACAACCAGGGCAAGGGAGAGTCCTTCTCGCCGACGGACCTCGTGGCCACGGCCTTGGGAACCTGCATCCTGACCACGATGGGGATCCTCGCCGCGCGCCACGGCTGGTCCATGCAGGGCGCGAGCGCGACGGTCGTCAAGGAGATGGTCGCCGATCCGGTGCGCCGCATCGGCCGGCTGCGGGTCTCCATCGCCTTGCCGACTCCCCTCGAAGCCAAGGCGCGCGAAGCTCTCGAGCGCGCCGCTCACACCTGTCCGGTCCACCGCTCGCTCGCGCCGAATGTGGACATTCCACTCGAATTCATCTGGGGCTGACCCGGTTTTTGCAGGAATAATTCTCGTTGCTTGGACTCTGTAGCGAAGCTACCGGGTAGATCCTGCGCCCCCTTCAAGGAGATCTGCTTGTTCCACCGCGTCTCGCTCGTTTCCGTGCTCCTGGCCGCGACCGCCTGGTGTCAAACTCCGATCTCCGATCCGCCGCCGCCCTTCGCGGAATTCGCCGCGGCTTTCGGCAAAGCCCACCACGTCGAAAGCGATCCAGCCAATTTCGACGTTCAGGCATTCTTCGTACGCGAGGCGGTCTTCGAGCGGGTGGGTCCTTTCGACCTGATCTATCCGCGCACGGGGCTCGAATCCAAGCCGCGCCAGGAAGAGCTGCGCGCCATGGCGAGCTGCATCATCGAGCTCGAGGCCCTGTGGCTGGAATGGTTCGGCACCGGTGCCTCTGCCGAAGCTGCGCGCGCGGACCTCGCGCTGCTCAAGCGCTGGCTCGCAACCGGCAGGCCCCAGCCCGCCAAGCTCTCTGACCCCAAGCTAGGGGTCCTCGATTTCTTCGCGGCCAGCGACAAGGAGCGCGATGCCGCCGCCCGCGTGACGGCCGTTTTCCAGGACGGCACCGCGCTCGGCTACAAGCCCAAGACCGAGACGCGGATGCAGATCCTGCTCGCGCCGACGCGCAAGGAATTCCTCGAGTTCGTGGCCTTCTTCGGCTGGGCCGATCCCGATCACCGCGCCGCGTTCTGGGACAACGGCGCCATCCGTTGGACCGAGTGCTTCTGGAACGCGATCCAGGTGCTCTCGCTCGAGGATCCGGCGGGCAAGATGGACCTGGCCCACCCCTGGGATGGCACGTCGATGAACTTGAAGTGGGCGACCGGAGCCGTCGAGCACGTGTCGACGCGCTCGGCGCACTCTTTGTGCACCACCTTCTTCGGCTACGCCCTCGATCCCGCCTTCGAGTCGGGGATGTGCCAGAACACCTCGATCGCCTTGTACGGGCGCAACAACGCGCGCTCTGGTGGATCGGGCCGCGGCAATTCCGTCGACGGCATCTCGATGTTCGTGCCTGGCGGCCAGAAGTCCGGAGGTCGCCTGCCGGGATACTCGGCGGACTCGCCCTGGCGCGCGACCGCGGGCTCGGACTGGTTCGTGAAACCCCTGCGGACCTCGCAGCGCGTGGCGAGCAAGGACGCCTCGTCGGGGAAGGAAAAGACCTCGACCTTCGAAGTCACCGCCACCGACAACGTGAAAAAGCTCTTCGTGCGCGCGCCCTTCCTCGGCGACGCGGCGGCGAACAAGGAAGTGCCGGCGAAGGAGTTCCTGCCGGACTACCTCGAGTTCTTCCGCGCGTACAAGTCTTGCTTCGTGCACTGGCTGTTCGAGGAAGGTGCCGGCAAATCGGGCAAGCCCTCGCGCGACAAGTTCGCCGAGTTGCTGCGCCTCGTGGCCTCGAGCCCGGAGGGCGCGCGCTTCGAGGACCTGCTGTCGAAGGCCTACGGGCTTCCCTGGTCCGGCGCAGATCCCAAGCCCGAGAACCTGGAGTGGACCTTCCTCAACTGGCTCTCGCACCAGAAGTGAATCGCGGGCAGCGCGCGCCGGGAGGGGCCGCGCTTGCATGAGCCAGGGGGCTCGGCCAGACTCTGGGCCGTTCTCGTTCACTTTCATCCGTCAGAGGCAACTGCGGCGCGTCCTCGAGGGCGCGCTGGAGCTTGGGGGAACCCGGTGGGAATCCGGGACTGGCCCGCAACCGTGAGCCGCGCGCCGCGCGGCAAGTCGGATCGCCCGATCGCCTCGGCCGTTCACCTTCGGAAGCAGGGTTCCCATGCGATCGATTCCGCCGCGCGCACCCCGGCGCTGCATGCTCGCGCTGGCTCTGGGTCTCGCGGCCCTGGCCTGCTCGGATCAAGGTTCCACGCCGGCCGGGCCTGCTGCGTCCGGGGCTCGCGACGTGGTCATGGCCGACGGCAGCCATGTCAGCGTGCGTTCGCGCGGGCTGCGCATCTTCGCGGCCAGCTCGAGCGTGGTGGACTTCGTGGTCGCCCTCGCTCCGCCGGAGCGTGTCGCGGCCTTGCCGGAGCAGGCCCTCGACTACTCGGCCCTGCCGGCTGACAACGCAGCCTGGCAGCGCGTGCCGCGCTTCTCGACCTTCGTCGCCGAGGAAGTGATCGCGCGCTCGCCGGACCTGGTGATCGCCGAGCCCTGGCAGGACAAGGACACCGCCGCCCGCTTGAAGAGCGCGGGGATCGAAGTGGTCGTGCTGCCCGAGGTGCGCACCTGGAAGGACGCGCGGGCGACGCTGCTCAGCGTCGGCCAGCT
Organism: Planctomycetota bacterium; assembly: GCA_035490315.1. Taxonomy (GTDB): domain Bacteria; phylum Planctomycetota; class UBA1135; order UBA1135; genus JADJQU01. The sequence goes on from DATHET010000299.1 coordinate 3,361, forward strand.
GCTCGAGCTCGAGGATCGCGCGCGCGAGGTCGTGCGCGATCTTGATGCGCGGGTCGCGGTGCTCGAGGCCCATCCGGGAGCGCGCGTCGGCCTGCGTGCCCTGTGCTATTCCAATTTCGGCTCGGGTTGGAGCGCGGGGATCCACACCACGATCCACGAGCAGATCGTGCTCGCCGGCATGTCCAACGCGATGGCCGAGCGCGGCGCCGACGGCCATGTGCAGGTCAGCTTCGAGGATTTGATCGCTCTCGATCCCGATCTGATCCTGGTCTCGATGCCGCTGCACCAGGGCGACGGCACCCAGGGCGATCGCGGCGGGGCCTCGCAGCGGCTGCTGGAGACGGAGCCCAGCCTGCGCGAGCTGCGCGCCGTCAAGAACAAGCGCATCATCGCCTTGCCGCCGAGCCTGTTCGCGACCGGCTCGCAGTCGATCGTGAGCGGCGCGGAAGCCTTGGCCGCCGCGGTCGACGCCATGCTCGCGCGCGAAGCTGGCTCGTCGGAGAAACGCGAGTGAGCACGCGCAGCCGCGCGCGGCCGCTCGCGCCTTTGATCGGCGTATGTTGCCTGGTCCTGCTCGCGATCGTGCTCGGCTCGATCTGCGTCGGCTCCAGCGGCGCGATCGGACCGCAGAGCGTCCTGAAGAGCTTTGCCCACGCGCTGGGTTTCGGCGAAGGCCTCGCGGATCCGCGTCAGGAATTGATCGTCGAGCTGCGCAGCTGGCGCGCGCTCACCGCGGCGGGCGTGGGAGCGGCTCTGGCCCTTTCCGGTGGCTTGATCCAGGGCCTGTTCCGCAACGGGCTCGCCTCGCCTTCCTTGCTCGGCGTCAGCGGCGGCGCGGCCCTCGGCGCAGCCCTCGCGATCGCGGTGATCGGCGGCTACGGAATCCTGGATCGCGACTTCGCGCCGAGCGCGCTCTTCGTGCCGCTGTGCTCATTCGCGGGCGCCCTGGCGACGGTCTCGCTGGTCGCCTGGCTCGCGTCGAGCGGCGGTCGCACCTCGGTGCCCACGCTGCTCCTGGTCGGCATCGCGGTCAACATGTGCGTCGCGGGAGCCTTCGCGGCGATCCAGTCGCTGACGCTCAAGGACTTCGAGGTCAGCCGCGCGATCCTGGCCTGGACGTTTGGCACG
>DATHET010000300.1:0-35312 GCA_035490315.1 Planctomycetota bacterium
TTGGAAGATCAATTGCCGCCCGGCTTCGGCCTGGAGCTTTGCCCAGCGATGCTCGGGTCCCTTCGCCGCCGCCAGCTCATCGAGAGCCGCGACCAGGGCGCCTAGCTTCGCGACGCTCTTGTCGGGGGCGCGCAGATCGAAGCTTTCCTCGAGCTCGCGAACCAGAGCCTGCACGCGCTCACTTCCGGCGACACGTTTCCAGCTCAATTCCACGCCGCCGAAAATGTCGGCTGACGCGAGCTTCGCGCCCTTGTCGAGCCGCAGGTACTCGGTCAATTCTCCGCGCGTCTCCGCCGCGCCGAAGCCTTGACTCTTGTGCTGGCTGCGGCTGCGGCCGGCGAGCTCGGTGTAGCTCGTGCCGAGCAGCGGATCGAAGCCGCCGACGTCGATCGTGGCCCAGGTCGAGGGATCCGCTTGCGCCTGGGCCGGCAGATCCTTGCTCCACCAGGAGCTGGCGTTGAAGAACAGCCGCTTCGCCTGCCAGGGCTCGAGTCCCGCCGCGATCTGCTCGGGAAAAGCGCGCGGATCCGCAGCGAGATCGAAGGCTTCGCTGGCGAGCAAGGCCGAGGCCGTGTGGTGGCCGTGTCCGCCGCTGCCGTCGGTCGCGAAGCGCGTGATGATCACGTCCGGCCGGAACTGGCGCAGGACGCGGACCACGTCGCCGAGGATCTCCTGGCGGCCCCACTTGGCGAAAGTCTCCTCGGGATTCTTGCTGTACCCGAAGTCGACCGCGCGCGTGAAAAATTGCTCGCCGCCGTCGATGCGTCGGGCTTCGAGCAACTCCTGGGTGCGCAGGATCCCCAGCGCGTCGCCGAGCTCCGGCCCGATCAGGTTCTGTCCGCCGTCGCCGCGCGTCAGGCTCAAGTACGCCGTGCGCACCTGCCGGCCGTTCGAAAAGTAGCTGATCAGCTTCGTGTTCTCGTCGTCGGGGTGGGCGGCGATGTACAAGACGCTGCCCAGCACTTCGAGCTTGTGCATGCGGTGCAGGATCGCCGCCGCGTCGAGCTGTGGCGGAGGACGTTGGGCAGAAGCCGGACTCGCGGCGAGGAAGCCCAGCGCCAGCGCGAAGAGGCTGCGGCTCGCGGATCGGAGAAGAGTCATGACCTGCCTGTTCGCGTGGATCTCGTTGCGCGTTTGACTTCGGAAATGCTCAGAAGAGCCCTTGGATCCTGCCCTGCCCATCGACGTCGATCGATTCCGCGGCGGGCAGCTTGGGCAGGCCGGGCATGGTCATCACGTCCCCAGTCAAGACCAGGATGAAGCCCGCGCCGGCGCGCAGATCGCAATCGCGCAGCGGCACCTGGAAGCCGCGCGGCCGGCCGTGCAGCGACGGATCGGTCGAGAAGGAATACTGCGTCTTCGCCATGCAGATCGGCAGGTTGCCGAAGCCGTCCTTCTCGAATTTGCGCAGCTTCTCGCGGAACTTCTCGTCCAGGGTCACGCCGTCGGCGCCGTAAATCTCGCGCGCGATCTTCTCGATCTTCTCGAGCAGGCCCAGCTCGTCGGCGTAGAGGTGGCGGAAATTCCCGCTGTTCGACTCGACCTCGACGACCACGGCGCGCGCCAGCTCCTCGGCTCCCGCTCCGCCGCGCGCCCAGTGGTCGCAGCTCACGATGCGCACGCCGAGGCGATCCTGCGCGGAAAGCAGCACGTCGATTTCTTCCTGCGTGTCGCTGGTGAACGAGTTGATCGCGACCACCGTCGGCACGCCGAAGCGCGCGAGGTTCTCGAGGTGCTGCTCGAGGTGCTCCAACCCGCGGCGCACCGCCGCGGGATCGGGTGTGCTCAAGAGCTTCTGCTCGACCCCGGCCTGGTGCTTGAGCGCCCGGATCGTCGCGACGATCACTGTCGCATCCGGCTTCAGCCCCGCGGCGCGGCACTTGATGTCGAAGAACTTCTCCGCGCCGAGATCGGCGCCGAAGCCTGCCTCGGTCACGGTGTATTCGCCCAGGCGCAGCGCGAGCGCCGTGGCCATCACGCTGTTGCAGCCGTGCGCGATGTTCGCGAAGGGCCCGCAGTGCACCAGGGCCGGATTGTTCTCGAGCGTCTGCACCAGATTGGGCATCAGCGCGTCGCGCAGGAGGGCGAGCAGCGCGCCCTCGGCCTTCAGGTCGGAAGCCGACACGCGTTTGCGCGCATAGGTCTCGCCGATCACCATGCGGCCGAGGCGCTGGCGCAGATCCTCGAGCGACGACGAGAGCGTCAGCACGGCCATGACCTCGCTGGCCGCCGTGATGTCGAATCCCGATTCGCGCGGAATCGAATTCCCCGTTCCGCCCAGACCGATCACGATGTCGCGCAGCGCGCGGTCGTTGACGTCGAGCACGCGCCGCCAGCTGATACGCCGCGGGTCGATCCCGAGCACATTGCCCTGGTGCAGATGGTTGTCGACCAGCGCCGCGAGCAGATTGTGCGCCGAGGTGATCGCGTGGAAATCGCCGGTGAAGTGCAGGTTGATGTCCTCCATCGGAATCACCTGGGCGCGCCCCCCGCCCGCCGCCCCGCCCTTCATGCCGAACACCGGGCCCAAGGAAGGCTCGCGCAGGCAGATCGTCGCCTTCTTGCCGATGCGGTTGAGCGCGTCGCCCAGGCCGACGGTCGTGGTGGTCTTGCCCTCCCCCGCCGGCGTCGGCGAGATCGCGGTCACGAGCACCAGCTTGCCCACCGGCCCGCGCGCTCGCTCGCAGAAGCCCAGGCTGATCTTGCCCTTGGTGTGGCCGTAGGGGATCACATCGGCATCGGGGATCCCGAGCGCGCGCGAGATTTCCAGGATGGGCTTGGGAGTCGCGGCGCGGGCGATCTCGATGTCGGTCAGCGGAGTCACTTGAGGCTTGGGTGCTTTGAGAGTCATGAAAGTCCTGGGCCGGGAAGCCCATGTTCTACCCGAGAAGGCTCCGCGGATGGGCGGGACAAGCGCCGCTGCCGTGAGGTACCCTTGGGGGCTAAGCACCCGCCATGGCAACCCAGACTGCCCCTCTCACCCATTGCCCGACCTGCGGGGTCAAGCTCGAGCGTCCGGAGCTGTCCCTGTGCGCCTACTGCGCCAGCCCGCTGCGCGTCGGCCCGATCGAGGTCCCCAACGACGAGACGCAGAAGCGCCTCGCGAAGGTCAAGGCCCACGCGGACTTCGCATCGGCGCTGAGCTGGCTGCCGATCGATCCGGTGTTCGAGAAGAAGGCTGCTCGCAGCTGGTCGATCGGCTGGTTGCTGGTCGCCGGCGGGATCGCGGTGGCGCTGCTCTGCTGGGCCTTCCACTCGACCGCGACCTGGGCTTCGCCTGAAGCGGCCGCGTCCTTCCGATCGAAGTCGCTGGCCGCGGTCGGCGTCATGCTCCTGCTCGGGATCGGCCTCGTCGGCTTCGCCGCGTCGATTCGTGGCAGACACCGCAAGACGCCGATGCTCAAGCGCGCCGCCTACGTGATCGACCGCAGCAGCAAGACCGCCGAGCACGGCGGCATCGGCTCGACGACCTACCTCTTCAAGATCCGCTTCGAGGACGGCAGCGAGGGCGAGTTCAGCCACGTCGGCCGCGGCTCGATGTACGAACCGCCCGCGAACGGCGCGGCCGGCGTCGCTTACACGCGCGGCGCGCGCATGATCGAGTTCCGCCGCATCTGATCAGAGCGGGAACGCGCCGTCGCCGGGCTGAGCATGGCCCATGCGCTCGGCGATCTTGACGAAGCGGTTGTATTGCACGCGCAGGTGGCGCGGCACTTCCGCGTAGACATCCTCGACCAGCGTGCGCAAGGCCATCGGCGCCGCGGATTCCTGGCGATGGATCTCGGCGTCGATCTCGGAGAGCAGATCCGCCTCGATCTTCGCGCGTTCCGCCTTCGTGATCACGCCGCGCTCGATCAACGCGTTTTCGAAAGCCGTCACGGGATCGCGCTTCGCCCAGGCGTCGACTTCCGTCTGCTCGCGGTACTTCGTCGGATCGTCGGACGAGGAGTGGCCGAGCATCCGATAGGTCGTCAGCACCACCAGCGAAGGCCCCGCGCCGGACCGCGCCCGATCCGCGGCTCCGCGCACCGCCGCTCGCACGGCGAGCACGTCATTGCCGTCGACCGTCTCACCGGGCATCCCGTAAGCCACGGCCTTGTCCGCGAACTTCGCGGCCGCCGTCTGGGCGCTCGAGGGCACGGAGATCGCCCAGCCGTTGTCGACGCACACGAAGACCGCGGGCACTTTCCAGACCGCGGCAAAGTTCAAGCCGCTGTGGAAGCCGTTCGAGCTGGTCGCTCCGTCGCCGAAATGGATCGAATGGACTTCGCTGCCGCCGCGCAGCTTGGTCGCGTAGGCCGCACCGACGCCGTGGGCGATCTGCGTGCCGATCACGCTCGACCAGCTCGGATAGTGCGTCCCCTTGTGCTGGAAGTGGTTGCACATCTGACGGCCCTTGGCCGTGTCGTTCGCGTTGCAATACATCTGCGCGATGTAATCCGCGAGCGGCATCCCGCGCGCCAGGGCGGCCCCGCCCTCGCGCAAGCCCGACCACAGCCAGTCGCCCGCCTCCAGCGCGCGCGCCGAGCCGACCAGCGCCGCTTCCAATCCGAGCGCCGTGCCGACGAACCCGATCCGGCCCGCGCGCTGCAGCTTGAGCATGCGGCTGTCGAGCAGCCGGATCCGCAGCATGTCCACGAAAAGCTCGCGCAAGCCAGCCGCGCTGGAATCGGCAACGGCAGGCGCCCCTGCAACTTCCGGCCTCGTGTTCGCGCTCATCGGGGCGACGATCATAACCGTCCCCGCGAAACCACCACCATTCTGAACCTTGCTGACACACGAACAGCGCTCGGCAGCCGTTCGAGCTGTTCGCGGCGCGGTGGGCAATCGAGCGGATCCGTAGCGCTTCAGGCCCTTGAAGACCAGGGTCTCCGGTCCCCGCTCATAGTCGAAGTCAGGCTGCTTCGAATGGAGAGGCTACGGCGATTTCTTCGACGTCGCGAAGCGCCTCTTCAAGTTCCGCAGCGTGCTCTGCCAACCCTTTTCGTGTTCCTTCGCCTCTTCGGGATCCACGAAACCCCATTGCTTGAAAGTCACAAGGGTGCCGCCGTCCTTGTCCGCGAACTCGAAGTTCGCGCGCGTTTCGACCGAGGCCTTCTGCTCTCCCTTTCCTTCCCACTGGTGCGTGAACAGGATCTTGCGGTTGGGCACGATTTCCAGGTACTTGCCGAAGCAGGTGTGGACTTCGCCGTCCGGCCCGCGCATCGACGCCCGGAATTCGCCGCCGACGCGCACATCGGCGCTCGCAACGACGAGCTCCATGTCTTCCGGGCAATACCAGTCCATCTGTTCGCTGCGCGAGCAGGCCTGATAGACCTCCTCGCGGCGCGCGGGAACCTGCTGGCTGACTTCGAGACTGCTCTTGGTGCTGGTCATGATGACCTCCTTCTGAGCGTCGGCAGGGCAAGTAGCGAGCCAGGCGCATGTGACGCAGGGCTGGGCGCGCAAGGCCTCCCGGACGGGGCGCCGCAGCCCGGCTTGTAAGAAATGCCCGGACGGGGCGATGGTTCACTCCGGCCAGTCGCTGCCCGAGAACCCGCCGCCAAAGACGAGCCAGAACGCAAACCCGACCATGCCGATGGCCAGGAGCAAGGCCAAGACGCCCTTGAAAAAGAGGCCAATTCGGGCGCGAACGACACAGGCTCCGCACAGCCAGTCGTCGCCCAAGTAGCTGCGCTGGCAGTGGCCGCACTCTCGCGCTTCGTTCACGGATTCATCATGCCACGAGCCTGACGGTCGCAGTGGACCGCACTTCCCGGAAGGGACTTCGCCGATCCATGAAACGCTCAGCGCAGACCGAGGCGCTTGGCGAGGTGGTGCAGATTGCTGCGGTGCATGCCGAGAGCGCGCGCGGCGGCGGCCCAATTGCCGGCGTGGTGCGCCAGCGCACGCTGGACTTCGCTGCGCTGGAATTCGATCAGGGATTCCCGCAGCGGTTTTCCCTCCGCGGAAGACTTGTGACTGGCTGGCGCGACTGCCGTCGGATCGAAGTGGATCTCGCCGCCGAGATCGGCGGCGCGCACGATCACCGTGCTGCCGGCCGCGGTCCGACCGCGCGCGCGCAGGATCGCGCGGGAAAGGGCGTTCTCCAGCTCGCGCACGTTGCCGTGCCACTCCCCGCGCGCCAGCTCCTCGCGCGCATCCAGGGCGACACGGATCGGTCCCCCGCCGAGTCGGCGGCGCGCGCGGTCGGCGAAGTGGCCGGCGAGCAGCGCGATGTCCTCGGGATGCTCGCGCAGCGGCGGCACGCGGATGCGGCAGACGTCGAGTCGGTGCAGGATGTCCGCTCGGAAATTTCCGGCGCGAACTTCGGCTTCCAGGTCGCGGTTGGTGGCGGCGAAGATGCGCACATCGACTTTCACGGTGTGGTCGGAGCCCACGGGCTGCACCTCGCCCTCCTGCAGCACGCGCAGCAGCTTGGGTTGCACGTGCAGCGGAAGCTCGCCGATCTCGTCGAGAAAAAGGCTGGCTCCGTCGGCGACGCGGAATTTGCCCGGCCGCGCTTCGTGAGCGCCGGTGAAAGCGCCCTTCACGTGGCCGAAGAGCTCGCTCTCGACCACCGACTCAGGCAGTGCGGCGCAGTTGACGTAGATCAAGGGCTCCGCCGCGCGGCGCGAGCTCGCGTGCAGGGTGCGCACGACGAGCTCCTTGCCGACGCCGGTCTCGCCCGTGACGAGAACGGTCAAGTCGGTGGAGGCGACCAGCTCGATCTCGCGGCGCAGGCGAGCCATCGCCGCTCCGTTGCCGAGCAAAAGTCCGCCGCGGCGATCGAGCACGTCCTGCACCAGCTCGCGCGCGATGTGGCCCTTGCGCTGCGCGAGGCGCTCCAAGGCTTCGATCAGGTCGCTGGTGCGCAGCGCCGCGGCCGCGAGGGCCGCGAGATACTCGAGGAAGCGCTTGTCGACGGCGTCGAAGCGGCCCGGCGCCAGCGCGTCCGCCGTCAGCACGCCGACCAGCTGACCCTCGATGCGCAGCGGACAGCCGAGGCAGGAGTGGACTTCCATGTGCGGCGCGTCGCACACCAGCCCGCTGTAGGGATCGGGAAGCGAGGAATCGGCGGGAAACAGGGTCGGCCCCTCGGCGCGGCAGATGATGTCGAGGCGCGGGTGCTCGGCGCGCAGGAAGCGCCTTCCATAGATGTCCCCCGACAATCCGTGGGCAGCGATCGGGATCAGCTCCTCGCCGTCGAGTCGCAGCAGGACCACCGCGTCGGCCGGCAGGGCTCGCATCACCGTGGTCACCAGGCGATTCGAGCGGTCCTCGCTCGACAGTGAGGCGCTCATGTCGAGCGCGATCGCCATCAGGTCTTCGAAGCCGGACGGGTCTTGGGGCGTTGTCTTCATCGCAACAAGTGTTGCTTCCAGCATAACACGGATCGCTGTACAAATGACAACGACGAATTCCTAAGTCCTTGTCAATACACGACCTGCGTACCCGGCACATGGGGTGCATTAGGGGGTTGTCCGCCAACCCAAGGAACACGATGTCCCCCACTGCCAGCCCGATCACTCCGGAACAAACTCTCGCCGACCTCGCCGTCTCGCGCGCCAGCGCCTCGCGGGTCTTCTACCGACACAAGCTCGACTTCTGCTGCCATGGCCGGATCGCCCTCGGCGTCGCGGCTTGCCAGCGCGGGATCGACCTCGCCGAGCTGATCCGCGAGCTCGAGGCCGAGGAGGCGCGCGGCGACGCGACGAACCAGAGCGAGCGGCCGCTGCCCGAGCTGATCGAGCACGTGCTCACGCACTACCACGCGCCGCACCGCGAGGAGCTCGCGCGGCTCCAAGTCCACGCGCGCAAGGTCGAAGCCGTGCACGCGGACAAACCGCTGGCGCCGATCGGTCTTGGCCTCCACCTCGCCGCGATGACCGAAGCCCTCGAGGACCACATGCAGAAGGAAGAGCAGGTCCTCTTCCCGATGATCCTCTCCGGTCGCGGTCGCATGGCCTCGATGCCCGTGCAGGTGCTCGAGCTCGAGCACGAGGACCATGCGAGGAGTCTCGCGCGCATGCGCGAGCTCGCCCACGACTTCGTCGCGCCGAACGATGCCTGCGGCACCTGGCGCGCGCTGTACCTCGGACTCGCGGCACTCGAGCGCGATCTGATGGAGCACATCCACCTCGAGAACAACGTGATCTTCCCGCGCGCGCTGCGCGCCTAGGAGTCCCGATGAAGTTCACCGAAAAACGTCTTTGGCTCGTGCTGGCGCTGGTCGTCGGCGCCGGCTTCACCTTGCTCGGTTTCGGCGGCCGCGAGGTCTATCGCCAGGCGCCACCGCTTCCCGAACGAGTGGTCGCGCAATCCGGTCGCGTCCTGACCACGCGCGAGGAAATCCTGGACGGCCAGCAGGTCTGGCAGGGCATCGGCGGCCAGCAGATTGGTTCGATCTGGGGCCACGGCGCTTACCAGGCGCCCGACTGGTCGGCCGACTTCCTGCACCGCGAAGCGCTCGCGCTGCTCGAGCAATGGAGCCAGAGCGAGCACGCCATGGCCTTTGCCGCACTCGACGCGGAAACGCGCGGCACGCTCGAAGCGCGCTTGAAGACCGAGATGCGCGCCAACCACTACGATGCAGAGAGCGGCACGCTGGTGATCAGCGACGCGCGCGCCGCGGCACAGGAAGAAGTGCGCGCGCACTTCGCAGCGCTTTTCGGCGGCGATCCGAGCCTGGGCCTGCTGCGCGAGTCCTACGCGCTGCAGGAGTGCGCGATCAAGGAGCCCGCGGACCTGCGCAAGCTCGGCTCGTTCTTCGCCTGGACCGCCTGGGCCTGCGCCACCGAGCGGCCTGGTCAAACCTACACCTACACCAACAACTGGCCGCACGAGCCCTTGATCGGCAACCGACCGACCTCGGCGAACATCCTGTGGTCGGTGCTCAGCATCGTCGCCCTGCTCGCGGGCCTCGGCGCCATGATCTGGTACGTCGCCGCGCGGCGCGACAGCGAATCCGATCCGCCAATCGCGCCGCGCGATCCCCTGGCGGGACTCCAGCTCACGCCCTCGATGCGCGCCGTCGGACTGTACGTCGGCATCGTGGTCGCGCTGTTCGTCGTGCAGGTGATCTTCGGCGCGCTGGTCGCGCACTACACCGTCGAAGGCCAGAGCTTCTTCGGCTGGCGCATCGGCGAGTGGATTCCCTACTCGATCGCGCGCACCTGGCACATCCAGGCCGGCGTGTTCTGGATCGCCACCGCCTTCCTCGCCACCGGCCTGTTCGTCGCGCCGCTGATCGGCGGCCGCGAGCCCAAGGGTCAGAAACTCGGCGTGCACCTCTTGCTCGGAGCCCTGGTGGTCGTCGTCGCCGGCTCGATGGCCGGCGAATGGTTCTCGTGCATGCGCGTGCTGCGCGGCGACGCGTCCTTCTGGTTCGGGCACCAGGGCTACGAGTACGTCGACCTGGGCCGCGTGTGGCAGATCGCCTTGTTCGGCGGCCTGATCGGCTGGCTCTTCCTGATGCTGCGCGCGCTGATGCCCGCCCTGCGGCCCGGCGCGAAGCAGCGCAGCCTGATCGGCCTGTTCAGCGCCTCGGTGATCGCGATCGGACTGTTCTACGGCGCAGGTTTCTTCTACGGCGCGCGCTCGCACCTCTCGGTCGCCGAATACTGGCGCTGGTGGGTCGTGCACCTGTGGGTCGAGGGCTTCTTCGAGGTCTTCGCCACCGGCGTACTGTCCTTCCTCTTCGTCCAGCTCGGCCTCGTGCGCGTGCAGAGCGCGACGCGAGCCTTCCTGGCCACGACTTCGGTGTTCCTGATCGGCGGGATTCCGGGCACTTTCCACCACCTGTACTTCAGCGGCACGCCGGTCTCGATCACTGCCCTGGGCGCGGCCTTCAGTGCGCTCGAAGTCGTGCCTCTGGTGCTGATCGGCTACGAGGCGGTGCACACCTGGCGCATGCGTCAACGCGCCGCCTGGATGACGCGCTACAACTGGGCGATCACCTTCTTCGTCGGCGTCGCCTTCTGGAACCTGGTCGGAGCGGGCGTGTTCGGCTTCCTGATCAACCCGCCGATCGCCCTCTACTACATGCAAGGCCTCAACACGACGCCCGTGCACGCGCACACCGCGCTGTTCGGGGTCTACGGACTGCTGTCGCTCGGCCTGATGCTCGTGATCGCGCGCCAGCTGACCGGCGACCGCATCTGGAACGAGAAGTGGCTGCGCGTGTCCTTCTGGGCGATGAACGGCGGCCTTGCCGCGATGGTCCTGCTCAGCCTGCTGCCCGTCGGCATCGCGCAAACCATCGCCTGCGTCGAACGCGGCCTGTGGTACGCGCGCAGCGCCGAATTCCTGCAGACACCTCTGCTCGAGAACCTGCGCTGGATGCGCATGATCGGCGACAGCGTCTTCCTCGTCGGAGTCGGCAGCTTCGCCTGGTTCATGCTCGGCCTGCGCACCGGCTGGTCGCTCCGCAAAGAAGCGCCCGTCGCCCCCCTCGCGCCGAATCCGAAACCGCGCGAAGCCGAGCTCGTCGGCGCCGGCACGCGATAATCATCCCGGTACCCGGTATTCTACCGCCATCTATTACATTCGAATGTAATAGATGGCGGTAGAATACCGGGTACTGCTACGGACAGATGGAGTACTGCAGGCCGTCCGTCAGCGTGGAATTGTTCGGGGCGGGGAAGCCGTTGTCGCGGCCGAAGAACTGGCAATCGACGATTGTCCCAGCGACGCTCAGCGCGGGGAGAGGTGTGCCGCCGAGCGCGCCTTGCGCGAAGGCGTTCATGTCGATCGAGTAGACGCCCGAGCAATCGGCGCCGGACTGCGATCCGCCGGACTGCAGCGCGGGTGTGCGCCGAATCGGCGCTTGCAGGCAGAGGAATCCGCCTTGGAAAGGCGTTGAGGCCTGGCCGTTCACTCCGTAGAGCAACAGTCCCGGCTTGTTGTTGCGCACGTTCGCGCCCCGGACCACGAATCCTGATCCTACACTCGCGCTGGGAGTCCCGCTCGAGCCGATAGCGGGCAGGCAGCCCAATGAATTTGCCTTCGCCGTGCAGTAGATCACCGGCGGAGCTCCGCACTCGAAGCGCGCGGCCGTGCGATGTCCGTTGGCCGACACTCCGACATACCGCATGCTGCTCGGCAGCACAGGCAGATCGCACTGACCGTACTGGTTGTAGCCCCACCCGACGATCGAGCCATCGCTGCGCAGCGCCGCAGAGTGCAACTGGCCGGCAGCAACATCGACGTAGCTCAATCCGATCGGCAAGGCGGGCACGTTGCACTGTCCATTGCCGTTGCCGCCCCAGGCAAGAATCGAACCGTCGCTGACTCGGCCCAGGCTGTGCGTCCCGCCGGCCGAGATCTCGACGTAGGTCAGACCCGCGGGAAGCAGCGGCGCATTGCACTGGCCAGCTCCGTTTTGGCCCCAGCCGACGATCGAACCATCGCTGAGCAGCACGAGGCTGAACGTCCTTCCCGCCGACAATTGAACGACGCTCGATCCTGGCGGCAGCGCAGGCACGATCGTCTGCCCGTAGGTATTGCTACCCCAGGCGATGATCGAACCATCGCTGCGCCGCGCGAGGTTGTGATCGCCTCCCGCGGACAATTCGACGTAGGTCAATCCTGCCGGGAGCGCTGGCACGGTGGCCTGGCCCGCGAAGTTGTAACCCCAGGCGTTGACGAGGCCATCGTTGCGCAGGCCGAGACTGTGTCGCTCGCCTGCGGACAGCGCGACGAAGCTCGTACCCGGAAAGAGATTGGGCACGTTGCACTGGTGGAAGCTGTTCTCTCCCCACGCCTCGACGACAGCGTCGCTGCGTGGCGCAAGCGTGTGGTAGGCACCTAGAGCAGGCTGGAGGTATTGCACGCCGGCGGGAAGCGCCGGCGCGTTGCATTCGTCGGCGTCGTTGCCGCCCCAGGTCACGAACTTGCCGTCGGTGCGCAGCGCGATGTTGTGCTCGAAGTTCGCCGCCACGGCGATGAAGCTCTGACCCGCCGGCAAGGCCGGCACGTTGCATTGCGCGGCGCCGTTCTCACCGAAGGCCACGACTGAACCGTCGCTGCGGCGCGCGACGGTGTGCAGGCGGCCGCCGACGAGCTCGACGTAGCTCAATCCGGGCGACAGCGGCGGAAAATTGCATTGCAGGTAGCTGTTGTCTCCCCAGGCCATGACCTGGCCATCGCTGCGGCGCGCCAGCGAGTGCAGACCTCCCGCGGCGATCGAGACGAAGCTGACCCCCACGGGAAGGGACGGCACGTTGCACTGCCCATGGTTGTTGGAGCCCCAGGCCAGGACGGAGCCGTCGCTGCGACGCGCCAAGGTGAATTCCATGCCTGCGACCGCTTCGACATAGCTCAGGCCCGGCGGAAGCGCCGGCACATTGCATTGCCCAAGTCCGTTGCGACCGAAGGCGATCAGCGCGCCGTCGCTGCGCAGCGCCAACGTGTGGAACCAGCCAGCGGCCACATCCGTGTAGGTCAAGCCCGGCGGCAGAGCGGGCACGTCGCACTCTCCGAATTGATTGTCACCCCAGCACAGGATGGTTCCATCGCTGACACGCGCGACGCTGTGCTGCCAGCCGGCCTCCACGTCGATGAAGCTCAAGCCCGGAGGGGGAGCGGGGACGCTGCATTGGCCGTAGCCGTTGTCTCCGAAGGCGGCGATCGTGCCGTTGCCGCGCAGCGCGATGCTGTGGGTCATGCCCGCCGCGACATCGACGAAGCTCTCGTCGTTCAGGGCGCTGTTGAACGTCCGCTGTCCGACACCGACGATTCCGCCCTGAGCGATGGCCGGCGTCGAGGCGCTGATCGATGCGAGGGTGGCGACGACCACGGCCGGCGCCCATCGCACGATCGCGGATTGCACGGCGAATTTCGGGCCAGAGCTTCTCGACACGAGCTTGGATCGGATGGATTTCATGCTTGGCCCCCTCGAGCCATGGAGTAGCGGCGGCTGGATGGTGAGAACAGGATCGGTGCGCTCGTGGCTAGTATGACCGTTGCTGCATTCTCGGTAACTTGCTGGGAAGTAATCGCCCCCGTGCAAACTCGAGAGTTGGCAATATGCAGAATCGCAAGTGCTCCGCTCGGGCGAACTTCGGGCCTCGGCACAAATCTGGATTCCCCGCCTTGTTTCCCTTGGCGCCAGAGCCAAGAACACATATCCGCGCATGATTCTCGCCGCCGCAGATGGCTTCGAGCGAGGACCTCGCTCGAGGACTGAATGACGGCACTCGGTTTGCTATTTTCAACCCATGGCCAAGCAGATGATTCGCTCCAATTCTCGTTCCGCAGCCTTCGCACTGGAGTCGTCCCACGCCGGCAAGGCCCAGCGCGGGCGAACGACCGTCGAGGAAACACCCCTGACCGTCCTCGCCCACGGCCTCGAGCTCGACCGGGACATCGACTCCTACGTCCGCGAAAGGCTCAGCTCGAAGCTGGGCAAGTTCGCGACGCACATGGAGCGCGTCAGCGTGCGCTTCAGCGACCTCAACGGCCCCAAGGGCGGCGTCGATACGGAGTGCCGCGTCCAGGTCTCGCTTCACCCGGTGCCGATCGTCGTGGTCAGCGCGCGCGGCACGGATCCGCGTCGCGCCTTCGACAGCGTGGCGAATCTCGTCGTGCGCACCGTGAAGCGTTCGCTCGAGCGCGCGGGCTTCTCGGAAGGCAGCGCGAAACGCGCGAGCAAGAAAACTCGCGCGACACCGAAGACCGCGGAGTCGCCGGCCGCGAGCGAGAACGGGCGAGTGGCTCGCGCCGCCGAGCTCCGCACGGGCGAGCGGAACAAACGCAAGAAGACGTCGAAGGCCGCGGTGGCTCTCGAGGATTCGACGACAGGCAAGCCCTCGCGCAAGTCGACTCGCAAGGGCGCGAATCGTTTGAGGAGCGGTCAGAATCTCGAGCGCAAGGCGCGCGATCTCGTCGGCGAGCCCCAGGCGCGCGCGGCGGCCGCGGGCGTGCGCCGGAAGTAGCGAGTCGCTGGCGCGACTTCAGCGCAATTGGGACGGGCTCGTCACGACGCACGTCCTCCAGTTCTCCGTGAGCCCTTTGGCGGGGCATTTTCCTCGCAGTGGCTTCTGACAGTTCAGCGCCACTCCGCCACCAGTTTCGCCGCTCAGTCGAGCATCACCGAGCGCTAGTCGCCGCGAGCGCGTCACGCAGCGCGCGCGGATAATCCATGCCCTCGGCCGAGAAGAGCTGCTTCACCGGCATCTGGCCAAGCAGACGGCCGTCCGACGCGATCAGCTGCGTGTCGACCGGGTAGGCGTAGCGCTCGGCAAGTCCCGCCGCGAGAACGCGGAGCTCCTCCGGCGCACTGGAGTCCTTCGCGATCCGCTTGACGTCGCGCGCGAGGATCCAGACGCACTCGAACGACGCCAGCAGGCGGATGGTTTCGGGATCGGAGAGCGGACCCGCTCTCAAAGTTTTCCCAGAGCCTCAACAGGATTCGTCGTCGAGCGTCCCGAAGAGTTGCACGACGTGCAGCGGCCGCTTCGTCGCGCGCGCGCGCTCCCATGCCTCCGAGAGCGGCTTCCATTCGATGCTCGCGAAGGGATAGAACGATCGCGCGAGGCGAGCCCGCGCCGCGGCGAGCTTGGTCGCGGGCAACTCCGGAGGCGCAGCTCGAGTCTCGAGCGCGAGTCGAGGGACGTATCCGATGTCCGCGCGGCCGGTCCGATCCCCCCCGCGATTCTCATCCATCACATTGATGTCCACATTGGTGTCGCGGTCCGGCACGGAGAGCGAGAACGAGACCACGCGCTTCGCAGTGGGATCGACGACCAGCCGCGCCTCGAATTGAGCGGGCGTGAACAGCACTCGATCCGGCGCCAACTCGAACTCGGCGTGCACTCGCAGCAGCACGTCGAGCGTGGAATCCGCGCGCAGCAGCGTCGCAAAGCAGCCCATCGGCGCCTGCGGATTCACCACCTTGACGGATTCGACGCCCTGGGCGCGCAGTTGTGCGACGTCGAAGTCGCCTCCGCGGGATTGCAGCAGCGTGACCGTCGGCGGAAGTTGTGCCAGCGGGACCTGGTAGACGTAGACATGCAGCTCGCCAGTCGCGCTGGGATGGAGCTGGCGCAAGAACACGAGCAGCGGCTCGACTTCGACGGCCCAGACGGACCCCGGCTCGGTGCCCGCGCGCGGAAGCAGCGGGACGATGTCGCTCCACGTGTAACTTGCCCGCGCGTTCGCCGGCCCTGGATCGAGAATCGACAGGAGCGCTGGCTCGCGCGGTATGCCGTAGGTCGAGCTCACGATCGGACTCCAATCGGCTTCGAGCTCGAAAGTCGAATCTCTCGGCGAAGCGCAGGAGCCCAGGCAAACGAGTAGGCATCCCAGAATCCAACGCTCGCGCAGCATCGACATGGTTCGTTGATGATGGCGGCCGGCGCCCGGAACGGCAATGCGAACCGGACCGATTACCGCGCCGGATAAAGCAGGAACGACCAGCCCACGGGAGATTCGGCCGAGGGCGAGCACACGAGAGTCGTGCGGTGCTTCTCGTCCTCGCCGAAGAGACCGACGCGGAACGGACCGAGCGGCGTGGGCTTCGACGGACTCGCGCGCACGCGCTCGATCGCAGCTTTCCACCAGAATTCGGACGTGCTGACTGGGATCACTTGCACGAACTGGCGGATCGGGAGCTCACCCAACACATAGGCGTCCTTGTCGAGGATCTGGATTCGCTCTCCGACTTCCATATTCCTGTCCGAAGGACCGCGCACGGCAGCCCAATGCGCGAGCAGCAGAGGCGTCGATGGGATCTCCTCGCAGGAAACGAGGAATCCGTGCTGTGGCGCTTGGCCAACTTGTTCCCAGTGATCGCGGGGATACGTCGTGCCTTCCCACACACCGGTGTCGAGCGACATCCTCCACCAGCTTTCCGCAGCGGTCGCATCAAAATCGCCGGGGAACTGTGTGTTCGCGCTGACGAACAAGATCCGCGCCGTATCGTTAACGAACATGTCCATGATTCGCGGGAACGAGGGGGTAAGACAGTCCTCCTTGGTGATCGGCCATGCTTGCTCCGTGAAAACATCAATTCCAACCTTGCCGAGGCTGAGCACGCATTCCTGATAGCCATCCCGGGGCCGCCAACCTCCCAGCGCAATCCGACCCGAGCTGGAGACGAGTCCATGCTCGACTTCGAAGTCGACCACGTGCGATTCGAGCATGCGATCGTCGCGCGCAATCTCGACGAGCGTGTGACCCCTCTCCGACGCAGGTCGCCAGGTCACGGCGTAGGCCGGTGCATGGTCCTGACTTTCCTGCTGCAGCGGAGCGATCGATTCCGTCGCCGAGGAACACACTTTTGGTGAATCGACTTCCGTTGCACGGCACGCGATCAATGCCACGAGAAGGAGCACCGCACCGAGAATCCGGCTGCTCCAGATCCGCCCCGATCGAGTCCTCATAGGCACGAGTATCGCGCAGTCCCGTCGCCTGAACAGGAGGAGGGTGCCAGAACTGACTGAGGAGGACGCTCCTCCCCAAGAGAGCACGCGAAGCAGCGATCGAGCCGCACGAGTCGACAAGCACGCACCATCGACCGTGCCCTCACTTCGAACGCGGCTCCCCCGCTGTCCCTTCGGCCGACAGGAACCGCAGGATCTCCTGCATCACCCGCCCAGCGTTCTCGCTCTCGAACATGAATTGCGCGTGCGCCGATCCATCGAGAACAATGAGCTCCTTGGGCTCCGGAGCCCGCGCGAAATGCGCTTGCAGCCCCGGCAGTCGCGGGCCCGAGCCGCTCGAATCGTCGCGGGTCATGATGTAGAGCTTCGCGGTCTTCAAGTCTTCCGGAGGACCATCCGGTGTCGCGCCGAGCAGGATCAGGCGATCGATCTCTCCCGGCGCAGCCATCGCAGCCTTCGCCGAAGCGCTTCCACCCATGCTGCCGCCGATCACCGACACGCTCTTCGCACCTCTCGTGCGCAGGAACTGAACCCCGCCAAGCACGTCGTGGTGGAGCGGCGCACTGCCGACGTCATCCTGACCCGGCCCCTTCGACTCGCCATAACCGCGGAAGTCGATCGCCAGGACCTGATATCCAGCGTCCACAAGAGCCTGCGCCTGCTCCTTCCAACTCTGCTTGTCGAAGCGGCCGCCGTGCGCGAGCACGACTCCGCGCTCGCCGGATCCGTAGAGATCACCGTAGATCACGCCGTCATCCTGCGTCGGAAAGTGCACGAGCTCGGGCGCGAGGCGAGGGCTGGCCTGCGCCCGGTTATCCACTTCTCCGCTCGGTTGATCCGGTGAGCAGGCACCTACGACGGCGACTGAGGCGAAAGCCGCGGTCAGCAGCAGGGCAATCGTTTTCGCTAGCACAATGAGCTCAGCCTACGGCGGCCTTCCGCTTACTCGAAGCGGAAACCGTCTGGCCCTATTCACCGCACATTTTGCGGTGAATGTCGTCGAGCTCGAGGGCTCGGCGCTTCGTGCCCCGCGCTTTGCGCTACTTCGAGAGCAGCGCCCGGTAGGCGGCCCGCGACGCGACGGCGTCCGGACTCTCCGCAAGGTCGAGGATCGCGAGCCACTCGCGCAACGCGTCCTCCAGCATCGGGTCCAGCGGGGCCTTCAAGGTCGATGGCTCGGGCAAGCGTACAGCTCTGCGATGGCCGTTCGCGAAGGCATCGAGCATGAATCGCCGTTCCTTCGCCTCTGATTCCGCCGCAGGATCGGGCCACGAAGGAAACCGACCGTTCTCGATCAGGGAATGTGGCGACTGGCCGTTCTCTTTCAAGATCGATGACCCGTACTCCAGATCCGCGAACATCCACTCGCAGTGTCGGTCGGCCCAGATCGCAACGGTCCACATCGGCCCAACTTCTCCTGCTTTCCATTCTCGAGCGCGCAGCATGGCGCCCTGCTGGGCTACATGCTCGCGGACTTTCGACTCGAACGCGGACAGCGGAGCAGAACGGATGAAGCTCGCGTACTGGGCCTCGGGACCGTCGATGCTCGGAAGGTCAGCGGGCATGACAACTTCCGTCCAATACGTTGCATAGTCGCGACCGTCCACATTGCGAAGAGGCATCCTCCCGCGGCCGGAGTGCGCGATGCAGAACACCGGCGCCCCTCCAGTGAATTCAGCGAGCGACGCGCGGAACTTCGGACCTTCGGCTTCGATCCATGTGAGGTCGTCGAGAAAGAACAGAGCGGTCTCGTTCAACTCCGCGTCGGAGATGTCGCAGGTCCATGTGCCCTCGGCGAGGAAACAGACCTTCGTCATGGCCCCCTCGCCTTTCACGAGCTGAACCAACTCTGCCTCGGCGAAGGTCACTTCCGCCTGGGATCGCCAATCACTGAGGAACGATCGCTTCGCACCAGGAGGACGTGGTCGCTCCTCCGGAGCGCGGGGGATCGCCTGGATCCTCGTCACGCGTCCCGTGGAAATGACGTCCGAACCGCGAACGAGCTCGGACAGCTTGATATCCCCGACCCTGGCAACAACCGAGCTGGCAGCCCGGGTCGGGTGAACGACCGCTGCAATAGCTGCGGCGAGAACCAACACGGTCCACGGAAGGCGCATGATCCTGAGGCTACCCACGCTCGCTCGAGGCGCCTACGGAGAAAAGAGCCGCTCACAAGAGCACGGCGATCGCGTGCGTTCAGTCTGTGAATTCGCGCTCGAGGACCTCCGCGATGAAGGCCAGCGGATCTTCGCCCTTCCACGTTTTGAAGGTGTGATGCTTGAAGTCGTCGGGGCCCCGGGGCTTCACGGAGGCGTCGCGGTACATCAAGTAGGAGTCCTTGCCGTCGTAGTTGAAGTTCAGCTGCCTCTCCCTGGTTCCCGCGACGATCTCCCAGCTGCCGAACGCCAAGTAGTGGAAGCGATGCTCGTAGATCGACAACCGCTTCTTCGCGAGTCGTTCGGCGAGGCTCGCGATCTGCTGGAAATACCTTTTCGAGGACCCGCTATCGTCGATCGGGATGTCTCTGCTATCGCTGCGCATGAATCAGCTGCCCCAGCACGAAACTCCTCTCGCATCCAGTCGTCGAGAGCTACAACGCGAGCAGGCCCGGATTCTCCAGCAGCTTCTTCATGTACACGAGGAAGCGCGCGCCGTCGGCGCCATCGGCCAATCGATGGTCGACGGAGCACGAGAAGTTCATGTACTGGCGAACTTCGATCTTGTCGCCCTGCGGCGTCTCGACGACGCCAGGCTTCTTCATCAATCGGTGCACCCCGAGGATCGCGACGTCCGGGTAATTGATGATCGGCGTGGCCATGATCCCGCCGATATTCCCCGCGTTCGTGATCGAGAACGTCGAGCCCTTCAGGTCATCCGGCTTCACCTTGCCCGAGCGCGTGCGCTCGGCCAGCTCGGCGAGCTCGGACGCGATCTGCAGGATGCTCTTGGCCTGGACTTCCTTGACCACCGGCACGATCAGACCCTGCTCGGTGTCCATCGCGATGCCGAGATTGACGTACGCGTAGCGCACGATCTCCCCCGCCGCCTCGTCGAGGTGGGCGTTGAGCATCGGGAACTTCGCGAGCGCGATCGCGGTCGCCTTCATGATGAAGGGCATGTAGGTCACCTTGATGCCGGTGCCCTCCGCGAACGATTTCGCCTGCTCGCGCAATCTCACGAGGTCGGTGACGTCGACTTCCTCGACGACCGTGAAGTGCGGCGCGGTGAATTTCGAGCGCACCATCGCCTCGGCGATCTTGCGGCGCACGCCGCGGAACGGGACGCGGGATTCGCGCTCGCCGGGGGCGAAGCTCAGAGCCGCGGGTTGAGCGCGCGGGGCGCTCGGAGCGGCGGGGGTCTTTTCGGCGGGAGCCGCGGGCGCGGACTCGCGCGATTTCGCGAGGGCTTCGACGTCGGCGCGGCGCACGACCCCGTTGCGGCCGGTGCCTTGGACTTCGCTCAAGGAGAGGCCGAGCTCGCGCGCGACGCGGCGGGCGCTCGGCACGGCAAGGACGCGACTGTCGTCGGCGCGTGCGCTTGCAGGCTTGGCGGCGGGAGCGGAGCCCACGGAGGCGAGCTCTCGCTCGCGCGCGGGAGCTGCGGTCTTCGCGGCGGCAGCGGCGGGCGTTGCTGCTGCAGGCGCGGCCGCGGTGGCAGGCGCGGCGGCGGCTGGAGCAGCGGCACCAGCCGTCTCGAGCACGAAGAGCACCGAGCCCACGGGGACGACATCGCCGGCTTTCGCGCCGAGCGAGACGATCTTGCCCGCGGCGGGCGCGGGAATCTCGACCGTGGCCTTGTCGGTCATGACCTCGACCACCGACTGATGCTCTTTCACGCTCGCGCCGGCTTCGACGAGCCACTTCACGACCTCGCCCTCGGCCACGCCTTCGCCGATGTCAGGCAATTTGAATTCGATGCGTCCGCTTGCGGAAGGCTTCGAAGCGCCATGGCCCGATCCGTGACTCGCTGCGGGCGCGGGCGCAGTCTTCGCGGGAGCAGGAGCAGGCGCGGGAGCTGCAGCAGCCGCGGGACGCGGATTCGCCGCCGCAGGTGCCGGTTGAGCAGCCGGTGCCGCCTTTGCAGGAGCACCCGCCGCCGGCGCCGAGCTCGCTCCCGTCTCCATCACGAACAAGACCGACCCCACCGGCACGACATCGCCCGGCTTGGCCTTGATCGCCGTGATCTTCCCCGCCGCCGGCGCCGGAATCTCGACCGTCGCCTTGTCCGTCATCACTTCGACGATCGCCTGGTGTTCCTTGACCGTCGCGCCGACGTCCACGAGCCACTTGACGATCTCGCCCTCCGCGACGCCTTCGCCGATGTCGGGCAGTTTGAATTCGAGAGCCATTTCGCGTCCTTGGTGATTAGAACTTGCCCACGTGCTCGATCGCATCGAGAACGCGGCGCGCGTCCGGCATGTAGTGGTGTTCGAGCGTGTTGGGGAACGGCGTGTCGAAGCCGGTGACGCGAGCAACGGGCGCTTCCATGTACTCGATGATGTTCTCGGCGATCATCGCGCTGATCTCGGCGCCGAAGCCGCAGAAGCGCGGGGCTTCGTGCACGACGACCACGCGGCCGGTCTGCTTCGCGGCTTCGAGCACGCCCTCTTCGTCGAGCGGCAGGAGCGTGCGCAGGTCGACGATCAGGCACTCGATGCCCTTCTCGGCAGCCTGCTCGGCGGCCTTCTGGCACACGGGCACCATCGCTCCGTAGCAGAACACCGTGACGTCCTTGCCGGTGCGCACCGTGCGCAGCGTCGACAGCGGCGTGGTGTAGAAACCCTCGGGCACTTCGCCCTTGAGCTGGCGGTAGAGGGCCTTGGGCTCGAGGAAAAGCACCGGGTCGGGATCCTCGATCGAAGCGAGCAGGAGTCCCTTCGCGTCTTCCGGCGTCGAGGGCACCACCACCTTGAGTCCCGGCGTGTGGCAGAAGTAGGCCTCGCCGGATTGCGAGTGGTACAGGCCGCCGCGGATCCCACCGCCGTAGGGCGTGCGGATCACCATCGGCGCGGTGTACTGGCCGCCGGAGCGATAGCGAAGCTTCGCGGCCTCGCTGACGATCTGGTCGAAGGCCGGAAAGATGAAGTCCTGGAACTGGATCTCGGCTACCGGGCGCAGGCCGTTCATCGCCATGCCGATCGCGGTGCCGATGATGCCGTCCTCGGACAGGGGCGTGTCGAAGTTGCGCGCCTTGCCGAATTCCTTGGTCAATCCATCCGAAGCGAGGAACACGCCGCCCTTGGGGCCGACGTCCTCGCCGAAATGGATCACGGTCGGGTCGCGCCGCATGGCGGTCTTCAGCGCGTCGTTGACCGCTTGAACGAGTGTCAGTGTGGGCATGGGGGGATCGACAGAAACTAGAGAGGGAACTTGCCGCCGCCGGCGGACGCGTCGCCCACGCGCGCGGCCAGGTCGAAGGCGGCCTGACCCTGGCGGCGGATGTGCGGGGGAATCTGGGCGTACACGTCGCTGAAGATCGATTCGAGCGTGGGAGGCGGTGTTTTTTCGGCCTCGCTCACTGCGGCGGTGATCTCGGCGATGCACTCTTCGTAGATGGCGGCGCCCTTCTCCGGCGTCCACAGGCCGCGCGAGGCGAGGAAACGCTCGAAGCGCGCGACCGGGTCCTTCTTGGCCCAGCTCTCGACCAACTCCTTGGGCACGTAGCGCGTCGGATCGTCCGAGGTCGAGTGGCCGCCCATGCGGAAAGTCTTCGCCTCGACCAGCGTCGGTCCGCCGCCGGTGCGCGCGCGCTCGACGGCTTCCTTCACGGCCTGGCGCACGGCGAGCAGGTCGTTGCCGTCGACGACCACGCCGGGCATCCCGTAAGCGACGGCCTTGATCGCGTAGCTCTCCGAGCAGGTCTGCTCCTCGCTCGGGCAGGAGATCGCGTAGCCGTTGTTCTGGCACAGGAAGACCACCGGCGCTTTCCACACCGCGGCGAAGTTCATGCCGGAATGGAAGCCCAGGCTCGAGGTGCCGCCGTCGCCGAAGCTGGTCAGGCAGACGTTCTTCTCGCCGCGCAATTTCATCGCATACGCGGCGCCGACGGCTTGCGGGATGTGCGTGCCGATCGGCGAGCTGATCGAGACGAAGTGGATCGGCTTGACGAAGGAGAAGTGCACCGGCATCTGGCGGCCGCGCGCGCTGTCGCGGTCGTTGCCGAACATGTTGTGCATCATTTCCAGCGGCGAAACGCCGTGGTACAGGGCCATTCCGAAGTCGCGGTAGCTCGGGAAGATCCAGTCGGTCTTCTCCAGCGCGCTGGCCGCCCCGACCTGGCAGGCCTCGACGCCCTTGTTGGGGATCGAGAAGCCGATGCGGCCCGAGCGCTGCAGCTTCATGCAGATGTCGTCGAAGGCGCGCACGCTCTGCATCGTGCGGTAGCAGTGCAGGAGCTGCGAGTTGGTCAGGTCGGGCGTGTAGCCGTTGACGCTGCCGTCCTGCGCGATGACTTGGTTAGGTTCGGCGATCGTCATGGGCTCATCCGAGGAGCGTTGCATTCTTGTTGGCCAGGGCGCGCACGGCTTCGCGCCGCTCGCGGATCAATCGCGCGGCGAAGAACTCGCCGGCCTTGTAGCTCGAGCGCACCAGCGGGCCGGAAGCCACGTACTTGAAGCCGAGCGACTCGCCCAGCTTCTGGATCTCGAAGAAGCGCTCCGGACTCACGTATTCGCGCACCGGCGCGTGGTTCGGCGAGGGGCGCAGGTACTGGCCGACCGTCAGGAAATCGACTTGTGCGGCGCGCAGGTCGCGCAGCGAGGTCTCGATCTCTTCCTGGGTCTCGCCCAGGCCGACCATCAGCGAGGACTTCGTGAAGACCTGGGGGTCGATCGCCTTGGCGCCGCGCAGGGTGTCGAGCGAGCGCTCGAAGGAGCAGCGCGGGTCGCGGATGCGCCGTTGCAGGCGCGACACGACCTCGACGTTGTGCGCGAAGACGTCGGGCCTCGCCGCCATCAAGGTCGAAAGGTCGCTGCCCTGATAATCCGGCGTCAGCGTCTCGATCGCCGTCTTGGGCGAGCGCTGGCGGATCTCGCGGATGCACTCGGCGTAGTGGGCCGACCCGCCGTCGGGCAGGTCGTCGCGGTCCACCGAGGTGATCACGACGTAGCTCAAGGCCAGGGCCGCGATGGCCTGGCCGACGTGGGCGGGCTCCAGGGGATCGGGCGGGCCGCCCTGCTTCACGGTCTTGACGGCGCAGAAACGGCAGGCCCGGGTGCACTCGTCCCCCAGGACCATCAGGGTCATGGTGGCGTGCTCGCCCTTCCAGCACTCACCGATATTGGGACAGCGCGCTTCCTCGCAGACCGTGTGCAGCCCCAGGTCCCTGACCAGGGACTTCAATCGGCCGTGGTCCGGCCCCCCGGGCAGGGGCACCTTCAACCAGGCCGGCTTGCGCAGCGCCGAGGACGCTCCAGCGGGCGGTAAAAGGGGGTTGGGATGGCTTTCCATGAGCGGGCGGAGACCGGCCAGGATAGCAAACGCCGATCTGCTTGGCGCCGCCGCGAAGCCTGGCGCGAGAGGCTCCAGCCCGGACGCCTCGGCGGTCGATTCAGCCTGCTGGACCCCACCCGCAGCGCATGGTCAACGATCAACCCAATTCCAGCGGCGCCGCGCCCGATCCGAGAGGCGACGCCGCCGATCGAGGCGCCTCCGTTGCCGACGGGCAGTCCTCGCAACACGACTCCGCGCCGCTCGGTGGATCCATGTTGTCGTCGACCTGGCTCGATTCCGACTCCAACTTCTGCAGCAACCCGCTGTTCGACCCCGCCTCCGAGCCGTCGCAAGTGAGCCCCTCGGTGGAAGAAGCCCTCCAAGCCGCGAGCGACATCGCCGCCACCCAGGGTCGTTTCTTCGATCTGCGCAGAGCCCTGCAGTCCGCCGTGAAAGTCCTGACCAAGGAACGCTCGTTCCTTCCGAATGGACATCCCGGGGCAGCCGATCACGACATGGAGTCCGGCGCGGACTCTGAGGACCAGTCGGTCGACGACTCACCTCCCGCTGGGCTGAGCGGCCACACGTCGACGGTGGCGATGCCCGAGGTGCTCGGTTTCCTCGCGCAGTTGCGCAAGTCGGGAACCCTGTGGATCTGGAACGGACTGGAGCAGTTCCGCGTGCAGCTGATCAACGGCCACGTGACTTTTGCGCACAGCGATTTTCCGAGGAAGGGTTCGCTGCTCGGCGAGATCCTGGTGGCGCAAGGCGCCATCGATGAGCAAAGGTTCGAGCAATTCCTGCAATACGAGCGCGGGCCAGGGCCGCTCGGCGATGCGCTGATCGAGGCTGGGCTGGTCACCAGGCAGGCGCTTTCCGCCGCGATCCAGCACCAGGCTCAATGCGTGTTCGACTGCGCCTACGGCTTGGAAGATGCCTACTTCCGTTTCGACGCGAGCGACGATCTCGAGGCCCCGGAGGGCATTCGGATCTCGGTGACCCAGATGCTCTTCGAGAGCGCGCGCGAGCGCGACGAATCGGAGCAGCGGCTGGCCACGCGACCGCCGCTCGAGTGAAGGATACGGAGTCAGGTGAATTCGTCCGGAGTCGTGCGGGTATTCTCCCGCCGCTCCGCGGCGCGAGAATACCCGCACGACTCCGGACGAATTCACCTGACTCCGTACTTCGCTACTTGCGCACCCACAGCGGCAATTCGTCGTGGGTGACCGTGCCGTTGCGGTCGAGGTCCCAGCGCTCGAGGAATCCGTCGAGGGTGACTTCGACGCCGTCGCCGCCGACGCGGTCGAGGTCGGCCTGCAGCTCCATGTGCTCGATGCGGCCGTCGCCGGTGTCGTCGCCTTCCGACAGGAGATCGGGCCGTGACTTGAGCTCCTTGGCGGTCAGGACGTCGTCGTGGTCGCTGTCGAACAGGGCCATGAGCTTTTCGCGCGAGATCACCGGCGGGAGCGAGTTGACGACCGGTTGGCGCGTCGGCCATTCGCTCGGACGGTCGGTGGCTTGCTTTCCTTTGACCACGTCGACGTGCTGCGGGAGCTGGATGGCGCCGTCCTTGTCGAGATCGAGGATCTGGAAGATCTCCGCTGCGCTGCGCCATTCCTTGGGAGAGACCTGGCCGTCGCCGTTCTTGTCGTAGGACTTCGCGAGCTCCGTCGCGCGCGCGCCGCCGAAGCGCAGCTCACGGGTTTCACCGACCAGACGCGAGAGCTCGGACAGGCTGACCTGCTTGTCGCGGTCGAGGTCGAGAGCGGCGAAGACTGCGCGCGCGAATTCGGCCGCGTCCAGCCGCTCGTCGGTGTCGGCGTCGAACTCGCGCGGCCGGACCGTGTCGAGCAGGCAAGCCAGCTCGCCGTCGGGATCGTGCGACTTGGGCTGCTCGCGTTTGCCCGCTTTCGGGCGCATCGGCCGTTCCGGCATCGGCTCGTCCTTCACGTCCGTGTCCCCCCCATCCTCGTCCTTCTTCGCCAGGGCCACGAGCTCGGCCAGGGAGATGCGTCCGTCGGCATTCCCATCGGCTTCGAGCCCGCCGGCAGCCTTGTATTCCGCGCCTTCGAGGAACATCGAGTGGTCGAGGTCGAGCTTCTCGAGGTGCAGGCGCGCGGTGGACGCGGGAATCACGCTCTCGGCAACGCGCGCCTGGAAACTGAGCCCTTCCGCGGGCACGCCGAGCACGCGCGCGATCTCGGGCAGGTCGAGCCAGCGCGAATCGCGGTGGCTGACATCCTTGAGCCGCGTGCCCTGCTCGTCGATCGAGCGGTCCATCGCGAACTCCTCGAAAGCCAGGGCGCGGGCGTCGCTGAGCCCTGAGAAGACTCCCAGCTCGCGCGGCTCGACGCTGATCGAGAGGTCGGCCGTCGAGATCCCGCGGTCGCCGGGCACGAAGGCCACGGTGGAAAGGAAGGGCGGCTGGTAGATCGAGGCGACCGCAAGGCCATGGGTGTCGAAGCCCAGCGGGGTTTCGCCGAGCGCCGCGGTCGACAGCGGATCAGTGACGTCGTAGACCGCGATCCTCGAGCGCGCGTTGCCATTCTCGTCGCGCTGATTCATCGCGTAGACGACGTCGCGCTCCGACGTTTGCGATCCGCCCTGGGCCTGGGCGAGCTTGACCTGGCTTTGCAGCACCAGGCCGCGCCACTGGGTCGAATCGCGCCGGCGTTGATTCTTCGGCATGTCTTCCACCCAGCGCTGCGGCCACAGTTTCTCCGGAGCGGTCGGCTCGGTGACGTCGACGAGCTCCAAGCCGCGCTTGCCGTCGAGCACCGCGCACAGAGCCCGCGCCGTGGTCCGATCGTCGGCGGGCCGGCCTTCGAACACGCTCGGCCGCGAGTACTGGAACAGCACGGCCACGCTCAACGAGTCGTCGGGCCGGCCCTTGTAATCGATAGCGAGGCCGCCGACGGCGACCAGTTTCGCGGGCGACTTCACGTCGACGATCAACAGGCCTCCCGCGGCGTCCGCGATGTAGGCGTAGGGCCATTGCAGATCGATCGCTTTCGCGTCGAGCGTGCTCAATCCGCCCGCGAGGTGGATCTTCGCCGGCGTGGAGACGTCGAAGACCTTGAGGCCGCCCGCTCCGTCTGCGCACAGAAGAAAGTGGCCGCACAGCGCGAGGCCCTGAGGCGAGACGCAGGCCGCGAATCCGACGCGCACCGGCGCCGTGGGATTCGACACGTCGATCACGTGCACGCCGTGGCCTTCCTCGCTCGCATAGACGAAGCGCGCGTGGCCCTGCAACGGATCGCTGTCGACGGCGAGGGCGACGACGTTGGGCACGACCACTTTGCACAAGGGAACCGACGACTGGATCTGCGAGCGGTCGAGAGCCACGACCTCGATCCCGCGGCGATCGGCGACGAAGGCGAGCCTGCGCGACAGTCGAAAATTCGAAGAGCCCATGCCCCAGGTCGCGCTCGAGCGGTGGCATTCGACACACGAGCGCGCCGTCGGTCGCGTCGTGTGCACCTGGTGGTGGATCATGGTCATGCCAGAGAGCCCCGCGGCGGTCGCGGGCAGCTCCTGGTCGAGCACGACGTCGCCGTTCTTGTCGTGCAGCGTGCCCATGGTCGAGAAACCGGTCAGGTAGGGCGCGACACGGCCGGACTCGTTGAAGCCCGCGAAGAAGCTCTTCCAGGTGACGAAGATTTTTTCCTGGGTCGTCACGCGGCCGGGAGTGCGCTTGCCGCTGAGCAGGTCGAGCTGGGTCAGCGACTCGTTGCGATCGAAATGGAAGCCCAGGAAATTGACGTTCCAGCTCGCGTGGCAGGTGTAGCACTCGAGCTTGGCGTGCGAAGCGGTCATCGCCTTGGTCGCGCGCTCGTTGTAGTCATTGCTTCCGTGGGCGAGCACGTCGACGACCTGCACGACGCGGTGGCGCGAGCCGTCGACCTTGCTGGTCAACCACACGCCGTCGGCTTCGCGAGTCACATGGCGCAGCTTCGTCCCGCGCGCCGTTTCCAGGGTCGCCGGCGCGGTGAACCCGCCGTGGCAATCCTGGCAGGAGATCTCGACCGCCTTCTCCATGGCTCCGTGCAGACGCCCGTCCCCCATCGCGTCGTTCTCGGTGTGGCAATCGATGCAGTGCATGCCGCGCTCGTGGTGCACGTCGGGCGGAGTCGTGCCCGGGTCGTCGATGAAAAACGCGCGGTGGCTCAGCGCGTCGGTGGTGCCGGGAATCTCGGGGCCTCCGGGAGCGCCGGGCGGAAGCTGGGAGAGCCCCTGGAACGACAGGCCGATCGACGCATCCCCGTTGTGGCAGGAAGTGCAGGTCTGAGTCGTCGGCGCGCGCGTCATCGCGTGGTGGCTCGGATGGCCCGGCTCGTTGTGCTGGATCTGGTTGTCCGCCGACTGCGAGCGGCCGTCGTGCGCGTAGCTGACGTGGCAGGCGGCGCAGCCCTCGCCGCGGTAGTCGCCGTCGAAGCCCACGCGACCGCGCACGCCGCGGCCGTTGGACCACAGGTGGCATTGCGCGCATTCCTTGCGCGTCAGGTCGAGGAACTGCGTCGAGAGCTTTTCGCGCGGCAGGCGCTCGCTGAAAGTCGGCGCCTGCTCGAGGCTCGCGACTTCGCCGGGGTTGGCGGGATCGCCGGTCGTCGGAAAAACAGCGTATTTCGAGCCCTTTTCCTTGAGCAGGCCGACTTCGTAGAAACCGTCGGAGAGGTGTCCCGCCGTCGTCGCGTGCAGGCTCGAGTGCACGCGCGTCACTTCCTCGGCGTGGCACCCGCCGCAAGTCTCGCGGGCGACGCGCAGGTCCATGGGATTGCGGAAGCGGCGCCAGGGAAGATCCTCGTCGCGGCCGGCGACGCGCTCGTCCCCCGCTTCGGTGCGCTTCGGCTTGACGTGAGCCGCGTCCTTGCTCGTCGCGTCGGCGTCGCCGCCGTGACAGTCCGTGCAGGACAATTCCGCCTTGGGGTGCATGACTTCGATGCCTGTGTGGCAGGTCGCGCAGCCCTGCTCGCGCGTCATCGTCGCAGCGGCGGCGGCGGGGCGCGGCGCCGGATCGCGGGATGCCAGGGCGAGGGCGGCGAGAGCGACGATCCCGAACAGGATTCCCGGGCGCGCCATGCTGCACTTCAGGCGAACAGTTTCGGCAGCTTGCGGCCTCGCGCCAGCTTGGCGTCGGTCCCGAAGATCGAGCAGACCGTGGGACACACGTCGATCACCGCGACTTCGTCGTCGACGACGACTCCGCGCCTGAAATCAGGCCCGACCGCGAGGCCGGTCACGAAGTTCAGATCGTCGGAGCCGTCGCCGTGGTCGAGCCCGCGGCGCGAATTCAAATCGCGGTCGCGCCCGAACTCCGGCGCGATGAAGATCGCGGTCGAGCGCGCGAGCTCGGGATCCGCGTCGATCGCTGCGACCAGCTCGCCGATCGACTCGTCGTTGCGGCGCACGATTTCCGCGTAGCCGTTGAACGACGCGTGGGCGACGTCAGCCTGCTGCAGCACCACGCCGACGACGCGCGGCTTGAACACCGCGAGCAGATTGCGCGCGACCCGCAAGGCCTTGGCGTCCGCCGCGTTCGGGCCGCTGATCTCCGCCGTGCCGCGCGTCAGCTCCTCGAGGATGTACTTCTCGACGCGCGCCGCGCTCTCGGGGCTGTTCAGCTTGACCTGCGCATCGGGCAGGCGCGGGCTCTCGAGCGCTCCGCGCAAGCGCGCCAGCAGCTCATCCTCGCGAGCGCTCTTCGGCTTGGGCCGGCCCCACTGGGCGACCAGGCTGCGGAATTCGGCGTTGAACAAGCCGTCGCTGTCGAGGGTGTTCGCCCCGTAGCGGGCACCGTACTGCGCATGCAGCCCGTAGGAATAGTTGGTCTGCTGCGCGCCGCCCGATGTCGCGATCCACACGTCGCTGCCGGGGAAATTGAGGTCCTTGCGCAGGTACTCGAACAGCGTGGGCGAATCGCCGCGCTGGTTCTCGCGGATGCCGCGCTGCTCGGCGATGCCCGTGAACATCGACAAGGCCGCTCCATAGTGGCCGAGGTTCGACGAGCGCATCTTCGGGTAGAGCACGCCGCGCGCCGCGAGCTTCTTCAAGTTCGGGACATTGTCCGCCGAGCCGAAGGTCTCGCGCGTGCGCACGCCGCCGGCGAAGGCGATCACGACGATCCGTTTCGTCTTGCGATCCTCGAGTGGCGCCGGGAAAGCTCGCGCGAGCGGCGAAACCAGAGTCGACGCCGCCAGGGCACCTCCGGCGATCAACGCACCGCCGAGCAGCTCGCGCCGATCGATCGCGCGCAGGCTCCCGTGGTTCTTCTCGCTGGTTTGCATGTCAGTAACTCTGGTACTCCGGGCTCGTGATCAGCGCGTACACGATCATCGTGGGCTTCCCATCGCTGTCGGCAAGCCCCGCGGCGAATTCGACGGCTTCCTTGTCGCTGGGATCGCGCCCCAGGAGATGGCGGAACTGATCTTCGACGAAACCTGCAGCGTCCAGGCCATCCTTGGAAGCGGGTACGTTCGTCTGGCCGGAATCCAGCAGCATCCGCGCCATCACCGATCGCAGGGGCTGTGGATCCGAGAGGCCGTCGAGAGCGCTGCGCAAGCGGCTGAACTCCTCGGGAGTCGGCTCGCGCTGACACAGGTCGACCATCATCGAGCGGACGAAAAGTCGGTTGTCCATCGGCTCGCGCTTCGTGAAGCGCGCTTCGTAAGCCGGGGACGCGCACCAGGAGCCGGCGAGCTCGGCGAAACACTTCGGATCCGCAACAAACGAGCTGACCCATTGCCCGAGAGCGCGCTTGTCGGGAACCGCGTGGACATAGCGTCGATACTCGCGCGATAGGAAGGCCTCCGCGAAGGAACGTTGCTCGATCGCGTTGCGCACGATGTCGGACTGACTCGACCCCTGCCGGCCGAGGAAGGAACCTGGCTTGCCGTCATAGACCGCCTTGCCGATCTCGAGCTCGCGACGATTTTTTTCGACCGCCAGCCCGCCCAGCTGCTCCATCACGACCGTGACGAAGGTATCCGCGCCCGGATTGCGCTGGTCGAAGCTCGAGGACAGGGCGATGCGATGGATCGCGTCGCGCACGTCGAGCTTGCCCGCGGACAATTCGTCCGGAATCGAGACCATGGTCTCCCCGTGCGGAGCGAAATTGTCGACGAGCAGGAAGTAGTAGAGCTGCTCCTGGAACCACTGCTGCCAGAAATCGCGCGAGGCGACGAGGGCCTTCGTCAAGCCGGCCTGGTCGGTGGGACCCGTGATCAGGGAGGCCGGTCCTGGATCGCCGTCGGTCGCCCTTTGGATGTTGTCCAGGATGCTCTTGCGCTCTCCGTCGAAAGCCGGTCGTCGCAAGAGGTCCAGATAGAGCGTGCGCAGCTCGCTCGGCGACAAGCTCCTGCTCACTCCTTCCTGATCCCCCTGCAAGACCATCGGCAGCTACTTTACCCCTCGAGTCAGTCCCGGTACCCGCTTCCCCCTGTTCCCGCGCGCCACCGGCAGGCATCCTCTGTGCCCCATGGACCACGCCCTGACGCTCGAGCACGTGACCAAACGGTTCGGCAGCTACAAAGCCGTCGACGATCTATCGCTCGCGATCCCGACCGGTTCCATCTACGGATTCCTCGGGCCCAACGGCGCGGGCAAGACCACGACGATCCGGATGGTGACCAACATCATCCAACCCGACGAGGGCAACATCCGGGTGCTCGGCGAGAAGAGCTCGGAGCTGACCAAGGATCGACTCGGGTACCTGCCCGAGGAAAAGGGCCTGTACAAGAAAATGAAGTGCGCCGAGATCCTGGCCTACTTCGGAAAGCTCAAGGGCATGGATTCGGGGGCCGCGAAAGCCAAGGCCTACGAGCTGCTCGAGCGCTACGGCCTCGCCGAGTGGTCGGACAAGCGCTGCGAGGCGCTGTCCAAGGGCATGAGCCAGAAGGTCCAGATGCTCGGGACGATCATCCACGACCCGAATCTCCTGATCCTCGACGAGCCTTTCTCCGGCCTCGATCCCGTCAACGTCGAGATCCTGCGCGATCTGATCCTCGACCAGCGCAAGGCCGGCCGCACCGTGATCTTCTCCACCCACGGGATGGAGCAGGCCGAGCAGATCTGCGATTTCATTTTCCTGATCGACAAGGGCAAGAAAGTGATCGACGGGCCGCTGTCCCAGGTTCGCAAGAGCGCCGAGCAGGCTGTGATGCTCGATTACGACGGCGACGGATCGCGTCTCGCCACGCTCCCGGGCGTGGTGCGCGTCAACGACTCGGGCAAGAGCGCCGAGCTTTTCCTCGCGCCGGGCACCGACCCGCAAGTCCTGCTGCGCGCCTTGATCGGCATGGTCAAGGTGCGCCGCTTCGACCAGCGCGAGCCCTCCCTGCACGAAGTCTTCGTGCGCGCGGTCGGCGGGCGCCAGGCAGCGAAGGATCTCTCCCATGGTTAAGAACAAGACCTGGCTGGTCGCGCTGCGCGAGTACGCCGAGAACCTGCGCACGAAGACTTTCTGGCTGGGAATCATGTCCTTCCCGGTGATCCTGATCATCGCGACGGTCGTTCCGAGCATCCTGGCCAAGGCCAAGGACGTGCGCCGTTACGCCGTGATCGACCGCACGGACTGGTTGCTGCCGGCGATCGAGGAGCGCGCGCAGTACGACGACGTGCTGCAGATGCTGAAGTTTCTCCAGAAGCAGGCCGTCAAGGGCGACAGCGCGATCGCGAAGATGCCCGAGGCCCTGCGCGGCGTGGCCAAGGGGCTGGAGACGAAGAGCCTCAAGCAGCTCGAATCGATGGCCCGCATCGGGACCGCGTTCGGCAAGAGCTTCGCCAACCTGCAGAACGTCCCGAAGGCTGGCGATCCGGAGCAGAGATCGGAGATCGGCGCGCAGATGATGGAGATGCTCACCTGGCTCTCGACGCTGTCGCCCCAGGAGGCGCGCGAGTTCAAGGCCGGCATCAAGCGCGAGCGCTACGAGCGCGTCGAGATTCCCGCGGGCGAGGCCGACCCCGAAGCCTGGGCGCGCTCGCAGATGGAGAGCAAGCGCGGCCTCTTCGCCTACTTCGTGCTCGGCCCGACGCCTTTGGACAGCAACGACGGCTTCAAGTACGTCTCCAACAACCGCACCGACCAGGACCTGCGCGAGTGGATCGCGCGGCTTTCCTCCGAGGAGATCGAGGCGCGGCGCTTCGACAAGGAACAGATCGACCCGGACGTCGCGCGGCGCATCCAGGCGCCCGTGCATTTCGACGAGAAGCAGATCGACGAGCACGGCCAGGAAAAAGAGGTCTCGACCAAGGACATCATCCGCCAGTGGGCGCCGCTGGTCTTCGTCTACCTGCTCTGGGTCTCGATCTTCACCATCGCGCAGCTGCTGCTCACCAACACGATCGAGGAGAAGTCCAACCGCATCATCGAGGTGCTCCTGTCCTCGATTTCCCCGCTGGAATTGATGACCGGAAAGATCCTGGGTATCGCGGCGACCGGATTGACCACGATCGTGTGCTGGGTCGCATTCTTCCTGGTCGGGCTCAAGCTCGCTCCGACCCTGATGGACCTCCCGGGCGACGTCGACTTGACGATCCTGATCAGCGACCCGAGCTTCCTCTTGTCCTTCGTCGTGTACTTCCTGCTCGGATTCCTGCTCTACGCATCGATGATGGTCGGCATCGGCTCGGCCTGCAACAGCATCAAGGAAGCGCAGAACCTGATGTCGCCGATCATGGTCCTCTTGATGCTGCCGTTGCTCGCGATGATGCCGGTCGGCCAGGATCCCAACGGCACCCTCGCGCGCGTCCTGTCCTTCATCCCGCCCTTCACGCCCTTCGTGATGATGAATCGCGCCGCGGGACCGCCGGAAACCTGGGAGTATGTCGCGACCACCGCCCTGCTGCTGGTCTCGGTCGTCGTCGCCTCCTTCGCCGCGGCCAAGGTTTTCCGCGTCGGGATCCTGATGACCGGCAAGCCGCCGAAAATGGGCGAGATCTTCCGCTGGGTCTTCGCGAAAGAGCGCCAGTAGCGCGCCCTCTCAAGGTTTCAGCTTGCAGCGCAGCCACGCGAGCTCTTCGACGAGGTGAGCGGTCGCCGGCTCCTCGGCGGGACAGAACTCGAGCACGTGCATCACGAAGGATCCGTTCGGCAGCTCCACCGTACGCGCGGAATAGGCCTGCTGGCGGCCCAGCTTGAATTCAACTCCCTCGAAGGCCCTGCCGACCTCTGTGATCCGCGCTCCGTACTCGCGAGCCTCGAAGAGCTGGTCGAATCGCGCCTGGAGCGCGTCGAAGCGTGCGCTCTGGGCGGACTTCAAGCTCGCTTCGAGGGTCGTGGCTCGCTCGCTCAACTTCAGGAACGGCCAGTCGCGGTACCTGGCCGCGTAGTCCGGCGGCGGCGGTGGCCTGGCGGGCCGTCGCTGGCTCGAGACTTCGGGCTTCGGCGGTGTCGGCTCGTCCTCGAGGAAGGCGGGCGCTGATGGAAACAGGAGCTCGACGGGATTGTTCGCCGTCCGCGGGCTCGCGAGCTGCGTCTCGCGCGGGATCTCCACTGGCTCGGAGCTACCGGCCGCTACCCCTCCACTCAACAGCCAAAGGACTCCCAGACCCAGGCCGGCGAGCACCAGGACGATCGCGAGCGTGATCGAGCGTTTCATGGGCGGCTCCCGCTCCGCGGCGGAGGCGATCCGATCCTAACCGAGGTACAGCAGAGCGATTCACCCAACGAAGCCGCCCCTGCTCGAGATGACTCGGGCAGGGGCGGTCGTGTCGGACGCCGATGCGCTTCCTAGTTCAGGAAGGGATCGACCACCTTGCGCAGCTGCGGGCTGCGCAGCTTGTTGATCGCGCGGACTTGGATCTGGCGCACGCGCTCGAGAGAGACGCCCAGCTTGGCGGCCACTTCGGCCAGCGTGTGCTCGCGCTCGACGCCCACGCCGAAGCGCAGGGTCACCACGTAGCGTTCACGGTCCGAGAGGCGATCCAGAGCTTCCCCGAGGCTGTCCTCGAGCGAGACGTCCTCGAGCGCCGTGCTGTAGGGCCCGTCCTCGCCCGCCTGGGCTTGGAGAAGATCCTTGAGCCGGCCGCCCTCGCCGTCGTCATCGAAAGCCATGTCGATGGAACGCGAGGAGCGCACCGAGGACAGGGCCGCGGCAACCAGGCTCTCGCCGAGCTGGGCTTCTTCCGCGATCTTTTCCACGCTGGCCTTCGAGTCGCCGAGGCGATTCTTGGCGTCGTTGACGTGCTTCAGGGCCTTCTGGAGATAGACAGGCACCCGAACCGTGTTGGTGAAGTTGTAAAGGAAGGAGCGGAAGGCCTGGTTGAGCCAGTGCACCGCGTAGGTGCGGAAGTACAGGCCTCGGCGCCAGTCGAAACCGTCGACAGCGCGGAACAGCGCTGCCGAGCCCTCCTGGATCAAGTCACCCTGGCTGGCCGTCGTGTGCGAGTAGCGCTCCACGTTGATCAGCACGAGGTACAGATTGCGCTCCACCATCTCGGTGCGCAGCGTGTGCAGCTCGAGCCAACGCCTGCAGACGTCGTTCGGGAACTTGCAACTCACCGAGTAGGCCCCGACGAATCC
>DATHET010000301.1:0-17571 GCA_035490315.1 Planctomycetota bacterium
AAGCCGAAGGCTGCATCGCGCAAGCGGCTGACCGTCCAGATCCTCGATCCCGAAGGGACGGCGGTGAGCCGCGCGGCCATCGCGATTTTCCACAGCGATTCCGTGCTCGACAGCGGCACGACGGATGCGCGCGGCGCCGTGGTCCTCGAAGGCGGCGAGGGCTCGGCGGAATACGCGCTCCTCGCGCCTGGCTGGGCCTTCGCGCGCGGCCCGATCGAGCTGGGCAGCGGCGAGCGCAGGGTCGTGCTCGTCGACGATCTGACCCTCTCGGGCCGCGTGCTCGTCGATGGCGCGGCGCCGAATCACTCGATGGAGCTCAGCTTCAACCGCGGAATTCCGGCCCTGCCCACCGCGGTGTTCCAGGCTCTCGGTGGCGCCCGCCTTGGGCGGATCTCGTTGACTGCGCGCACCCAGACCGACGGAGCCTTCTCGTTCCGCGGACTCCACGATTCGGACTCGGGTGAGATCACGTGGCAGGAGCCGTATTTCATCAACGGCGCGGGAAAAACGCCGCAGCGACGCGTTCTCGCTGCGGCACCGCAGGGCGGTCTTCAGCTCCAGCTCGTCGAAGGGCTCGAGCTGCGTCTGCGAGTCGTGGACCTCGAAGGAAATCCGGTGCCGGGCGCGCCCGTGGCGGTGACCGGTCGCGAGTTGGATCCCCAAAAAAGTCCGGATCCCCTGTATCCCAAGATCGAACGCTGGCCTCGGATCGAACGGACGTTCGACAGCGTCGCCGACTTCGAGGCTCGCTATTCGATCGACCTCCTGCCCTCGCCCGAGTATCAGCTCCTGGTCGAAGTCTCTCTCGCCGGCGGCGCGGGATCGCGCACCTACACGCCCGATTGGCCGGTCGATCCTCGCGGCATCTGGGACCTCGGCGATCTGAGCGTCGCCAAGACGCGCGAGGTAAACGTCCTGGTGCAGGACGAGCTTGGCAATCCGGTCAAGGACGCGATGGTCCGAGCCTGGCCCTCGGCGAAGTGGCCCGAGGCCTACACGGATACGGCGGGACGAATCGTCTACCGTCTCGAATCCGGCGACGATGGGATCCTCGTGATGGTCCAGGAGTACCTCCCCGAATTCGTTCCCTTGTCGCAGGACGCGACCGAGGCGATCGTGAGCTTGCGCAAGTCGACGATCCTCGAGTTCGAGATCGCGACGGACAGCGAGCGCAAGCGTGACCTGCGTGTGTCGCTCAGCGCCAACGGTCCGGTCTTCCAGGACGAGGGTCCCGCGGGCGATCGCATCCGCGCGGCCGAAGAGGCTCGCCGCGACGGATTCATGGGAGGCCGGCGGCGAAGCCTGATCGAGCCGAACTACGACGGGCGCTGGATCTTCTCCGGCGTGGCTCCCAACCAGATGCTGCACGCGGTGCTGCAACAGAGGAACGGAGCGGAAATGAGCTCGGTCGACGTCGCGCCGCTCTTCGCCGGCGAGCATCGGCGGGTCATGCTGCGGCTCGACGACGAGGGCAAGTCGTTGCGCGTGCGCGTGCTCGGCCCCGACCGCGCTCCCCTGTCGCGGGCGACCGTGTCGGTGGCCGAAGCGGATTCCGACCTCGGCGAGGACCAGTGGGGCCTGAAGGAACACCGTGTCGACGACGCGGGCGAAGCCGAGATCGTTTCGATCTACGGGGATCGCGTTTTCCTGCTCGCGCAGGCGAAAGGATTCGCGTCGAAGTCGCTGAGCGTTCACCCGATCCCTCCGGGCACGTTCGAGATCGTGCTCGAGAAGGGGCGCAGCATCGAAGTCGAGCTCGTATCGCCCGACGGCAAGCTGATCGAGGAGAATCAGCATCTCCAGGCTTCAACGGACGGTCTCGCGACCGAGCTCGGCACCCGGATCAGCCGCGGTCGCTACCGCATCGACGGATTGCCCACCGGAATTGCATTGATCACGGTCATGGGACCCGCGGGCAAGGCGAGCCTGCTGCACGACACGCGACAAGATTTCTTGCGCATGGTGATCGGTGACCCGGGCGCGGTCAGCGCAACGATCCAACGCGCTCGTGTTGGCCCCGGATCGATCTGGGCCGTGGCGATCGCCCCTCCCGGTGGGCCGGATCGGACTCGCGACGCATTGCGCTTCGACGAAGCCGACCGCGCTCTCGGCAGGTTCGCGGGGCTGCCGCTTGGGACCTGGGAGGTGTGGCTCGAGATGCGCAGCCAGGAGGATCCAAGCGTGTGGACCCGGGTGGGCTCGGCCACGACCGTCGTCCTCGACGCAGCGCAGCCTCGCGCAAGTCTCGAGCTGGCACCCGAATAGTCTCGGGCCCAGGCATGTCGTTATCCTGCGCCGCCATGCGCATCCAAGCTGCTTCGTGCGTCGTCTTGTTCTTCGTCCCGGCGCTGTGCGCGCAAGAGCCTACGGCCAAGGAATGGATCGCCGCTCACTACACCAAGCGCGAGGTGCTTGTCCCGATGCGCGACGGCGTGAAGCTCTTCACGAGCCTCTACGAGCCGAAGGACGCGAGCGCGAAGCATCCGATCCTGCTCAAGCGCACGCCGTATTCCTGCAGCCCGTACGGAGCGAGCGAGTTTCCCGACAGCCTCGGGCCGACCGCGCTGTTCCACGACAAGGGCTACACCGTCGCGGTGCAGGACGTGCGCGGGGCGTACATGAGCGAAGGCGTTTTCCTCGACATGCGGCCGCACGTCGAAGGCAAGCAGACGCCGGCGCAGATCGACGAGTCGAGCGACGCTTTCGACACGATCGACTGGCTGGTCAAGAACGTGCCGAGCAACAACGGCAACGTGGGCATGTGGGGCATCAGCTATCCGGGCTTCTATGCGTCGGCGGGAATGATCGACGCGCACCCCGCGTTGAAGGCCGTGTCGCCGCAAGCGCCGATCGCGGACTGGTGGTACGACGATTTCCACCACAACGGCGCGCTTTTCCTGCCGCACGCGTTCAATTTCCTGGCCAGCTTCGGCAGACCGCGGCCGGAGCCGACGGCGAGTCGATCGTTCAAGCTCGAGCATGGAACGCCGGATGGGTATCGCTTCTTCCTCGAGCTTGGATCGATGGCGAATGTCAACGCGAAGTGGTTCCACGATGAGGTCGCGATGTGGAACGAGATCGTCGCGCATCCGAACTACGACGAGTACTGGAGCGCGCGCAATCTCTTGCCGCATCTGAAGCATGTCGCGCCGGCGGTCATGATCGTCGGAGGGTGGTTCGATGCGGAGGATCTGTATGGCGCGCTGAACACGTATCGGGCGGTCGAGCAGCAGAATCCTGGGATCTACAACGTGCTCGTGATGGGCCCGTGGGCTCACGGCGGATGGGCGCGGTCGGATGGAGATCGGCTCGGGAATGCGCGCTTCGGCGAGAAGTCGTCGCTGCACTACCGCAAGGACATGGAGCTCGCGTTCTTCGAGCATTTCCTGAAGGACACGGAGCTTCCGTTGCCGGCGGAGGCGAATGTCTTCGATACGGGGGCGAATGCCTGGCGCAGCTTCGATGCGTGGCCGCCGAAGAATGTCGCGTCGCTCACGCTCACGCCGCTCGACGGATCACTGTTTCCCGGCGGGTACTTCAGCGGCACGCATTACGACGGGAATGAGGGAGAGCATCGCCGCTACGATGAGTTCGTCAGCGATCCTGCGCACCCCGTTCCTTTCACGGATTCGATCGCGGTCGGCATGACGAAGGAATACATGACCGATGATCAGCGCTTCGTCGCGACACGGCCGGATGTGCTCACGTATCGCACCGACGTCATCACCGAGGACGTCACGCTGGCCGGCCCGATCCTCGCCAAGTTGCAAGTCTCGACCTCGGGCACGGACTCGGATTGGATCGTGAAGCTGATCGACGAGTTCCCCGGCGACGCCGTGGATCCGAAGGATGCGGACGCACTCAGCGCGGGAGAGCATCTCGGCGGTTTCCAGATGCTCGTTCGCAGCGAGGTGATGCGTGGGAGATTTCGCAACGATCCTTCGAAACCAGAGCCCTTCGTCTCGGGTCAGGAGACCACCGTGAACCTGACGCTCCAGGACGTGCTGCACACCTTCAAGCCCGGACATCGGATCGTGCTCCAGATCCACTGCACCTGGTTCCCGCTCGTCGACCGCAATCCGCAAAAGTTCGTGCCGAGCATCTACACGGCTCAGGAGAGCGATTTCGTGACGGCTCGCCAGCGCGTCTGGCTCGGCACGCAGCTCGACGTCAAGGTCCTGCCGCCGCCGACGAAATAGTTGGAGCCAGGGAGACTGCACTCCCTGGACCTGACCGACTCACTCGTCGAGAAGCTGCCAACGTAGTGTCACGCTCTCCCCAGGTCGGAAATCGAGCACGATCAGCTTGGCGAAGAGATCCGGCTCGCCCTCGCTGGCGATGCGGCCGAGGTAGAGGTGCCCGGCCTGGATCGGCGCGTGGGCAATGCTCGTCGTTTCCTGCAGCCCGGGATGTTCGCGCACCCAGGGAAGCTCCATCGCGACGTACACATTGCCGCCGTTGCCGGTGATTTGCATCGAGCTCGCCTTTGCAGCCTCTTGCAGCGTCCCCAGATCGACGATCGCGCCCGTGTCGCCACCCTGGATGGCGACCGCCAGGCTGTCGGGGTAGTAGCCCATGGTGACGTGGCTGTCGCGGTTGAACACCTGCCCGTTGTGCGCGATCAGCCCCGGCTGGCCCGTGCGCAGATCGAGCGAGCACTCGAGAGGATCGCTCGCGTAGAGCGTGGTGATCTGACCCGCCGGCGCGACGGGAATTTTCCTCGCGAGCGGCTGCTGAAAAGCGCTGACCGCCAGCGCGAGCACGGTGAGGGCGATGCTGGAACGGACGAGCATGGAAATCTTCATGGTGGAAACTTCTCCGGAAGGGTGACCCCGCTTCGGACGCCGCACCGGATCGAAGAATCCCGCCGAATCGATTCTGGTCCAGCGAATCGCGCGGAAGGATTCGTTGCCGCGATGTCCTCGCCGCTCTACAAGTGCATCCCCTGATGGACACTTCTCCCGGCAAAAGACCCACGGACCGCCGCGAGCTGCTGCTCCTGATCCTGCTGACGCTGTTCATCGGCTTCTTCGTCACCGCCGAGCTGCTCGGCGCCAAGCTCTTTCACTTCACGCTCTTCGGCTTGAGCCCGGCGAGCCT
The DNA here is from genome assembly GCA_035490315.1 of Planctomycetota bacterium. Taxonomy (GTDB): domain Bacteria; phylum Planctomycetota; class UBA1135; order UBA1135; genus JADJQU01. Next base: position 5,101 of record DATHET010000301.1, read on the forward strand.
TGGATTCAGCGACACGGAGTTCGTCGCCACGACCGGAATCCTGGCCTTCCCGCTGACGTTCATCCTGACCGACGTCATCAACGAGTTCTTCGGCAAGCGCATCGTGCGCCAGTTCACGTTCCTGGCCCTCGCCGTCAATGCGATCCTGCAGATCGTCGTGCAGGCGGCGATCCGCGTCCCCGCGCGCAGCTTCACGCCGGGCATCACCCACCAGCAGGTCCAGGACGCGTATTCGCTTGCCCTGGGACAGACCTGGTCGATCGTCGTCGCGAGCATGGTCGCTTTCCTGATCGGCCAGTGGCTGGACGCGCAGGTGTTCACGTACTTGCGCAGGCGCACCGGCGGCCGGCTGCTGTGGTTGCGCTCGCAGGGCAGCACCATCGTCAGCCAGTGGATCGACAGCTATGTCGTGATCGTGCTCGCCTTCGTCGTGCTGCCGATGGTGAGCGGCGGCTCGCCCTGGCCGATGGCGACCGCGCTTGCCGTGGCGACGACCAACTACGTCTACAAGTTCGCGATCGCCGTGGGCTCGACGCCGGTCTTGTATTTCGCGCACAGCTCGGTCAAGGGCTGGCTCGGCGTGGAGCTCGCCGAGCGCATGGCCCACGAGGCTCACCCGCGCGATCCCGAGTAGCGCTCAGCGTTTCGACTTGTTGGCGTCGAACTCAGGTTGCGGCAGCGCGGCGACGCGCGAGGCGCGCTCCTCGTCGCTCAAGGGCAAGGCCGTGCTCAGCGCGCGGAAAATCGCCAGGCCCTGCGAGCGCGCGACGATCTCGCGCAAAGTCCGCCCGCGCGGCATGTCTTCCCAGGGCTCGTGCCGCTCGTGGAAATCGAACAGAGACGGCACGATGCGGCGCGCGTAAGCCATGTAGGCCGGGTTGTCGGTCTGGAAGACGAATTGACCGCCCGGCCGCAGCACGCGGTGGATCGCGGCCATGACTTCCGGCGTCAATTGCCGCCGCGCGATCTTTCCCGCTTCGTAATAAGGCTGCGGGTGATACAGATGGACTTCGTCGACGCTGCAGGGCGGGCAGCGCTCGACCACGAACTCCGTCGCGTCGCCCCAGGCGAACTTGACGTGGGACAGACCGCGCTGGCCGGCGCGCAGACTTCCCAGGCGCAGCGCCGGCGGGACGAGCTCGATCCCCAGGTGATCGACCTCGGGCCGCGCGAGGCCGGAGCGCACCAGCCAGTAACCATTGCCGCAGCCCAGGTCGAGCACGCGCCTGGCGTCGCGGCCGAAGGAGCGCTGCCAGTCGAAGCTCGTCCCGCGGTCACCCAGCGAAAGCCGCGTGCGAACCCACTGATCCTTGGGCAGCACCACGCCCGGCCAGAAAAGATCCTTGGCGCTGGACCAGGCCTTCGAATTCGAGTGGGACTTGCGCCGCTTCAAACGCCCTGAGCTTAGCTGGAATGTGCCTGGAGTCTCCTGGCAGAATGCAAGCCATGAGCGTATTCGGGACATTCTCACGACGCGTGGTGGACAAAGAGAACTTCGTGGCTCGCGGCCTGTTCGCGTCGGCCACCATCCGCGCCGCCGCGCTGTGGGTCTTCAGCGTGGTCCTGATCAAGCTCGTCAAGGGCTCGCCCAGCGACCTGCCGGTCATGGTGCGCGATTTCCTGGGCTCGATGGACCTCGGCCTGAAGTTCCAGCTCGTGATCGCGATCGAGCTCTCGATCGTGTTCATCGCTTTCCTCAGACCGCGCTGGGGTTGGCCTCTGCTCACCGCCCTGTTCACGCTGTTCATCGCCATGCTGGTGACGATGATCGCGCAAGGCGCGACCTCGTGCGGCTGCTTCGGCGGCGCGATCAAGATCAAACCGGGGACGATGATGTTCATCGACGCAGTCTGTCTCATGCTGATGCTGACGAACCGGCCCTGGATCTACCTGCCGGCGAAGCCGGTGCGCTGGGGCCTCTTGATTCCGGCGCTGGCGGTGGCCTGGATCGCGCCCTTCCTGGCCTTCAAGAATGAGAAGCTACCGGTGGTGCCGGCGGTGGTAGCGCCGGGGCAGGCCTGGCATCTGCCCGAGAAACTGCCCGAGTTCCAGGTGCTCAATCCGGACGATCCCAACGATCGCAATCCGAGCTGGATCGGCAAGCCGCTGCGCGAGACGACGCTGGGGGCCTATCTCGACGTCGACACCCTGCCGCAGGACGCGACCTGGATCCTCTACCGCATCACCTGCGAGCACTGCGCCAAGGAGTTCCTGGACATCGCCGCCGATCCCGAGCGCGCGGCGAAACTCTACGTCCTGATCCACATCCCCGAGGACAACGAGGAAAACGCCAGGCAGGTGCACCAGTACCCGCCGATCATGATGGAGGCGAGTCTCCCGCCCCTGCCGCGCGGCTACATGGTCCAGACGCCCTGGGTGCTCGAGGTCGAGGGCGGCGTGGTCAAGTCGGCGAAGCTGGTGGTCGAGTAGCGCTCACTTCAGCGCGACGAGGTAGGCGATCCACGAGGCGCAGTTCTCGCCGCGCTTGCCCGGACGGAAATTGCCGTCGCCGCTCTCGCCGTCCTTCGCCGTGCCCTCGAAGTAGCTGATCACCTTGGCGAAGCCCGCGTCCTCGAGGATGTCGCGCAGCTCGGTCAAGTACCACTGGCGCCACTTGTAGGTGAAGGCCTTGCGCATCTGTGTTCCGTCGGGGAAACGGAAGTGGATGTAGCACAGGTACTCGCCGGTTCCCGGCCAGAACTCGGCCTGTTCCCAGATGTAGTGGAAGCCCGCGCAGCGCTGGCTCTCCTCCATCTCGTCGCCCGATTCGCTGCCGCCGTACAGGTCGATCACGAAGATGCCGTCGCGTCCGAGATCCGCGCGCGCCGCCTTGAAGTACTCGAGCAGTTCCGCACGCGTCGTCAGGCAGTAGTAGGAAAAATTCTGCGCGACGCGCACGTCGGCGGGCTTGCGGCCCTTGGCGCGCACGTCGTCGAGGTGCACGGTGTAGCGCGACGCGGCTTCGCCCAGCGGGTCGAAATTGTGCGCGAGGCCCCAGGCCACCGGCTCGGGATCGATGTCGAAGCCCTCGGCGGTGTGGTGCTTCGAGAGCTTGATCCATTCCGACGACAGGAGCCCCGTCCCGCAGAAATCCTCGCGGAAATGCAGCGGCTCGCGGCCGCGCAGCGTGCGGAACAGCTTGCGATGGAAAGCGACGTCCGTGTCGGCGGACTGCACGGCGAGCTGGTAGAGCTCGTACTTGTCCGCGGTCTTCGCGGTGAAGCGCTGCTTCTTCGAGCGCGCTTTTTTCTTCCTGGCCGGCTTGCGCAGGACCTTGCCGCCTTCGACGCGCGCGGCGGCCCTCTGGGTCTTGGACAGGCTCGATGCCGCCTGTGTGCGCTGCTTCGGCGCTCCAGCTCGGCTGTTCTTGGTGCTTGCACTCATCGCATTCCTTGGATCTGGAGCGCGAAGAGCATAGGGCCCGCGCTCGAAAGCGCGAGATCTCTCTTGCTCATCCCCCGCCGGGTTTTTTCAGAGGCCCCTCTGGACTGCCCCTCGGCACTTCCCCCGGCGCTGGTTTTTCCTCTGGCTTCGAAGGATCCATGCCCTTGCGCCACGTCGGCCGGAACGTTCCGTCCACCATCGACCGCGATCCCGCGAAGGCCCCGAGGGCGCAGGCTTCCATGTGCGCGTAGTCGAGAGTGGAGGGCTCGTCCGAGACCTTGTGGTAATCCCCGTGCAACCCGAAGGACGAGAGGGTCTGCGCGACGATGCCCTTCAAGGCCATGGCGTAGTTGTCCGAGCGCTGGAAGAAGCCCTGCTTGGGGCGCATGTCGGGAACCACCGGTGCCTCGGCCCGCTGGAGAGCCTCGCCGAGATCGCTGCGCTCGAAACCGGTCAGCCACATGCGGGCCGGAGCCACGACCTCCGGATCGGGGCGGCCGAGCATCTCGAAGTTGAGGTCGAGCACGATCTTGTCCAGGGGCACCAGCGGATGGTCGAGCGAGTAGCTCGACCCGACCAGGCCGATCTCCTCGCCGGTGGCGAAGAAGAACAGCAGGGTGCGCGCCGGCTTCGAGCCGTGCGCGAAGGCCTCGGCCAGCTCGAGCACCACCGCGCAGCCCGAAGCGTCGTCGTCGGCCCCGTTGTAGATCCTGTCCTGGCCCGCTTCCGCGTTCTTCACCGGCGGCAGGTGATCGTAGTGGGCGCTGAACTCGATCACCTCGGCGGCGATCGCCTTGTTCGAGGTCGTCCCCACGCCGCTGATCTTGCCGATCACGTTGACCGCTTCGAGCACGTTGGACAGGATCGGCGCCTCGTAGCTCAATCTGGCGATCTTGCGCTCGACGAAGGCCTGGCGCAGCTTGCCGCGGACCGTGATCCGCGGCGCAGGCCCGGGCAGGCGCGAGCGCGAGCGCGGCGGCTCGTCCATCGGAGAGATTCCGGGCTTATCGGAACCCAGGCCGATCAGGAGCCCCCAGCCGGCGCCGCCGGGAACTCCCGCGGTCTCCAGCCACTGCGAGCGGTCCTTGGACTTGTCGCTGAGCAGCACCAGGGCGGCCTTCGCGTCGGCTTGCTTGGGGATCTCGGCCGCCGAGGCAGCGATCACCACCGCGAGCTCGCGCCGCTCGCAGCCGCCGTCGGTCAGCTCGAAGTCGACCCCGCCGACAGCGGCGATCTTGGCCCCGTCGGTCCCGACGCATTCGAGCTGCGGGATCTCCAGGTACTCCGTGCTGCCCATCGGCACCTTCTGGAACCAGGTGCCATCCTCGCCGCCGGGCTCGAGCCCCATGCGCGCGAGCTCGCTCGCGAGGTAGCGCGCGGCCTCCATGGCCTTGGGAGTGCCGGTCGCGCGACCCTCCATCGCATCCGACGCCAGAGTCTCGACCTGCCGGCGCAGGTCGGCTGCGGAGATCGCGGGGCTGGACGGTCCTTCCGGTTTCTGCGCGCAGACGAAGGAAATCGTGCAGGCGGCAAGCAGGGAACTGGCGACAGCGCAGGCGATGAGTCTCATGGCCGCCAGCTTATCCGCCGGCGGGTTCCATGCGTTCCCGCGGTCCTTGCCTGCTCAAGAGCCCGTTTGTAGCGGGCCTTTTACGCGACTGCTTCGCGGATGGTGCGCAGCAGGCGCTCGTTGGTCTTCGGATCGGAGACGATGACTCGCACGACGCCTTCGATGTGGCGCGGAACGCTGACCAGCGTCGGGTCCAAACGGCGCGCGACTCGGCGGGCCAGATCCTGCGGTTTCTCGCACTGGAGCAGGATCCAATCACCGATCGAATGCATCGGGCGAACGCCCGGAATCATCGACAGTCGGGAATAGAAGCGATCCTTCTCAGCCACCACGTTCTCGTCGATCACGATGTACCTCCACGATGGCTCGTCGGAAAAGCCCGAGCGAGCGTGCGGCGCGGAGAGCGGATCGACCCGAACAGGTCAGTCTCACTGGCGCGCCAAGGACTTTGCGAACCGGAAGGGTTCGGAGTCTCGTTCCACCTCGAAGGGAGGAGCAAGCCCCCGGTTCCGGACGGAATGCCACCGTATCTGGTGGAACTAAGTCCCACAAGCACAATAGGTTCGGTTCGTTCGTCCCTCTCGTTTCCGTCTCAAAAGCGGGAAAACGCCTTGCTATCGCCGCTCGCCGGCCGCCGACACAATCGCCCCATGGAGCACAGTCCGCGGCGGGTGAAAGTAAGCGCGTCGACTTCGAATCTCGGGCCCGGATTCGATCTCGCGGGTCTCGCGCTCGATCGATTTCTCGAAGTCGAATTGCGCGAGCAAAGCGCCGCGCGCGAATTGCAACTCGAATTGGGAGCGGGTTGCGGCGATTGGCCGCGCGGAAATTCGAATCGTCTGGTCGCGGCATTTTCGAAAGCAGCATCAGCGCGCGGTGTCGATCCGCGGCGTTTCGTGCTGCGCGCGCAAAGCGAAATTCCCGTCGGTCGCGGCCTCGGCTCGAGCGGCGCAGCCAGTGTCGCCGGCGTGTTGCTCGCCGATTCGCTGCTGAAGACAGCATCGAAGCGCGAAGCGCTGCTCGCCGAATGCATCGCGCTCGAAGGACATCCGGACAACGCGACGCCTGCGCTGCTCGGCGGCTTCACGCTTTCTTTTCTCGTCGATGCGCGCGCGCTCGTGATCGAAAGCGTAGTGCACGAATCGTTGGGATTCGCCATCGCCTGGCCGGACACGGCGCTCGAAACCGAGCGTGCGCGTGCGCTGTTGCCGAAGTCGGTCGCGTTCAGCGACGCCGTGGAGAATCCGCGCCGACTCGCGGCCTTGCTGGAGGGAATGCGTCTCGGCAATCGCGAATGGATCGCGGCGGGAAGCGAAGATCGGCTGCACGAACGCTATCGATTGCCGCTGATTCGCGGCGGCCGCGAAGCCTTGGATCGCGCGCGCGAAGCCGGCGCCTGGGCCGCGATGATTTCCGGCTCGGGCTCGGGAATGTTCGCGATCTGCGCGCGCGGCGAAGAAGCACGCATCGCTGCAGCGATGGTGTCCGGCTTCGAAAGCGCCGGCGCTCAGGCGATCGGGATGCAGGCGAACATCGTTCGCGAAGCGCCGCGCGTCGTGTCGTAACGGGCGAGCGTCGCGACCATCCCGCTCAGCGCCCGATCAATCGTCGAGATAACCGTGGCGGAAGCCCTGCAGGAAGCTCGAGGCTTCCGTCGGGCAGGCGCTGGCCGCGGCGGACTCGGCGGCCTTGCGCGCGCGCCGCGAGTCGACTTCCCCCACCAGCGCGAGGAAATCGCGCAGGTGCGCGGGCGCGACGGCGAATTCGCGCAATCCCAGTCCGATCAGGAAGGGCAGGTTGGCCGCGGACACCGCGGTGACGCCAAAGACCGACAGGGGTTTCGACTCGCTGGCGCAGGCTTCGACCAGCGAGCGCACCGCGCGCAACACGAAGGGATGCAGGGCGTCGAACTTGGTCTGCAGCGCCGGGTTCTCGCGGTCGGCGGCGAGCAGGTACTGCACGGTCTGATCGAGGGAAAGCATCAGGAAATCGCTTTCGCGCGCGAGATCGTGGGCGCCGAGAAAGGCCGCCGGAGTCTCGATCACGACGCCGATGTCGACGCGCTCCTGGAAGGACTCGGCTCCCTTGCGCAGCACCAGACGCTCCTCGAAGAGGATCTCGCGGATGCGGCGCACGTCGGCGCAGTCATTGACGAAGGGGATCGCGATGCGCACGGGCGCGCCGGAGGCCGCGACCAGGATCGCCTGCAATTGGCGGCGCAGGATCGCTTCGCGCGCGAGCAGGGCTCGCACTCCGGCGCGTCCCAGGGCCGGATTCTGCTCGCGCACTTCGTGCAGATAGCCCAGGCCCAGGCTGGAATCGGCGTGCAGCAGGCGGAAGGTCACCGGATTGCCCTGGGCCGCCGCGACCACCGCCGCGTAGTGAGCGATCAGGCCCTCGCGCGAAGGCGGCTCCTTGTCGACCAGGTACATCAGCTCGGTGCGGAACAGGCCGAGCGAAGCGAGCCCGAGCCCGAAGGCCTGGTTCACCTCGGGCAGATTGCCGCAGGAGGCGGAGATCACAAGCCGCTCGCCGTCGTGAGTGCGCGCGGCGCGCGAGGCCCATTCCGGCGGGCCGGATTCTTCCTCGTCGAGCGAGGGCTGGGCTTCCAGCGCGGCCTGGTATTGCTGGCGCACGAGCTCATCGGGATTGAAGCGCACCAGGCCCTCGGTCGCGTCGACGATCGCGAAATCGCCTTCGCGCGCGTTGTCGAGCAGGCCCTTGACGCCGGTCAGCGTCGGAATGCGCATCGAGCGAGCGAAGATCGCGGCGTGGCTGGTCAAGCCGCCCTCCTCGGTCAGGATTCCCTGCACGTGCTCGCCGTGCAGATTGAACATGTCGACGATCGACAGCTCGCGCGCGACCAGGATGTAGTCGCGCGGCGGCGGATTCGCGGGCTGGCCCTGGGCGGGATGCTCGAGCTGGCGCAGCACGCGGATCGCGACGTCGCGCAGGTCGACGGCGCGCTCGCGCAGGGTCTCGCTCTGCACCAGACGGAAGATGCGATCGAAGTCGGAGATCACTTTCGAGATCGCGGCTTCGAGCGCGAGCTGCTCGTTGAGGATCAGGTTCTCGACGTCGGAGATGAACACCGAGTCCTTCAGGTAGGCCACGTGCGTGTCGAGGATCCGCGCATCGTTGGCGGAGACCTTGCCCGAGAGGCGCGCTTTCAAGTCCTTCAATTGCGCTCGCGCGCCGGACAGGGCCTGGTGGAAGCGGTTGAGCTCGACCTCGACGCCCTCGAGCGGCACGCGGGTGATCGAGGCCCGCGACAATTCGTGGTCCTTGAGGTGGACGCGGCCGAGCACCAGCCCGGGCGCCACGCACACTCCGCGCAGCTGCACCGAGGCCGCCGCGGCGGGGTCCAGGCGAGCGGCGCTCGCGGCGGCCGGCTGGGCGCTCGAGACCTCGCCTGCGGTCGGCGCGGGGCCAGCGGCGGGATTCGAGGTCTTGGACGATTCGGCCATGCCCGCATGGTACTTGCGAAAAAGGCTCAGAAAAGACTCTGAGTCGATCCGCGACAACTCGCGCTCCCGTGCGGACAATGCCCGAAGAGCCATGCAGCACAAACTCCTTCTTGCGTGCGCCCTCGCGGCGCTCCCCTTCCCTTTCCCGCAGACGCCGCCCGCCGCTCCTGCCCAGGCAGGCGGCGGGCAAGCCGAGCAGGTGCTTCCGCACTATCCGCCCGGGGTTCCGAAGGTCTTGTGCGACATCGACCGGGTCATCGACGGCGACACGATCTGGGTCCAGTACCACGGCAAGCAGACCAAGCTGCGCCTCCTGTGCGTCGACACGGAGGAAAAGCTCTCGGTCGACACGGGCTCGGCCTCCAAGCCGGGCACGGTCTTCGGCGAGGAATGCGCCAAGTGGGCCCAGGACTTCTTCGCGGCCTCGACCGTGGGCGAAAAGCGAGCGCAGGTCGGTCTGTACTTCCCCGCTGGCCGCGAGCAGCTCGACGCCTACGGGCGACTTTTGTGCCACGTGATCCTTCCCGACGGCCGCGATTTCAATCTGCTGCTGGTCGAGGAAGGCAAGAGTCCTTATTTCAACAAGTACGGCAATTCGCCGGTGGCCCACGAGCTCTTCGTCGAAGCGCAGAACCGCGCGCGCGAGAAGAAGAAAGGCATCTGGGATCCCGCGACCAATGTGCCGAAGACAGTTGGGGCGCCGAGCGCGCGCAGACCTTACGAGAAGCTGGTGCCGTGGTGGAACGCGCGCGCCGCCGCCATCGACGATTTCCGCGAGCGCGAGCGCAAGGAACCGGCTGCCGTCGCCGACGCGGAGAATCCGGCGAGCTTGAAAGCCGCGCTGGCCCGCGGCGGAGAAGTCGACGTCTTCGGCACCATCGATCGCCTGTTCGACGAATCCAACGGCGACTGGACGCTGTTGATGCGCTGCGAGGACAAGCATGGGGCGCTGCGCGTGCGGATCGCCAAGGACAAGCGCGCGTTGTTCTCGAAGCTCGACTTCGAGCACCTCAACGACGATTACCGCCAGAATTACTTCTGGATCCGCGGGAAAATGAAGCAGGGCTCGCGCGGCGTCGAGATCGAGGCGAACGATCCCGCGCAACTGCGTATTGCGAAACCGGAACCGGTCGACATGACGAAGGTGCCGGTGCCGGCGACCGCTGGCGGAAAGTGAGCTCTTCGGCGCGCCCGCTCGCCATCTACTTGCCCGCGAGCTTGCCTTCGATGCGCTGGATCTGCTCCGCCAGCTTCGTCTGGCCCGCGTTGTCCTTGCGCTGATCGGCGATCGCCTTTCCGGTCTGGGCGAGCACCAGCGCGCGCTCCCAGCGCTCCAGTCCCTCGGCAGCCGTCGCGGCGGTGACCAGGTCGTCGTACTCCGATTCGACCAGGCGCAGGTCGTGGTCGATCAAGCGCGCCTGGCTCGCGAATTCGAGCGCGGCCTCGTGCTTTCCCGCGGCGAGCTCGGCGCTCGCCATGGCGCCGAGGGCCATGGCGCTCCCCCACCAGTCGCCCAGGGGCCGAGCGCGATCCAAGGAAGCGCGCGCCTTCTCGAGGCCGGCCTCGTGCGAGCCGCCGCCGAGCAGCTTCGACGCCTCGCGGAACAGCTTCTGCCCCTCGCGGAAATTCTTCTGGTCCGCCGCGTTCCAGCTCGCGAACGAAGCGGCGTAGTCGGCGAAAATCGAAGTCTGGAACGCCTGGTCCGCGGCCTGGGCACCGCGCAGGGCGCGCGCTTCCATCGCGAGCAGCAGCTTCGGATCGACCTTCGGATCCTTCTCGAGCTTGGCCAGGCTGCCCTCGAGGTAGGAATCGATCACGCCCAACGCGTTCTCGGGGTTGTCCTTCCACAGCTGCACCATTCCGGCCACGTCGTGCTTGTCGTCGAGGGCTTCGAAGCGAGCGCGCAGATCGTTCTGCGCGGGCGGTGCGCTCGGGGCCAGGGCGAGGAGGGCGAGGAACAGGAGACTCGTTTGGATCTGCATGGTTCGCCGAGCCTCGCCAGCGCAGAGGCTCCGGTCAAGCACATCGGCGCTAAGCTCTGGGCATGGGCAAGAAGAAGGACCGCAAGAAAGCAGGACAAGCGAGCGATTCCGAGAAGAGCCGCTACGAACGCGAGATCCATGAATTGTGGATCGAGCTCGTGCGGCTGCAGAAGCACAACATCGATCGTGGAGCACGGTTGCTCGTGATCCTCGAGGGCCGCGATGCCGCGGGCAAGGACGGAACGATCCGCGCGATCACCGAGCACCTCTCCCCGCGCGAAACGCGCATCGTCGCGCCGGGAAAGCCGACGGACCGCGACCAGACCAGCTGGTATTTCCAGCGCTACGCCGCACACCTGCCCGCGGCGGGCGAGTTCGTGCTGTTCAACCGCAGCTGGTACAACCGCGCCGGCGTCGAGCGCGTCATGGGCTTCGCGACGAAGCAGGAAGTCGAGGAATTCCTCGACGCCGCGCCGGTCTTCGAAGGGCTCCTGATCGATTCGGGAATCCAGGTGCTCAAGTACTACCTCGACATCACGAAGGACGAGCAGGCAGAGCGGCTCGAAGCGCGGCGCAGGGATCCGCTCAAGCAGTGGAAGATCTCGTCGATCGACGCCGCAGCCCTTGGAAAATTCGACCAGTACACGAAGGCCCGCGACTTGATGCTCGCGCGCACGCACACGAAAAAAACTCCCTGGACCATCGTGCGCGCCAACTCGAAAAAGCAGGCGCACCTGAATCTGATCCGCGATCTGCTCTCGCGAGTCGACTACAAGAAGAAGCGCGATCGCCTGTGCGTCCCCGACCGGAGCGTGGTCCGCGACTACGAGCCCGGTCTCTCCAAGCGCGGTTTCCTGGCGCGCTGAAGCAGGACTGCGGCTTCGCGCAGCCGCACGAGGTCGTCGGGCAAGGCGGCCTGTGCGCGGACGAGCACTCCGCTGGTCGGATGCTCGAATTCCAGCCGCCAGGAGTGCAGAGCGACCCGCGGCGCGCGCAGCGGATCGTCCTTGCCGCGCGCGTATTTCCGCTCACCCGCCAGGGCGTGGCCGACGTGGGCTGCGTGGACTCGGATCTGGTTGTAGCGGCCGCTGACCAGCTCGATCTCGAGCTCCGTGGCCAGCGGAAAGCGCGCGAGAGTCTTGTACAGCGTGGTCGAAGGCTTTCCCCGCGCCGAGACCCGCGCCATGCCGCGCTCCTCGAGCAGCGGGAATTTCCATTGCCCCTTCGCCGGCTCGACATGGCCTTGGGCCAGGGCCCAGTAGATCTTCTGGAGCTTGCGCTCGCGGAAGAGATCCTCGAGGGCCGGGACGATCCGCGGATCGCGCGCGCAGAGCACGCAGCCGGACACGTCGCGATCGAGACGGTGCACGGCGCGCGCCGGCATGCCCTGTTCCGCGAGCAGGGATTCGAGCGAGGCTCCCTCCGTCTCGCTCGCGACAGTCAGGACTCCCGCGGGTTTGTCTGCGACGAGCAGCTCCTCATCGGCGTAGACGATCGTCAGCAGTTCGCGCACACGGCCCAGCCTACTGCGCTCAAGGCAGGAATGGATCCTTGAACCCGCGCTCGAGCCGCAGCGTCTCGCCGATCGCGGGCGGCGGTCGGTGCGCGAGGCGCTCGCCGTCGAACACGAGGAAGCGCCAGCGCGGATCGTCGAGCGAGGTGGCCAGCTCGAATACGACGCGACGCAGCTTGCCGTCGGAGCCCGGCGTGGCGCGCACCGTGAAGCCGCTCCAGGTCCAGACGCGCTCCGCCGGGCGCAGCTCGCGGGTGAGGAACACGTCCTCGAAGGGCAGGCTGAGGAAGGGCTCGTCGAGTGATTCGAGCGAGAAGGTGTTTTCGGCCAAGCGCGTCCAGTCAAGTGTGCGCCGGCCGCCCTGGACGACGTGGAATCGCACGTCTTCGCTTCCGCCGAGCGCCGTCCAGACCGACAGCGGACTGAGCGCGATCAGCGTGCTCGGCGAAGCTTGCATCAGGAACACGTCGCGTGTCCCGAGTGCCTCTTCACCGACGTCTGCATGGCGGATCACGTCGCGCATCATCCCGCAGCCGCGCGCCACCGCGGTTCCGA
>DATHET010000302.1:0-5069 GCA_035490315.1 Planctomycetota bacterium
TCCCCACCTCGGCGATCGACGAACCGAAGCGCGCGCCGGCATTGGCTGTCGAAAAGAGCGTCCACAGCTCGGAGCTGCCCGTCCCCGTCGCCAGGAACTTGCCCGAGAGGCAGCGGACGTATCCGCGATCGCCATTCCAGCCCGGCGCGCCGATCAGCAGGTCGACGTAGCCGTCGGCGTTCTGATCCGCGGTCTGCAGAACGGCGTGGCCGTACTCGTCACCGACGCTGCCCCTGTAGGTCTGCAGGAGCGTTTGCGCAGTCGCCGGAAGAGCGAAGACTGCGAAGGGAAGGACGCGGAGCAGATCGAAGAACTTCATAGGTCGATGGGGTTGGAGTGGCGTGTAGGCCCCGTCTCGGCACGTGCGGGGACGGCTACCGCAGGCATCGATCTCCCGATCGGAGACTGCGGCGACAGGAAAAGCGGCGTTCCGCGCGAGAGCGCACAGCGCCGACTGAGCATTCGAAGCATCCGACTCTTCGAGTCTCCTACCCGCGGCCTTCCCAGATCGCTCCCCGTGGCGGCGGCCTGGACCTCAGAAAACTCTCGGCCGTTGTTCGCTGACCGTGGCTGCGTCGCTTTGGAGTGCAAAGCCCTCGGTCACTCCCACCCGTTCACCCAGGAAGCCCCCATGAAGCTCGAGCTCCTCCTGCTCTCCATCTGCATCTCGACGGCATCGGCGCAGGCGCAACAACTCCTGCGCACGGTCAGTGGCGCGGTTGGAGATCAATTCGGCACTGCCATGATTCTGGCCGGCGACCAGAATGGCGACGGCTTTCAGGACGTGCTGGTCAGTGCAATTGGAGCCGTCAACGGCAACTCCTCGGGGGCGATCAACTGCATCTCCGGCGCGTATCTGGCGACCGGCACGGGCTTGACCATCCTCTGGTCGCTGACTCCCTTGATCCTCCAGCAGGGCCAGGCCTTCGGGACGAGCATGGCGAGCATCGGTGACGTGACGGGGGATTCCGTGCCTGATTTCGCCGTTGGCGCGCCGAACTTCTCCTCCACGAGTAGCTCAGGACAGCAACACCGCGAAGGGATCGTGTATCTCGTCGACGGTGCCTTGCACCAGCACATCGGCTTCGCCACGGGCGTGTTCCAGAGCTGTCTCGGGCAGGCGATCGCCAACATCGGCGACGTCGACAACGACGGAATGGACGATCTGGCAGTCAGCGGACTGACCACGACGTTGTCGACCAGCCACGTCTTCGTCGTGCATGCCTCCACCCTTCTGGCCGGGGGGTCGCTCAACAACATGAGCAACGTGCAGAGCACAGGTCAGCTCGGCTTCGGGACTTCGCTCGCCAGCGGATTCGACATGAATGGCGACGGACACTCCGACGTCTTGATCGGTTCGCCGCTGCAGGACGCTCCGGGCGGCCTGACCGACGCGGGGAGGCTCGTCGTCTGGAATCCGCTCGTTTCCAATTCCGTCCTGTTCTCCGTTTTCTCCAACGTCGCGGGTGAGCACCTTGGAGAATCGGTCGACGCCAGCAGCGACTACGACGGCGACGGCAGGCCCGACTTCGTCGTCGGCGGTCCGAATTGGCTCTCGCCTGGGAACCGGGAGGACGGTCGCGTGATCGTCTTCTCCAGCGCGAGGATCGCGGCGAACTCGCCGCCCTTCGAGCTGTACACCTTGACCGGCGGCTCCGCAGGCATCGGCGCCGGGCTGGGCTGGGGCTTCGGCACCGCCGTGCGCGGCACCGAAGACCTCAACAACGACGGCGTCGGCGATCTGCTCGTCGGCATGCCCAGGTACCCCGTGGTGCCGTTCGGGGCCAATCGAGGCGCGGCCCGCGTCTACTCCGGCGCGACCGGCGTGCGCCTCGTCGGCGTGACTGGAGTCAACACGGAGAAACTGGGTGACGAGCTGCTGGGGTCGATCGGCGATCTCGACGGCGACGGCTTCGCGGAGTTCCTCGTCGCGGGCTCGCTCTCCAACACGCCGGCGGCCAACTGCGGGTCGTTGCGCTGCTACCGACTGTTTCCCTGCGCTCCGTCGACGTACTGCACGGCCAAGATCAACTCGCAGGGCTGTACACCCGCGATGAGCTTCAGCGGAAGCCCGAGCGCGACCTCGCCCGCGCCTTTCCTCGTGAAGTGCGCGAACGTGCTCAACAACAAGCCCGGACTGTTGCTCTACTCGCACAAGCCGAGCGCCACGGCCTTCCAGGGCGGACTGCTGTGCGTCAGCGCACCGATCAAGCGCGTCGCATCGCAGAACTCCGACGGCAGTCCGACGGGCGTCGACTGCACCGGGAACTTCAGCTTCGACTTCACGCCGCGCATTCATGGCGGAGCCGATCCCACGCTGGTCGCCGGCGCGGAGATCTTCTGCCAATACTGGTCGCGCGATCCGCAGAGCATCGGTGGGTCGAGCTTGAGCAATGGCGTGCGGTCGTTGATCAATCCCTGAGGAGCGAGGCTCGTCGAGCGCCTCGCAGTTGCTCGAAGAACTCGATTTTTCAGGTCTCTCAACTGTGGGTTCTGCAGATTGCTCCCACCGGCCGGCGCTTCGAATCGCGCTGGAATCCTCGATCTGCAGCGCTACCCCAACTCTCCAGGAGTCGTCCATGTCGATCCACAAATGTCACTTCGCCCTCGTCGCGTTCGCGATCCTCGCCTCGGGCGCGGTCGCGCAGCAGAACAAGGATTCGCCACGCGGCACAACGGACACGAAGGAAGCGCTGCACCAGGAGCTGCGCGACCTCGCCGCCAGGATCGGGAACGCGAAGGAGCGCTTCGCGAGCGATCGCGAGCTCCAGCCGCAGGTCGAACGATACAAGGCCATCAACGCCTCACTCGGCGGCGACGATCCCGCCAATCTGTTCGGCTCGGCACCCAGCGGCGGCGCGGGCGGCTACCTCGCGGTGCCGCAGGCCTGCTCGGACACGCCGCTGACGCTCAACTTCGCGGGCACAACGGGAGCGATCACGCCGCCCATTCCGACAAGCACTTACACGGCGGTCGTTTCCGGCGCAGGCACGTACCTGTGGGACTTGAACCTCGTCACCGGGATCACCCACACAAGCTGCACTGACCTCGACATCACGTTGACCTCGCCCCTGGGCACGGTCGTTACGATCGCGACCGACTGCGGCGGCACCTTCGACAACGTGTTCAACGGCACGCTGTGGGACGACTCGGCGGTCGACACCGCGTCGGACAAGACCTATGCGAATCTCGTCACCGCCACGCCGCTAGCACCCGAGGGTCGGCTGGAGAAGTTCCGCGGCGAGAACCCCAACGGGACGTGGACGCTGACGATCATCGACGACGCTGCCGCGGACTCGGGCTTCCTCAACATCTGGTCGCTCGATATCAGCACGCTGAATTTCACGCCGCTGTTTCCGTCGTTCAACTTCTCCGACAACGCTCCGCTCTCGATCCCGCCGGGCGCGCCGAATACGACGTTCGGCACGTTGGCAAGAACGATGCAGGTCAGCGGAGCCAGCACGTGGATCACCAGGCTGACGTTCTACTGCGAGATCCAGCACACCTTTACATCGGACCTCGACATCACGCTGACTTCCCCGCTCGGCACGGTCGCCATGGTCACGACCGGCAACGGCGCGGGCGACGACAATGTGTTCAACGGCACGCTGTGGGATGCAAACTCACCGAACGTTGCCACGGACTTCGTCACCACGAATCTGGTCGTGGTGCCCAGCATGCAGCCCGAGGGCGGGTTCGACCGATTCCTCGGCGAAGACCCCACCGGCACGTGGACGTTGAAGATCATCGACCACAAGTTCGGCGATGTCGGCGTGCTCACCCGCTGGGATCTCAACATCTCGACGGCGGGGTCGCCTGTGTTCCCGACGGGGCCCGTGAGCTACCCCGGAACGCCCGGACCGATCAACGACCTCAACGCACCGGCGAAAGTCCCCACGCTGTACACGACGAGCGTGTCCGGGATGGGCGCCTTCCTCTGGGACGTCGATCTCGACACGGCGATCACCCACACGGCGGCGGCGAACATCGACATGACCCTGACTTCGCCGGCCGGGACGGTCGTGACGATCTCGACCGACAACGGCGGCGCCAACGACGACGTATTCAACGGCACGCGGTGGGACGACAACACCAACGACCCGTGCACGGACCACGTCTACGCCAACCTGACGCTCGCGAATCCGATGTCGCCGGAAGGACGCTTGACCGCCTTCCGGGGCGAGAACCCGAACGGGACGTGGACTCTGACGATCGCCGACGACGCGCTGGCGGACAACGGCTCGCTGAACTCGTGGTCGCTCGACGTCTCGTCGCTGGGCGGCGCGCCGCCGTCGATTGCGAGCGTGTTCTCGCAGAGCCCCTTGCTGCTGATTCCTCCCGGCGCGCCGACGACGACTCAAGGCACGACCGTGGACACCATGGCCGTCAGCGGCATCGGCACGGCGATCGCGGGCTTGAAGCTCTACACCGAGATCACCCACACCTTCCCCTCCGACCTGGACATCACGCTGACATCGCCGGCAGGTACGGCCGTGTCGATCACGACCAACAACGCCGGCACAGCCGACAATGTCTTCAACGGGACGTCTTGGGACCCGGATTCGACGGACGCCCCGACGGACCACGCCTACACGAATCTCGTGGTGGTGCCGGTGCTGTCGCCCGAGGGCTCGCTCGACAACTTCATCGGCCAGAATCCCGACGGGATCTGGACCTTGACGATCGTCGACGAGTTCGGCGGCGACGTGGGCGCGTTGCACCGCTGGGACCTATCGATCGAGACCTGCGGCGCTCCGGTGTCCGTGTACTGCACGGCGAAGCCCAATTCGTTCGGCTGCGAGCCGGCGATCGGCGCCACCGGAGCGCCGAGCGCGATCGCGACCACGGGTTTCACGATCCGCGGATCGAACGTGCGCAATCAGAAGCCGGGGCTGTTGCTGTACAGCGTCAACGGTCCTGCCGCCGTGCCTTTCACCGGCGGAACGTTGTGCGTGAATTCACCGATCAAGCGCACACCCGGCATGAGCGCGGGCGGCAACCCGGTGCCGTTCCAAGACTGCTCGGGCGTGTACCAGATCGACATGAACAGTTTCGCCCACGGCCTGCTC
>DATHET010000303.1:0-3710 GCA_035490315.1 Planctomycetota bacterium
CGATCATCGGCCTCTTGATCAAGGTGTGCGTCGACGCTTCTCGCGGGGGCGGATTCTTCGCTCAAACACGCGCGTGGTTCGGCCGCCCTGCCTTGTGGCTTGGTTGCATCTACTTCGGCGGCATGGTGGTCCGCTACCTGCTCAGGATGCAGCTCGTGCCCGAAGCGCGCTGGTTCGGTGGAACGATCCCGATCGTGTTCCATTGCGTCCTCGCGAGCTTCATCATTATTTTCGCGCGCGCGTACCTCGCGCGTTCCGCCTCATGCAAGTGACCGAGCCGATGACGATGGCGACGGACTTCGCGCTCGGAGCCCTGTGCGCGGTCTGGAGTGTGATGTCGTTGCGCATCGCGCGGCGTGAGCGGCAGCGGTCGGTCGCGCTGTGGGGCGGCGGCCTGATGGGCTTCGCCGCGGCCTCGATCGCAGGCGGCTCCTACCACGGGCTCGCGGTGGCGCCCGAGAGTCGCGCGCTCCTGTGGACCCTGGTGACCGTGGCGATGGGACTTGCGAGCTTCCTGATGCTCTGCGCCGCGGTGATTGCGATGACTTCAGGGAGATGGCGTCTCGCGCTGCTCGCCGCGGCGCTGAGCAAGCTCGTGATCTTTGCGATCTGGATCGCGGGCAGCAACGAATTCGCGTTGCTGATGGCCGACTACGGCAGCGCGCAGCTCGCGATTCTCGCGTTGTCGGGCTACAGCTGGAATCGCGATCGAAATTCGAGCGCGCCCTGGCTCGCGGCAGGCATCGCGGTCTCCGTGCTCGGCGCGGGTGTGCAACACAGCGGCTTCGCGCTGCACGAGCACTTCAATCACAACGATCTGTACCACGTGATCCAGATGGTCGGTCTCTACCTGCTGTATCGCGGAGGAGCGCTGTTCCGCGATCGCGCGTGAGTCGAGTGATTGCTCACTTCTCCAAGGATCGATCGCCCGCATCGTCCTCGCCGCCGACCCATCCATCGGACCCGAGCGTCCACACGCGCCAGCCTCGGCCGCCCGCTTTCAATTCATAGCGGTATGGGCGCTTCCAAGGATCTTTCGGCACCGTCGTGTAGTTGGGCAGGTAGGCCGGCAAGCCGACACCATGATCGAGGAGTGCGTACAAGTCTCTCGGATACTTCCCCTCGTGGTCCGCTGCGTATTCTTCTATCGCCTCGGACAAAGCGCGCAGATCCGACTTCGGAATGTCGTAAGTACATCGGAAGGAGTAGCGCTCGGTTCGAATCCATTCCGCAGCGAGCGCGCAGCAGGAGATTGCCACGGCTCCGAGCATGAAGGTCGCGATTCCGGATGCGGTATCGTCAAGTACGGAGTCAGGTGAATTCGTCCGGAGTCGTGCAGGCATCCGCGCGCCGCTTCCGCGGCGCGCGGATGCCTGCACGACTCCGGACGAATTCACCTGACTCCGACTCGCTTTCATTTGGACTCGACCGATTGATCGCGTGCCTCGCCGCTGCCGCCAACTTCTCCATCGGAACCGAGAGTCCACAAGCGCCGGCCGCTGCCGCCCGCTCTCAGTTCATAGAGGTAGGGTCGATGCCATGGATCCCGTGGCGTGCTCGTGTAATTCGCGAGATAGGCGGGTCTGCCGCCGCCTTGAACGATCAGTGCATCGAGGTCGGGAGCAGATGCCCCTTCGTGATCGGCTGCATAGTTCTCGAGTGCCTGGCTCATGCGGTGCAGATCCGACTGCACAACAAGGCCGTTGGCTCTGAAGTAGTGGCCCTCAGGCGGCCCCCACGGTGTGCAGACCGTCCATATGAACAACGCCAGAACCGCAATCACCATCGTCGCCATCCACTTCATGCAAGGTCGACCAGCGCAGCGCCGGCCGGTGCACATTTGGACGTGGATGCTGCAATGCCCTTCCTGAATTGATGGAATAGACTCGCGCTCACCCGCGTCCGATGCATCGAGCGCGAGATCCCCATTCGCCTCGATCGATCACCCGTCCCACCGAAATCCCCCGAGCATCCCGATGAAATTCACCGCCCTGGCCCTGATCCTCTCGCTGAGCTCCTGCTGCGCGTTCCGGCCGCACGGGCCGACCGATTCCGTTCGAGCTCCGGGATCGGCCGAGCAGAGCGGAGTCGACCACAAGGTGATTCCCCTGCGCTTCGCGGCGGCCGACGATCTCGCGCGAATCTTGCTCGGATCCGTTCAGGGTCAGCATGGGCGGCCTGATCCGCACATCATTCCCGACGAGCGCACCAACAGCCTGATCGTGACCTGCGCGCCCGGTGACCTTGCCGCGATCGAGAAGCTGATCGCCGATCTCGACACGCAAGTTCCGAAGCAGTGAGCGCGGCGAGCGCGCGTCACTCCACGCGCAAGAGCTTCCTGTAATACGCGTCGATCCAGTCGCGATACTGCGGCGGCATGTCCGCGCCGCCTTCGTTGCGGAAGACTTCGCGCACCTGGATCGGCAGCTCGCCCCAACGCTCGGCGGGATTGGCTACGGAGACTCGCGCGGTCTTCGCTTTCGACGGCGGCTCGCCTGCTGTGTTGATCGAGGCGCCCTTGGGATCCGCGCCAGGGTTCGTCGGCTTGCCGTCGCTGCTCGGTGATTCCGGATGGACTGGTTTGTCGCCCGCCTGCGGTGACTTGCCTGGCACTCGAGGCAGGCTCTCGCGTCCCTTCGGCGGACCGCCGTTGCCTCGAGAGAGCAACGAAGCGCCCGCTGGATCGCCGCTCGCGGAAGCGGGATCGTCGGTCGCCGACTTCGGCGTGCCGGAGGATCGACTGCTCTTGCCTTTGCCCTTGCCCTGGCCATTGCTCTGCCCCGAACTGGAGCAGAGACCCTTGGTGCTACCGCTTCAGGTCCCGTTACCTTTGTGCGTGTGGCTCGCGGCGAGATCGAGGATGTGCTGGATGTCGCGCTGGTCTTGTTTGCCTTGATCCAAGGCCTTCTGGATCAGATCGCCGGGGCTCGGACCGGCGACGGTGCCGACGGCGCTGCGACCGGTGCTCGCCTGGTAGAGCATGCGATCGATCGCGTGCTGGTGCGCTTCGACCTGCACGATCAACTCCTCCATCTCGCGATGGATCGCGTCGTGATCCTTGGCGGGCGGTTCCTGCGCAGGCGCGGGCGAGCCCTGCGCAAACCAGAGCGCGAGCAACAGCAGAGCGTGCATGGTTGGACTCCTCGGCAAGGACTCTTGCGAATCCAGGCAACGGTCAACGATTCCGCGTCGTAGCCAGCGGGCGCATGGGATCTGCGACCGCTTCAAAGCGGCCTCGATTCTGCTCCCGCTCGGCGGAAACGTCAATCAGGCCGTGCTTTCGAAGGGGCCGGGCTCGCAAAGTGAATAGAATCTACTGCGCCATGTCCGACCCCTCGGCTGCGCGCGCTCGAACGCAACTCATCGCCCTGCTGCAGCTCGCCTATTCCGGCGAAAAAGCCGCGGCTTACGCCTACCACGGGCATGCGGCGTCGGTCGGCGACGCGGGAGAGCGCGAGCGAATCCGGGCGATCGAGGAGGAGGAGTGGCAGCACCGCACGCGTCTGGGCGAGATGCTGCTCGAGCTCGGCGCCGGGCCGCGGCGGGTGAACGAGCTGCGCGCGGCGATGATCGGCCGAACCCTGGGGGCTCTGTGCCATGTCAGCGGCCATTTCCTCCCGATGTACGGAGCTGCCCGGCTCGAGAGTCGCAACATCCGCGAGTACGAGACCGCGGCGCGGCTGGCCCTGGCCTGTGGTCGCGAGGCCTGG
>DATHET010000304.1:0-11113 GCA_035490315.1 Planctomycetota bacterium
AGGCTCACGACTCCGGACGAATTCACCTGACTCCGTACCAGTGACGATCACACGAGCTCGACATGCACCCCGCTCGCCGGCACAAACGATCCGATGCACGCCACGAGCACTCCGCGCGCCCGCAACTCGCTCTCGAGCACCGCCGCGCGATCCGGAGCGATCGCAATCAACAACCCTCCCGACGTCTCCGCATCGAAGACGATGTTGAGCATGCCTTCCGAAACGCCCGGCGCGATGCGCACTTCACTCGCAAGCCCCGTGCGCCCGCGTTTCGCACCACCGGAACAATGCCCCGCGCTGGCCAGCTCCAAAGCCCCCGGGAAAATCGGCACACGCGCGAGCTCGATGCGCAGCGTGACACCACTTCCCTTCGCGACATTGCGTCCATGGCCGACGAGCCCGAACCCCGTGACATCCGTCGCCGCCTTGCTCCCCGCCGCGATCATCGCCTCGGCCGCCTTCGCATTGAGCGTCGCCATCTGCGCCACCGCCGGCTCCATCGTCGCCCAATCGATCACCCTCTTCTTCGAGGAAGTCGTCATCGACCCCATGCCGACCGGCTTGGTCAGGTACACGAGATCCCCCGCCCGCGCGCCTGAGTTCGCCGTCATGCGCGCCGGATCGACCACGCCCGTGACCGAGAATCCAAACTGGATCTCGGACTCGACCGTGTGCCCGCCGACCACGACCGCGCCCGCCTCGGCGATCTTGTCGAAACCGCCGCGGAAGATCTCGGCCGTCCATTCGGCCGGAAAGCCCTTGGGCAGGCTGGCCAGCGTCAAGGCCGTCAGCGGCCGTCCGCCCATCGCGTAGACATCGGAGACTGAATTCGCCGCCGCGATCGCTCCGTACCAGTACGGGTGATCGACCACCGGCGGGAAGAAATCGAGGGTCTGGACCAGGGCTACGCGCGGCGAGCCCGGCGCACCGAGCGGAACACCCTCGGACGGTCCGAGCACGAAGACTCCGGCGTCGTCGAACGATTGAGGTCCGACGAGCATGCGCACATCCTTGCGATCATCGAGGCCGCGCAGAACCTGCGCGAGCTGCCCTTGCGGCAGCTTGCCTGCTCACCCAGCGCAGGCGGCGTAGTCGATCAATCGCTTTTCGCGGTCAGTGTCCATTCCCAAATCGTAGGGAATCCTCAGGTACGGAGTCAGGTGAATTCGTCCGGAGTCGTGCTGGCAGCCCGCGCGCCGCGAACGCGGCGCGCGGGCTGCCAGCACGACTCCGGACGAATTCACCTGACTCCGTATTCGCTAATCGAAGCGAAAGGCGCGCACCGCGAGCACGGAAACGACCGCGGTCAAGGCGAGGAGCAAGCCGATCTGCGGCAGGACGCTCGCCGCGGGCAGACCGAAGCTGACCAGCTTGTGCAGGGCTTCCATGGTCCAGCCGGTTGGGAGGCAGGCGGCCAGGGTCTGCATCGGCTTGGGTGTGATCTCGATCGGCCACCAGCAGCCGCCGAGTCCGGCGAGCAGGTTCGAGAGCAGCACGCCGATGCCGACAGCCTGGCCTTCTGTGCGCGCCAGGGCTCCGGACAGGAGACCGAGCGACGCGCCGAGGGCTGCCCAGCACAGGAGCACGACTCCGATCATCGGCAGCGACGGTCCCCAGTTCACGTGGAACAGAAAAGCGCCGGCGACCAGGCTCCAGACGAGTTGCACCACGCCGAGGCCGAGGTTCGCGAGCCACTTGCCGAGCACGATCTCGCCGCGCGACATCGGCGCGAAGGCGAGGCGGCGCAGCAGGCCCTCGCGACGCTCGACCAAGAGGCCGATCGCGCCGCTGGTCAGCATGATGATCAAGGTCATCATCGTCATGGTGCCGGGAATCGTCTGCTCGAAACCCTGGGGCGGCACGCGGCGATCGCCGGCCTGGGAGGACACGACGGTCAAGGCGCGCGGACGCTGGTCGAGGGCTTCGAGCGCTTGTGTCGTGACCGCGCCGGACAATTCGCTGGTCGCGATCACATCCGCGAGCACGGTGTAGGCCGCGCGCTTGACCTGCAGCGAGGAGGCATCGCCTTCGAGGCCGTCGCCTTGGCCACCCAGGGTGAGCGCGGTCGCTTCGCCGCCGAGCACGCGCTGGGTGAAGTGCGGCGGAATTGCAAGGCGCAAGCCCGCCGCGGCGAACTCTTCCGCTGTCGCGGAGCGCACCACGTCCAGATCGCGCTCGCGCAGCCGCGTCTCGAGGCGCTCGAGCAGAAAGCCCGGATCCTCGCCGACCGACAGCACGATGCGCGGCTTGCGCTTTCCCCCATCGCCCTTGCCGCCGGTGATCGTCCCGAAGAAAAAGAAGAACACCAGCGGCATCACGAACACCCAGAACAGAGTTTCGCGACGGCGCAGGTGGCGCCAAAGATCGGCGCCGGCGATGAACAGGACGTTCTTCACTTCAGGCCCTCACGAAGGCGGAGCGCGTGCGCTGCACGGCCCACCACAGGAGGAAAAGGGTGAGCACGGCGAGGGCAATTCCGCCCGACGCGATCTCCGCGAAATGCGATTCGCCGAACAGGATGCGCTTGAATTCCTCGAGGGCCCAGCCGTTGGGCGTCAACCTGCCGATGCTCGACATCCAGTCCGGCATGGCCTCGAAGGGGAAGAAGGCGCCGCCGATCATCGACAGCGGGAAGAGGATCGAGTTGGTCAGGAGATTGCCGCCGCGCTGGCTCTTCGCGTGGACCTGGATCAGGACCATCCCCGCGAACAGGAAGGCGCCGCAGAGCGTGATCCACAAGAGGCCGAGCGGCGCGCGGCTCCAATCCAGGCCGAAGGCGAGCAGGGCGAAGAACATCCCGCAGGCCGCGACCACGCCGATCAGGATCGTCGCGCACAGGAATTTCCCGAGCAGCAGCGCGCCGATTCCGCCGGGCGCGCAGGTGGCGCGGCGCAGAGTGCCCAGGGCCTTTTCGCGCCACAGGTCTTCCGACAAGCCTTGGGCCATGAACAGCAGGGCCAGGAAGAGCATCGAGGGGAAGAACAGCAGGGCGAAATTGTTGCGCGGAGCGGAATCGTCCTCGGGCGGAACCGGCTCGAGGTCGACCGTGAGGACCAGCGGATCGAAGTAGCGCGACAGCCGCTCGATCGTGTTGTTGATCTCGATCGAGAACCCGGCGACGAAGGCCGTCGGCATCACGCTCTGGCCTTCTGGAGGCCCGTTGACGATGGTCTCGATCTGCTTGCGCAGACGATCGCCCGCGATGCGCTGCGCGTAGAACACAGCGTCGGCGGCGAGACCGAGCGTCTCTTCCGCGATGCGCGGCAGGATCTGGCGCGAGGGATTCTTGACGATCTCGAGCTGGGTCGGCTTGTCGAGCAAGAGCGCCTCGCCGAAGCCCAGCGGCACGACGACCAGGGCCGAGCCGTCGCCGTCGTGGATGCGCTTGCGGCCCGCCTCGAGCTCGACCGGCTCGAGGTCGAACATCTTGCCCAGCTCGCCTTGAGAAAAAGCGGAAGCCACGGCGCGCGAGACGAAGGAATCGTCGAGATCGGCGAACAGGAGCTTGCCGCGCGGCCGCACGCCGTCGCCGCCCGAGATCGATTGGATGAGCACGGCGATCACCAGCGGCAATCCGATCCACAGGAGCATCGCGATCGGATCGCGCAACCGGCGGCGCAGATCCTTCACTGCGCACACCCAGGCGAAATGGAAATCGAAGCTCATTCGCGCAGCGCCTTGCCCGTGAGCTTGATGAACAAGGACTCCAGGCTGGGCTGGGTCAGCGTGGTCTCGCGCACGTCCGCTCCCGCGGCCTGCAACACGGCGAACAGGCTCGGCAGGCGCTGCGAGGCATTGGCGAGGGCCAGGGTCACCTGCTCCGTTCCCGAAATCACGATCTCCACGTCGACGAGACTTCGCAGGCCCTCGGCCAGGCGCGCGGGATCGAACAGGCCGTTCAAGCGCAGGAGATCGCGCTCGCCGAGCAGCTTGCGCAGCTCGGGCAGTGTGCCCTGGGCGATCAAGCGACCGTGATCGATGATCCCGACGCGGTCGCAGACGGTCTCCGCTTCCTCCATGTAGTGCGTCGTGTAGAGCACGCAGGCGCCGAGCGAAACTTCCTCGCGCACGAGATCGAGCAGAGCGACGCGCGATTGCGGATCGACGCCGACCGTCGGCTCGTCGAGCAGGAGCACTTTGGGCCGGTGCAGCAGAGCGCAGGCGAAATTGAGCCGCCGCTTCATGCCGCCAGAAAATTTCTTGACCTGATCCTTGGGACGATCGGCGAGCCCGATGCGGCGCAGCAGCTCATCGGCGCGCGCCGCGAGCTCTCCGCCGCGCAATCCGTAAGCTCCGCCCCAGTACATCAGGTTCTCGCGCGCGGTCAGGTCCTCGTACAGCGCGAGCTCCTGCGGCACCACGCCCAGCGAGGCCTTGGCTTCGCGCGGTCGCGATCCCGTGTCGAAGTCCGCGACCGTGATGTTCCCCGCGCCCGCGCTCAAAAGGCCGCTGATGCAGCCGATGGTCGTCGACTTCCCGGCCCCGTTGGGACCGAGCAGGCCGAAAATCGCGCCTTCGGGCGCGCTGAAGGAGATGTCGTCGACGGCGAGCAGGTCGCCGTAGCGCTTGGTCAAATTGGAGACGGTGAGCAAGGCACTCCTCGGGCTGGGGACAGTCCTTTGTGCCTCACAACTCACCGAGCCTTCGAACTAATTCCGATTCCTCCACAGCCCTGGCCGTGTTCGCCTCGAGGAACGCCTCGAGCAAAGGTCGATCACCCTCACTCGACCCCGGCCAGGAAGCGGCAGGCTCGAACTCAGAGGCAGCGCAGGAACGCCGTCACGTCCTGCTTCTCCTGGGCGTTGAGCCGTAGCTCCAGCACCAGATTGAAGAACTCGACCGTGTCATCGAGCGTCATCAAGCGGTCGTCGTGCAGATAGGGCGGCGAGTCCTTGATCCCGCGCAATGGGAAGGTTTTGATCGGGCCGTCGGCCGTGGCCATCATCCCCTCCACGCGCTGCGGCGCGAAGAAGCGCTCGACCCGCAGGTTGTGCATGGAGTTGTCCGTGTAATACGGCGCGGTGTGGCAGACCGAGCACTGGGCCTTGCCGAAGAACAATTCCTGCCCGCGCAGTTCCTCCGAACTCGCCTTGGCCGGGTCGAGCTTGCCGTCCCAGCGCAGCTTCGGCGCGGGCGGGAAGTCGAGCAGGGCCTGGAACTCGCCCATGAAGTGCACCTGGCTGCCGCGCTCGAGGATGTTGACGCCCTTGCGCTGCGCTTGGGCCGGATCGCCGTCGAAGTAAGCGGCGCGCTGCTCGAACTCGGTGAAGTCCTCGACGCTCTTCAGCGCGCGCTGCGAGCCAAAGAGACGCTGCACGTTGACCCCGCGCAGGCTCGGGGTGTCGATGCGGTGGCGATGATCGTCCGGCCGGATGTCGCCCACGGTGTGGGTTGCCGAGTTGGTGTGTCCATTGATGTGGCAATCGAAACAAGAGACGCCCAGGCTGGGCTTGAGCGCACGACGGTCGTCGGTCGCATTGAATTGCGCCTGCGGGAAAGGCGTCACGAGCAGCCGCAGCCCTTCGATCTGCTTGGGATTGAGAATGTCCTTGAACAGCTCGAAGAAGTTGGAAGTCGTCACCAGCTTCCCGCGCGACACGTCCCCCAGGTCGGGCCGAGTCGTCAGAAAGATCGCCGGGGGGAACTCGGGCAGGAAATGCTCGGGAAAATCGTGGTCGACATCGAAGCGCGTGAGATCGCGATCGGTCTGCTTCTTGATCTCGTCGATCGTCGATTGCGGGAAGACCATGCCGCCCAGGTCATGGTTGGGGTGGGACAGCGGCATGAAGCCCTTGGGCAGCACGCCCTTGCTCTTGATCTCATCCGCGCTCTTCGCCGAGAGGCTTTCCCAGGTTTCACCCGCCGGCAGCTTCACGCGCACGCCGCCCTGCACGGCCTTGCCCCTGGACATCACCACGCCCGCCGCGGGCTTGTTGGCGAGGTCGTAGCGTTCGTCGAGCACGGCCTGGTGGCGAGCCTTCATCGCCGCTTTCTGGGCGCTCAGCCGGTCGACCAGCGCGCTGAAACTCTCTTGAGCAGGAGCAGCGGGCGCCGCGGCAGCCGCGGGGGCCGGCGTCGATCCGGACTGCGTCGTGTTCGAACTGGCCAATGGGCAGGTCGCGCAAACCAGCCATAGTGCTGCCGTCAGACTGGCCATGGGATGACTGCGGATGCGATGCATGGTTTTCTCCAACGGGGACGAAGGGCGCGCCAGGCCTGGGAGCACTTCGAACGGGCGCGCGGGAAGCGATTCTCGCCAGGACCTGCGCGGGATTCTAACCACGCAGAACGCGGGCTCTGCATACGGACCGCTGCACCGCTGTCGGAGCCACGCGCGACCGCGCCGGATCGGGCTCAATGCTCAGTGTTTGTACTGAGCGCTAGCGCAGATCGAGCTCGTACTCGGTTCCGGTCTCGAGCTGCAGCGAGCGATGGTGGTCCACACCGTCGCCGGTCGTCCAGAAGACCCAATAATTTCCACCGGGCAGGAGCAGAAACTCTCGCTTGTCCGGTTGAGAAGCCTCGCAGCGCAGATCGAGGTCGTCGCGGCGCAGATAGAAAGTCAGATCGGGCGGCGCGCCTTGCCCGATCGGTGCCGGGGGAATCACGCGCACAACCGCCGGGGGAGGCAGGCCGAAGCTGCCGAGGTCGACGCTGGCGCCGGCTGCGACGTACTGGCGCCCGAGATCGTGCCAGCCCAGGAAACCTGCGCCGACTTCGATGCGGTACCAGCCGGAGGCGAGTGACGGGCAGGCCAGTCCGCCCTCTTCCGCGGGGATGAAGAGCGTGCCCCGCCCCGTCGCTTCCGAGATCGCGCGCACTTCGAAGTTGGGCCGCGGGTCCGAGCTCGGGAAGCGAAGTCTCAGACGGAAACGTCCGAGCTCGGCCGGCATGCGCAGCACGAATTCCTGCGCGCTGGGCATCACGCCGTCCTCGACGAGCAAGGCGGCCGCTTCGGGTCGCGCTCTGTCGAGCACCAGCAGACGGCAGAGTCCTGGCGGAAGATTCGCGAGCTCGAAGCTGCCATCCTCGCGAACGGCAGTCTGGTCGATCCAAGGCAAGGGCGATTCACGGTCCAGCAGGCGCTGAAGCTCGGCGGACTCCGGAGCAGCCTGCGCGGTCGCCTGCGACGGCACACCTTCCGGGGGCCCGACTTGGAGCACCATGCGCCCGAAGGATCTTCCGCCGCTCCTCCTCTGGGGGCTCGCCCCGCTGACGGGCGAGCGCGGCATCACCTCGGGGAGTGATTCGTAGCGGACGATCAGGTTCTGCGCAGGATTGCCTTGCGCATCGATCACGCGGCCGAAGATCCGCGCTCCCCGATCGAGGTGTGCAACCCAATGCAGCGGATCCGGTCCTTGGACGTACACACGTTCGCGTGCAATCCCACCAGGTCCGCCGCCGGCGCGCGCTTCCCACCAACCAGCTTGCAGGGACTCGAGCGTGGCGTTTCCTTGCTCGTCGGTCCAAGCGAGGCGCTCGGTGCCGTCGATGTCCAACCCGAAGGCGACCGGGACGCCGGCCACCGGTTCGCCGCGATCGTCGACTGCATGGATGGTGGCGCTCGAAGGATCGCGCTTGTCCTTCGCTCGGATTCTGCTGACGTACAGTCCGCTGAGCTGCATGTGCCTGGGGATCGACAGGCCTTGGGCCGGCACTTCGATGTCCAGCGTGGCCTGCATCAGCTCGCGCAGCATCGCAAGCTCTTCCGCCGTCGGCTCGTGATGGACGCGCACGAACCGATCCGCAAATTGCGCCTGGGTATACGGAAGGCGTTTCAACCGCAGGGCGGATCCTGACTCCATGGCCAGGGTGTAGTGCTGGTCGTCGGGCTGTCCATCGCTCAGCTGCAGGTAGCGGCGGCCGTCCGGCGGGACCCCGAACATGTCGCGAGCGATCGAGGCCTCGCAGAGCATCGCCACTTCGCAAGGCGTTCCCGCGCGCAGATTCACACGCTGGGTCGCGAGCGTGGTCACGTCCGAGCCGCACTGGATGTCGATCTCCATCTCCTCCTGCTTGCCGCGCCAGGTCGCGACCATGGCGCCGTCCTGCCTCGCGGCCGTCTGCACCACGTCGTTCAACGTCGAGCGGACAGGCGCCAGCAGCACGGGTGGGTTCGCGACGCACAGACCGTATTCGTCGATCGTGCGCACGATGAGCGTATACACGTAAGGATGCGCCAGATCGGGGCCGACGACGGGCTCCGGATCCAACGCGACGGCCGCGGCGGCGACAGCGGTGCGCTCCGACTCCGCCCGATTGTCCTCCGGGTCTTGGGGACCCTGAACCTCACTCGTCGGGCTCGCTGCATCAGGAGCCGCGTCCGCTGCTTGGAGGCTCACGTCGTCGCGCGAAGACCGGAGAAACCACGCGGCGAGGAGCGCGAGGACGAGCAGCGCGACACTCAGCTTGCCTCTCCTCCCCATCGGGGAGGATTATCGCAGATCGAGCACCGACGCGCCGCCAGCTTCGAGCTTCAAGGCCTTGTGGTGGATCGCGCCATCGCGGGTGGTCCAGAAGGCCCAGTATTCGCCGCTCGGGAGCAGCAGGACGTCGCTTCCGTTCAAGGAGCGCGGCTCGCCGCGGACGTCGATGTCGCCGCGGCGCAGGTAGAAGGTCAGCTCCAGCGGATGCTCGGCATCGAACGACTCGGGCTGGATCACGCGCAGCGTGGCCGGCGGCGGCGGCGCGAAACTCCCGAGGTCGACGCGGCCAGCCTGCGCGACGTAGTGACGGCCGAGGTCGTGCCAGCCGTAGCAACCGGCGCCGACTTCGACCCGGTACCAGCCCGAGGCGACATCGGAGACTTCGAAGCTGCCTTCGTCCTTGCGATGGAAAGCGACTCCGCGACCCGTGGTCTCGGAAATCAGGCGCACTTCGAGCTTGGGCTCGTCGATCGCGGGATCGAGCTTGACCTCGAGCTGCAGCGACCCGCGCTGCGCTTCGATGCGCAGCACATGCTCCTGCTCGCCGGGCAGCACGCCCTCCTCGACGATCCAGGCTCGGCCATCCGCGTCTTCCTGGTCGAGCACGAGCAGACGGCCGAGCCCGAGCGGAAGGTTCGCGAACTCGAAGCTGCCGTCCTCGCGCAGCACGGTCTGATCGACCCAGGGCGTGCGCAGCTCGCCGGGAACGCCCGCGCGCGTCTCGCCGTGCTCGGAAATCTCCTCGCCGCCGCGCGTCTCGAGGGTCATCGACACGCTCGTCGAGCGCGCCACGACATCCGGAGTCGATTCGTAGCGGATGAGCTTGTCCGCCGCGGGCTTGCCTTCGGCATCGAGCACTTTCCCGACGATGCGCGCGCCGCGATCGAGGTGCGCGGTCCACTCCAGCGGATTCGGCGCTTCGACGAACAGGCGTTCGCGCGCGAGGCCGGCCGGTCCCCCGCCGGCGCGCGCTTCGAACCAGCCGCTGGGCACGGAATCGATCAGCACGTCGCCGTGCTCGTCGGTGAAGACGGCCCGCTCGCTCGAGTCGACAGAGCTGCCCAGCGTGACCAGGGCCTGGACGGCGGGCTCGCCGCGATCGTCGAGCACGTGGACCGTGACCTTCGACGTGTCCGGCTCCATGGCCAGCTTCGTCATGTCCAGATTCGCAGCGAGCTTGAACTGACCGCGCATCACGCGCGCCGAGCGCACCACGCCCTCGGCCTCAACGTATAATTGTTGCCCCACGGCCTCCGAGAACCTTTCTTCCATGTCCGGTGGACGGACCACCTGGCGGCTGACGAAGGAATCGCCAAATCGCGCATGGGGATGCGCGAAGCGACTCATGGTCAGGCTCTCGCGGCCCCAGCTCGAATCGCTGAGGGCCATCTCCGTGGTCAGGACATTGCCGGTGACCGCGATGAAATCGAGCCGCAGGACCGGCCTGGCATGGACCGAACTCGGTGCGACCAGCGCTACCTCGCTGGGCGTGCCCGCGCGCAGGTGCACGCGCCGGCTGCCCTGCATCGTGGGCGAGTCGCCGACCTGCACATCGACGTCCATCTCGGCTTCCTTCCCGCGCCAGATCAAGGTCGTCGAGCCGTTCACCTCGCACAGGGCGCTCGCGGCGTTCAGGCTCGAGCGCGCGGGGCCAAGCTTCAGCGCGGCGTGGTCCACGGGCAGGCCGTACTCGTCCAGGGCGCGCACGACCAACATATATAGGTAGGGATGGGCCAGCTCGGACTCGACCACCAGGGCGGGCTCGGCGGGAGCTTCGGCTCCGGCCACGGCGCTGCGCTCCGGCGTCGGCATGGGTTGGACGTCGACGGAGCCCTGCCTGGCGTCCGCCAGCGCGGGCTTGGCCGGCGGGACCACCGCGAGCGGTGCGCCCGCGGCCTGGTGCGAAGACCACAGGTACCAGCCTCCCAGACCTGCGATCAGGATCGCCGCGGCCGTGAGCTTGATCGCATGTCCCAAGAGAAGTCCTCCGCTGATTCCGATTCCCAGTGCGCCCGCGCCCGCCGCGGACAGCGGCGTCAACCACACGGCCCAGTTCGAACGCCGGCCGCCGTGGCGGCGATCGAGTTCCTCGCGCAGGAGCTCCAGGCCGCGTTGCAGGCGGCTCTTGATCGTCGCCAGGCTCTCGCCGCTGGCGCGCGCGATCTCGCGCGGCGGCAGGTCGTCGAAGTAGCGCTGCCACAGCGCGCGGCGGTAGGGCTCGCGCAGGCTGGACAGGGCGTCGAGGGCCTCGCGCAGCACGCTCGCGCGCTCGGTGAATTCGTCGGGCTCAGGGGACGATTCCATGCGCGCGGCCATGCGCTCGCGCTCGCTGCGCCGCTCCTCGCCGCGCCGCGCTTTCCACGCCAGGCGCCGGGTCAAGGTCGCAAGAAAACCGCCGAGAGCACCCGCTTCGGCCGGCGGCCGCGTCAGGTACGCGGTCCAGGTCTCCTGAACGACGTCATCCGCCGCGCTCTCGCCGACCAGCGAGCGCGCGAGGCGCCGCAGCGAAGCACTCTGGGCTTCGAACGTGGCCGGAAAACCAGCTTCCGGATGGGCCTTGGATTTCATGGAGAGACGTCGCGACACCAGGGATCTGCTGCCCGCCCGACCAGGAAAGGATGCTGCTTATCCGGAATTTTCGCTCGAGCCGCGGCCGAGGCACGCGAAAGAGACGACCAGCCGCTTCA
>DATHET010000305.1:0-18733 GCA_035490315.1 Planctomycetota bacterium
TCGCCGATGCCCGCACACGCGCGGACGTGCTCAACTTCGAGGTGCATCGCGCGCGCGAAGTCGTCGCGGCCAACGAAGCGCTCAACGTCGAGCTGGCCGACAACAAGCTCACGACGCTCTTCAAGCGCCGCCCCGCGGGCGTGGATCCGCTTCCGGAGTCCTACGTGGAAGCCCTGGAACAAGGCGATTTCGATCAGGCGCTGCTCGGCCTGCTCGGGGAAGCCGAGCCCCTGTCGGCAGCCTCGATGGCCGTGCTCAGCCGCCGCTGGCACAACGAGCACGAGACCTGGAAGAACTCGCGGCTCGAGCGCCAGGTCGTCTACCTGTGGGCCGATGGAGTCCAGGTCAAGGTCGGCCTGGAGACGCCGCACGCGTCGATGCTGGTCATCGTCGCCGCCTTCACCGACGGCACGCGCTCGGTGATCGCCGCCGAGGCGGGCAATCGCAAGTCGAAGGACGCGTGGATCGCGGTGCTGCGCACCCTGATCCAGCGTGGGATGAACGTGCCGCGGCTGGTCGTCGCGGACGCGGACCTCGGACTGTGGGCCGCGATCGCCGACTTTGGCTGGGACTGCGTGCCGCAGCACTGCTGGAAGCACAAGACAGCCGAGATCCTGGCCCTGCTGCCCAAGCCGCGCCAATCGCAGGCGGCCGAGATGCTGCGCGCGATGTCCAACGCCGCGACGCGCGCCGACGCCAAGAAGCTGCGCGAGCGCTTCGTGAAGCGCTGCGGAGTCCGTCTGGCGGAGGCCGGCGAGCGTCTGTGCGCCGACTGGAAGCAGCTGACCAGCTTCTACGCCTTCCCCAAGGATCACTGGCCGCACCTGCGCACCACTCAGCTGGTCGAGTCGCCCCTGGCCTCGATGCGCCTGTGCGGCAGCGGGCCCGAGGGACAGAAGACCACGCCGGATGCCGAGGCGATCCTGTGGAAGCTCATGGCCGCGGGCAGCAAGATTTTTCGCCGGCTCGATTCGCCGCACATGCTGCCGGCCCCGGCCGACCCGCGGGTCGGGCTCGATGCGAAGCCGGGCGACCAGTCGCCGACTCGCGCGGCCTGAGCTCCGGCCCGCCCGCTCGGGGCTGCTTCCCACGCGAAGTGGTCGATCTGGGCTTCAAGTTCGAGCCTTCCAGGTCCCGATAGCTGGATGAGCGGCTGCATTCCGGCGATCGATCGCCGCGATGTCGCCTGCTCCCCAAGGCCAACCCAAAGACAAGCCCGTGCGAAAACCGGTTTCACGTATGTCAGAGCTGAACCCCGACCAGCACCAAGACAGCGAAGGCAAGAAACCGCTGAAGGCGAGCCTCACCGAGCTCCTGCGCGTCGATGTGCCGGGGGGGCCGACCATGCTCAGCTCCCGGCCTGGTGAGCGCGAGGACGAGCCCGCGCCCGCAAAGACCGAAGCCGCGCAACCCGCCGCGGTCGAGCCGGAGACTCCGACTGCCGAGCGCGAGGCCACGACCATCGAGTCCGCGACTGACGCGGACCCCGAGCCCGAGGCGGCCGTGCGCACAGCGCGTCCGGCTTCCGGCCCAGGCACCGCCAGCGCCATCCGGAGCGGGCGCGAAGAACGCATCGCTCCCGCGAGCTTCCTGGCCCGTTCCGGTTGGCAGGCGCTCGGCCTGTGCATCGCGAGCGTCGGAGTCCTCGTCGTCCCGGGTCATCACTTCTCTCCGCGCATCGGCGAGCTGCTCGGTCGCCTCGGCGACTTCCGCATCCTCGCTGCCGCGCTGATCGTCGGCGGCGGCCTGATGTTCGTCGCGGGAACCCTGCGGCGCATGCTGCACGAGATCCGCGGCTCGCTCGACGCCGTCAGCCTGGAGACCGCGCGCCTGGAAGCGATCGCGCAGGACAGCCACAATCTGACCGAGACGCTCAAGGCAGTCCGCAGCGAGAACGCGGCCCTGACCGAGAACGTGGGCAGGATGCAGGGCAGGCTCAAGCGCCTGACCGACCTGGTCTCGAGCCCCGATTACACGGTCTCGATCTTCCGTCTCGCCGCCAGCGTCGACCAGCTCGGCAAGCACGTCGCGGCCTACATGAAGGAGCAGTTCGGGATCGTGCAGCAGCGTCTGCTCGCCAGCGCTCAGCAGGCCAACCACGCCGAGCAGCAGTTGAGCACGGCCCTCGGGCAGATCCAGACACTCGCGAAGGAACAGCACAAGTCGCACACGCTCGCCATGCAGGAGGCCTTCGAGGAATTGCGCGACACCTCGGAGCAGACCACGGCCCGCATCGACCAGAATCTGCAGGCCGCCGCGCGGATCGAGGCGCAGATCCAGACGCAGGAAGATGCCTTGAACCTGGGGTTCACTACCATGTCCAAGCGCTCGGAGCTGGGCGCGGACCAGGTCGCCTCGGGCTTGAACGAGCTGCGCGTGCGTCTCGATCGAGACGTGGCGGATCGCGCCGCGGCGATGCGCGCGACTTGCGAGCAGCTCGACAAGCGGATCGAGCTCGCGGAGCGCGCCCAGACCTCGGACGTCAAGCTGCTCACCGACCACGTCAAGAGCCAGCTCGCGGGACACGTCGCGGAGCTCCAGCAGACCATGAAGTCGATCGCGGAGCTCGCCAATCGCAGCGGTCAGGAGATCGCCAGCGAGTTCGACGAGCTGGGCACGCGGCTCGACGAGCATTCGCGACTGCAATTGAGCTCGCTCGAAGCGGTCGGCGAGCTGACCAACGAAGCGACGGGCAGGGCGAAGTCGGAGCTCGGGTTGAAGCTCGAGCAGATCCAGGCGCAGCTCGGCCAGCACACGCGCGAAGCCCTCGAAGGCTCGCGCGAGCACCTGACGTCGCTCGAGGAGCTGCGCGAGCAGACGAACGAGGCGACCCGCAACGCCAAGGCCGAGATTTCCTCGCGGCTCGAGCAGCTGCAAGCGAGTCTCGGTGCGCAGGCGCGCGAAGCTCTCGAGCAGGCCCGCGAGCAACAGACCGCGCTGCAGGAATCGCTCGAGCGTTCGGGCGAAGCGACTCGTTCGGCCAGGCTGGAGATCGGCTCGAAGCTCGAGCAAGTCCAGGCGAGCCTGGGTGCGCAGGCGCACGAAGCTCTCGAGCAGGCTCGCGAGCAACAGAGTGCGCTGCAGGAATCGCTCGAGCGTTCGGGCGAAGCGACTCGTTCGACCAAGCTCGAGATCGGCTCGAAGCTCGAGCAGGTCCAGGCGAGCGTCGTGCAGCAGGCGCGCGACACCCTCGAGCAGTTCCGCGGCCAGATGACCTCGCTCCAGGAGCTGCTCGGTCACTCGAGCGAAGCGACGCGCGCGGCGAAGCTGGAGCTCAGCTCGAAGCTCGAGCAGATCCAGGTCTACCTCGGGCAACAGTCGCGCGAGCACCTGACAGCTCTGCACAAGACTTCGCAGGACACCCAGCACGGCAACGACGCCGCCAGGCGCGAGCTGGTCGCGAGTCTCGGCCAGATCCAGGCGCACCTCGAGCAGCAGGCCCGCAACCAGCTGGCCGCGCTGAACAAGGCTTCGCAGGAAGTGCAACAGTCCACGGGCGCGACCCGCCGCGAGCTGGCGCTGACCCTGGAACAGGGCGCTTCGCGGATCGAGAAGGCCTTGGAAACACGCTCCGGCGAGCTCGCCAATGAGATGCTCGGCATCGCCGAGATGCTGGAGTCGGTCTCGACCGAGCTGCGCGGCTGCATCACCGAATCGATCCGCAGCATTACGTTCTCCAGGCCGCCCCAGGGCGATGCCGTCGAGGCCCTCAGCCCGGCGCCCGTCCTCGAGGTCGCGAACGCGGCTGTCGAAAATGAGGCGGCTCCGGCGGAGGCCGCGCCTGCTTCGCTGCCGGTCGAGCCTGAGTTCACGACGAGGCACGACGCGCAGCGCGATCTCGACGCCTGGGCTCAGGACGTCGACAGCGACGGGTCGGGCTATTCGGACCCCACGCCTTCCTAGAGTCCGGGGACCGACTGGAGTTCCCCGCGCAGAGCTCGGGTCCGCCGAGCTGTGCTGCATCGCAATCGCGCTCGTCCCATAGGCGCGCGCGGCCCGAGCACCTGGGCGAAGTGTCTGGGCTCCAAGGCGCCACCGCTCGTGCGTCGATCCTCGCTCCGGCCCCGGAGCGGAACTCGGTTCCTACCTACTTCAACCCCGAGGTGTGGGGATTCCGCTTAGGGCGCGAGTCGAGCGTGCGCCCTTAGGATTGCGAGCAGGACCGGGTTCGAGCGCGCAGAGGCCGGGAACTCGCGCGGACGCAACGAACTGCTTTCTGTCAGCACCATGAAGGAATGCGCGAGGACCTGCCGACAGTGCGCGGAAAGCTGCGAAGCGATGGCTCGTTCATGAGCGGTCCATGCCGTGCAGCTCTGTGGATGACTGGGGTGCTCGTGCTTGCCAGCGAGGCCTCGGCGCAACACCAGCATCCGGCCCAGCAGGAGCAGCAGCCCGCTGCTCAGCCAGCTCAAGCCCATGAAAAACATGGGGAAGGCCAGGAAGTCGAGCACCCAGCAGGTCACGGGACACTCGGCGAGCACAAAATGGCTGGTGCGCTCGGTGCTTATCAAGCGACCCGCGAGTCCTCCGGCACCAGCTGGGTTCCGGAATCGAGTCCGATGCACGGGTTCCACCGCAACATCGGAGCGTGGCACGGCATGGTCCACGGTTCCGCGACGTTGGTCTGGGACGACCAGGGCGGAAAGCGCGGCGACGAGGAGCTCTTCAGCGCGAACATGTTCATGGCCTCCGCTTCGCGGAAGCTCGGACCGGGATCGCTCACGCTGCGCTCCATGCTTTCGCTCGAGCCGGCGACCGTCGAGGACGATGGCTATCCGCTGTTGTTCCAGACCGGCGAGACGGAGGACGGCAAGACTCCGCTGATCGACGCGCAGCACCCGCACGACCTGTTCATGGAGATGGCGACGATCTACTCGCTGCCGCTGGGCGCGGACAGCTCGGTCTTCGCCTACCTCGGACTGCCTGGAGAGCCTGCGCTAGGACCGCCGACCTTCATGCACCGCCATTCGGGAATGGAGATCCCGGAGGCGCCACTGTCGCACCATTGGCTCGACTCGACTCACATCAGCTACGGAGTCTTCACGCTGGGCGTGGCGTCAGGTCCGTTCAAGCTCGACGGTTCGATCTTCAACGGCCGCGAGCCGGACGAGGATCGCTGGAACATCGAGACCGAGGAATTCGACTCGGTGGCCGCCAGGCTGTCGATCAATCCGACGGAAGACTGGGCGTTCCAGGTGAGCGTCGGCGACCTGCACGAGCCCGAGCAGCTCGAGCCCGACGTCGACATCCTGCGCTCGACGGCTTCGGCGATCTACAACCGCAAGTGGGACGAGAGCGACTGGCAGACGACTCTCGCGGTGGGTCGCAATGACAAAGATCCCGGCGATTCGAGCGAGGCATTCCTGCTCGAATCCACGGTGACCTTCGCACACGTGAACACCTGGTTCGCCCGCGTCGAGCGCGTCGACAAGGACGAGCTCTTCACCGGAGCCCACCCGCTCGCCGGTGAGGAGTTCACGATCGACAAGCTGAGCCTGGGTTACGAGCGCGAGATCTTGATGCTGGGCAACCTGACGCTTGCCGTCGGGGTGCTCGGCAGCCTGTACTGGTTCGACAGCGCGCTCGAGCCCTTCTATGGCGACGATCCGCGCTCGTTCATGGTGTTCCTTCGCGGGCGACTGTGAGCATCGGATCCGCAGCGCGGAATCCGAACGATCGAAACGCGCATCGAGAATTCAAGGGTCACGAGAGCGCCTTCCTTCATATGATCGGCGCTCGCAGCCCGAGCGCCTGGGCGAAGTGTTTGGGCTCGAGAGCGCCGGCCTCATCGAGATCGGCAAGAGTTCGTGCCACCCGCCGCAGCGATTGCACGGCTCGAGCGGAGAGCCCGCGAGCCTGTGCCGCGCGGGTGAGCATTGAGCGAGCCTCTCCCGCAAGCGGCACAACGCGTTCGAGCTGCGCGCCGTCGAGGGAAGAGTTGCGCGCGGGGACTTGTCTTGCTCGCATGCGCATCCGCGCTCGGTCGACGCGCAGGCGCCACTGCTCGTGCGTCGGTCCTCGCTCCGGCCCTGGAGCGGCGCACAATTCGTCGACACTCGGCACGTCGAGCGCGACGCACAGGTCGATGCGATCGAGCAGCGGTCCCGAAATCCGTTGCCGGTAACGCTGCACGACCATCGGCGAGCAGTGGCACGGAATCCGCGGATGCCCGCGATACCCGCACGGGCATGGATTCATCGCCGCGACAAGCTGGAATCCCGCGGGCAGCTCGATGCGCTGGGTGGCGCGGCTGATCAGCACCGTGCCGCTCTCCATCGGCTGGCGCAGGGCTTCGAGGGCCTCGCGGCGGAACTCCGGCAGCTCGTCGAGGAACAAGACGCCGCAGTGAGCGAGGGTGATCTCGCCGGGCTGCGGAGGCGAGCCGCCGCCGACCAGGCCGGCGTAGCTGATCGTGTGGTGCGGCGCGCGGAATGGGCGCTCGGTGGCCAGGCCTCCAGGCCACATTCCCGCGGCCGACAGCACGCGGGTGATCTCCAGTTGCTCGCGCCGGTCCGGCATCCCAGCGAGCCCGCCCAAGCGGCGCGCGAGCAGGCTCTTTCCGGCGCCCGGCGGGCCGATGAACAACAGCCCGTGCCCTCCCGCGGCAGCCACGGCGAGGGCGAGCTTGCCCGCGTACTGTCCGCGGACGTCGTCGAGTGATTCGCGCGGTGCCGCGTTCGCGCCCAGGGCTGCCGCGAGCGCTGCTTCGCTCTCCTGATCGGGGCAGCGCAGGCGCTCGAGGCCCGGATCGGCGCCGCACAGGTGGGCGATCACGTCCTCGATGTGGCGCGCGCCGAAGACTTCGATGCCCTCGATCCAGGCGGCCTCGCGCGCGGTCGCGGGCGGTGCGAAGAGCCGTTTCACGCCATGCGCGACGGCGGCGAGCGCTACCGAAAGCCCTCCGGGCACGGCGTGCAGCGCGCCGTCGATGCCGACCTCGCCGAGGAACAGCGAGTTCTCGAGGGCGCGGTGGTCCATGTGGCCGCAGGCGGCGGCGGCTCCCAGGGCAATCGGCAGGTCGAGCACCTCGCCCGACTTGCGCTTCGCGGCGGGTACGAGATTGAGGAACAGGCGTCCGCGCGGAACGTGCAGACCCGAGGCCTCCAGGGCGCAGACCAGTCGGCCGCGGCTCTCGCGCAGCACGGGGTCGGGCAGGCCCGTGATCACGACTTCCGTGCGCTCTTTCTCGCGGCGATCGAAGCGCGCTTCGACCGTGATGATCTCCGCGCCTGTCCCCGCCAGGCAGGCCCCGAGCACGCGCACGGTGTGCATGAAGTGATGACCGAGCTCGCGCGTCCTGGTGGCGTCCGAATCAGGTAAAACATCACCGATCGCGAGCCGCCGCCCGCCGCGGGTTACCGTGGCGCGCAGCGACGCGTCGCTGCCACGCCAGGATGAAGCCGTTCCCGATTGCACTCGCAAGCTCGCCCGAGAGGCGTGTCACCTGGTGCGGGATGCTGCTCTTGATCGGCCTGGCCGCCGCGGGCTGTCCGCGCGCGGGCGGGAGCAGCGCCGATTCGAGCGGCGCGACGGGCGGCATGAGCGACAGTGCGCTGCCGAGTTCCGCGTCGCTGCCGCCGGCACGACCGCGCGAGCTCCCCTCACTGACGCCGATCGAGGGCGCGCGCGACGCCATCGTGATCGCCGGCCAGCGCTTCGCGATCGGCGCGCCGGTCGTCCTGTGGAGCGATCCCGACGGTTACAGCGCCTACGAGACGGAACCGTTCTTCGAGGGCGAGCCGCGCGCCGACGCGCCGGTCGGTCTGCGCTACGCGCCTGGTCGCAAGCAGTTGGGCGTCGACATCCTCGAGCCTTCGCTCGACGAGCTGAAGGATCTCGTCGATCAGCTCGTGCTGCACTTCGACGTCTGCGGCGTGTCGCGCCAGTGCTTCAAGGTGCTGCAGGACATGCGCGGCCTGTCGGTGCACTTCATGCTCGACATCGACGGAACGCTGTACCAGACCCTCGACCTGCGCGACACGGCCTGGCACGCGCGCCAGGCGAACCCGCGCTCGATCGGCGTGGAGATCGCCAACATGGGCGCTTACGGGCCGGGCAATGCCTCCGCACTCGATGCCTGGTACGCGCAGGACGAGAGCGGCTGGCGCATCCAGATTCCCGAGCGGCTCGGCGACGGCGGTGTGCGCACCCTGGATTTCGTCGGACGGCCGGCGCGCGGCGAGCGCATCCAGGGCATGGTGCAGGGCG
This sequence comes from Planctomycetota bacterium, assembly GCA_035490315.1. Lineage (GTDB taxonomy): Bacteria > Planctomycetota > UBA1135 > UBA1135 > JADJQU01. The sequence continues at coordinate 8,209 of DATHET010000305.1, forward strand.
AGTCCTTCGAGCAGTTCGATTTCACCCCGCAGCAGTACGACACGCTGGTCAAGCTCGCCGCGGTGCTCTGCCGCGTGCTGCCGAGGATCGAGCCCGACGCGCCCCGCGACGCGCGCGGTCGGGTGCGCACCGATGCGCTGGCGCCCGAGGACTTCGAGGACTTCCATGGAATCCTCGGGCACCTGCACGTGACGCGCGAGAAGAACGATCCAGGTCCGGCTCTGGATTGGGAGAGCTTTCTCGAGCGCGTTCGCGAGCGACTCTGAGCGCGCCCTAGCTCTCGCCGAGCGCGGCGCGCAGCGAGCCGCCGCTCTGCTCCAGTTGCGCCCGCGCCGCCTGTGCGTCGAGGCCGAGACGCTGCATGAGCACGGCCACCTGGACCTGGCCCTCGGCTGCATCGAGCGAGCGCGAAGCCGCTTCGCGTTCGCAGGCGCACAGCTCCATGACCAGCCGCAGGCCGCGTTCCGCGAGCTTCACATTGCCGCGCGTGTGGACCGCGACCATGCGATTCCCGTGCACCTTGCCCAGGCGCACCATGACCAGGGTGCTGATCGTGTTGAGCACGAGCTTGGTGGCCGTGCCGGCTTTCAAGCGCGTCGAGCCGGTCAGGACCTCGGGGCCCGTGACGACGCGGATCGAGACGTCGGCCTTGTCGTCGACCAGTGCGCGCGGAACGCAGGCCAGGAACACGCTCGCTGCGCCGCGCGCGCGCGCGAACTCGAGTCCTGCGCGCACGAAGGGCGTGGTTCCGCTCGCGGCGATGCCGAAGAGCACGTCGCGCGAACTGAAGCCGCGCGACTCGAGCTCGCGCGCCGCGGAGCTCTCGTCATCTTCCGCGCCTTCGACCGCGCCGGTCAGTGCGGCGGATCCGCCCGCGATCACGGCTTGCACGAGCTCCGGCGCGCTTTGGAACGTCGGCGGGCACTCGACGGCATCGAGCATCGCGAGCCGACCGCTCGTCCCCGCGCCGAGATAGAAGAGCCGGCCACCCTTCGCGAGCCGCGCCGCGATCAGGTCGACGGCGGCCGCGATTTCTTTTTGCGCGAGCGCCAGGGCGTCGTGGATGGCGCGGTCCTCGGCCTGGATCAGGGCCACGGCGGCCTGCGTGCCGAGCCGATCGAGATCCGCCGAGGCGGGGTTGCGCTCTTCGGTCGGCAGCTTCGAGCGGTCCATGGTCACTCCGCGGCCGGATGGCGGCGCGTCTCGCCGCTGACCCACATGTTGCGGCCGAGCGAAAGCCCGCCGTCGACGACCAGGCACTCGCCGGTGATGTACTCAGCGGCCGGCGAGAGCAGGTAGAGGCAGTGCGAGGCGACTTCCTCGGCGCTGGCCAGTCGCCCGAGCGGCACCTGCGCCTCGAGTCGCTCGCGCATGCCTGGCTCGGGCCATAGACGCTCGGCCGCGCCTTCCGAGTGAAACGGTCCGGGCGCGACGGCGTTGACGCGGATGCCGAAGCGCGCCCACTCGACGGCCAGAGTCTTCGTCATCGCGAGCACGCCCGCCTTGGCGCTCGCCGAATGCACGACGCCCGGCATGCCGGTCCAGGCGTAGGTCGCGACGATGTTGAGGATCTGCCCGCGACGCGCTTCGATCATCGAGCGGCCGACGTAGCGCGAGCAATAGAAGGTCCCGTCGAGCACGATGCCGAGGACGGAGCGCCAGGCGCGGGACGAGAGGCGCTCGGCGGGGCAGAGGAAATTGCCGGCGGCGTTGTTGACCAGGATGTCGACGCGGCCGAAGCGCAGGACCAGCTCCGCGGCCGCGCGCTCGACGGCAACCGGCTCGCGCACGTCGAGCTGGATCGCGTCCACTTTCCAGCCCCGGGCGCTGGCCTCTTCGGTCACCGCTCGGTGGTGGGCTGGATTGCGCGAGGCGATGATCACCTGGGCGCCGAGCGCGGCGAGACCGCGCGTCATTTCCAGGCCCAATCCCGTGCCGCCGCCGGTGACCAGGGCGACCTGACCCTCGAAGGTTCCGGCGGGGAGCCAGCGCGAGGCTCTGGGCTTTGCCGGATCCTCCATGCGCGCCAGCCTGACCGACGCGCGCGGGGCGATCAATGGGCGATCCGTACTGGCGCACGCTGGTTCCGGCCGGGAGCCAGCCCGAGGATGCGGGCTCAGCCGGTGCCCGCATGCGCGTCAGCGCGACCGACGCGCGGCGCGATCCATGGGCGATCCGTACAGGCGCACGCTGGTTCCCGCGGGAGCCAGCCCGAGGCTGCGGGCTTAGCCGGTGCCCGCATGCGCGTCAGTGTGACTGACGCGCGGCGCGATCCATGGGCGATCAGTACTGGCGCACGCTGTCGTCCTGCGATTTGCCCTTTTCACCCAGCGGCTTCACGGGATCCAGCGGTCGCACGTCCCATCCGTGCGAGTCCCACTCGAGCTCGTGGGGGGAGTCGAACTCGCGCCGGAGGTGGTGCTCGATCTCGTCGCGGTTGTCGATCACGAACCCCACGCCGACCAGGATCGCGAAACCGATCAGGGCGAAGAAGGCGGCCCCGAGCAGCACCAGCGTCACCGCGCAACCGCCGGGGAAACCTAGCGGCGTGCCCTCGCGCCTGGCGGCGAAGCGAAAGGCGGCGAAGCCGATCAACGCCAGGACGACGAGGAAGCAGGCGAAGAGCAAGACTGCGATCAGGAAGGAGGGCAGCATGGAAAAGTGGGGCTTGGGACTCGAAGGCAGCACCGCGCGGCGCGGCGCTCCTGCGCGCTGGAGCGGATTCTATTCGCCGGCGGGTCCGGGCCTTCGAGCCCGCGCTCCGCTGCCGCGGCCAGCGAGTCAGCCGCGCCCTTCTGTTAGATTGTTCGCCCTCCTGGTTTCCAGGCCCGATTCCGCTCCCGTCCTCACTTCCGCCGCTCTCCGCCATGCAAACGCTCGAAAGCCTGGTCCTCGGTCGCGCGGTGCGCGGCAGCGACGCTCCGGTCCAGCTCCACAATCCCAGCACCGAGGAGGCCCTGGCGGACGTGCGCTCGGGCGGGATCGATTTCCGCGCGGTCGTGGAGTACGCGCGAGCCACGGGCGGACCCGCTCTGCGCGCCATGAGCTTCGCCCAGCGCGGCGCACTGCTGAAAGCCCTCTCCGGCGCCATCCATGCCGAGCGCGAGGCCCTGATCGAGCTCTCGATCCAGAACGCCGGCACGCCTCGCGGCGACGCGAAATTCGACATCGACGGCGCCACTGGGACGCTTGCGTATTACGGCGCGCTCGGCGAAACGCTCGGCGATCGGCGCGTGCTCTTCGACGGAGAGGGCGTCCAGCTCGGCCGCACCGCGCGCTTCTGGGGTCAGCACGTGCTCGTTCCGCGCCTGGGCGCCGCGGTGCACATCAATGCTTTCAATTTCCCGGCCTGGAACATGATGGAGAAGGCGGCCTGCGCGCTGCTCGCGGGCGTGCCGGTGATCGAGAAGCCTGGGACTTCGACGGCGATGCTCGCCGCGCGCATCGCGCGCATCGTGCACGATTCCGGGATCCTGCCCGCGGGAGCCTGGCAGTTCATCGCCGGCTCGGTCGGCGACTTGATCGCGCACCTCGACGCCCAGGATTCGATCGCTTTCACCGGGAGCTCGCGCACCGCGGCGCTCCTGCGCGGCCACCCGAACGTGGTGCGCAACAACGTGCGCATCAACCTCGAGGCGGATTCGCTCAATGCAGCGATCCTGGCGCCCGACGTCGACAGCTCGAGCGAGACCTACGCGCTGTTCTTGTCGAACGTCGCGCTCGACATCACCCAGAAGTCGGGCCAGAAGTGCACCGCGGTGCGGCGCATCCTGGTGCCGCGCGAGCGCGTCGGCGACGTGCGCGCCGACCTGGTCGCGGCCCTGGCCAAGGTCAAGCTCGGAGATCCGACGTTGACCGAGACGCGCATGGGGCCGCTCGCTTCGAAGGCTCAGTTCGACGAGGTGCGCGCCGGGATTGCGCGGCTCGCGGGAGTGGCGGAAGTCGCCTGCGGCGGAGCGGAGCGCGCGCGGGATCGCGGCTACTTCGTCGCTCCGACGCTGCTTGTCGCGCGCGACGCGAACGCCGACGTGTTCCACGCCGACGAGGTCTTTGGCCCGGCGGCCTGCGTGCTCGCCTACTCGGGGGCAGCGGACGAGGCGGCGGCGCTGGTCGCTCGCGGAGGCGGGGGACTGGTCGCGAGCGCTTACTCGAACGCCGGCGATTGGGTCGAGCGCATCGTGCTCGGGCTCGCGCCTTGGCATGGTCGACTGTGGCTCGGCAGCGATCGCATGGCCGAGCAGTCCTTGCCGCCCGGCATGGTGCTGCCCGCTTCGATTCACGGCGGGCCTGGTCGCGCCGGCGGCGGGGAGGAACTCGGCGGCTTGCGCGGATTGGCCTTCTACCAGCAGCGCACGGCCCTGCAAGGCTTCAAGAGCCAGATCACGGCCTTTGGCCCGGTGGAATCGAGCGCGGTCAGCTGAGACTGCACGGAGCGCCCTCACCTCAGATCGCGCAGAGTGCAATCCGCTGAGATTCCTGCGGCGAGCGCAGTCCGCTGAGATTCCGCGGCGAGGCGTGGAATCGAGCGCGGACATCTCAGACCGCGCAGCGTGTAATCCGCTGAGATTCTTGCGGCGAGCGAAGTCTTCTGAGACCGCGCCGAGCGCAGTCTGCTGACATTCTGCGGCGAGCCTGGTTCAGCGCTGCGCGGACGGCGAGGACTGGGTTTCGCCGCTCTTCGTATCCGGCGTGCCCCACTTGGCGCGGTTCTCTTCCCACCAGGTGAACCAGTCGCGGTTGGAGCTTCCGAAGTCCGCGCCGGTCAGGTTCGAGAGGGAAGAGCGCACCAAGCGCGCTTCAGTCGCGAAGCTGACCACGTAGCTGCCGATGACTCGCGCGTCGAGCACCGAGCCTTCGATCAGCACGTTGATCTGCGGATCGGCGACGGAAGACGAATTGGCTACTTCGACATCGAAGTCCTGGATGTAGGCCGTCTGCTTGCCGATGAAGATCGAGCCGCCGCCGACGCCCGCGGATTTTCCCGACTGCACGGCCGCGTTGACCCGCGTCAGGTAGCTCATCAAGGGCTCGACCGCCGCGGGATAGCCCATGACACCCAGTGCCTGGATCGAATTCTCGCGCAGCTTGGGATTCGAGGAGTTGAGCGCCTTCAAGGCGGGGCCGGTCACATTCGGATCCTGGACGTCGCGCAGCGCGCGCGCGGCTTCGACGCGCACTTCCTCGGAGCCGTCGAGCACCGAGCGGCTGATCAGCAACTGGACGTCGTCCATCCGCAGGTTCTTCCCGGGGAAAATGCGGCGCAGCGCGAGCGCGGCCAGCGCGCGCAGGCGAGGTGAGTGGGAAGTGAGGTGGCCGCGCAGAGCCGTGCGCAGGGCATCGGTCGCGCCGCCGGAAGCAAGGCGCTGGATCGCGATCTCGCGCACCGTCGAGGTTCCGTTGGCGGCGGCTCGCAACACGCCGGAGATCGGATCGTCGCTCGTCATGGCGTTGTCGATCGCGTTGATGCCGAGCTGTGGCGCGAGACTCTTCATCAGGACCAGAGCCTGGCGCTGGTCGGGATCCGCGGCGAGCACGCGATCGAGCTGCGAGAGGGCTTCGCTCATCAGGCCTTGGCGGGACATCCACTCGGCGAGGCCGACGCGGCGCGTGTTCTGCTCCTGACGAGGTCCCGTCGAGAGTTGTTGCTCCAAGCGCTTGGCGTCCGCGAGGGCGTCGCGCTCGAGGATCGCGCGCACCACCGTGCCTTCGCCGAGCTGTTTCCAGTCGGATCTGCCGCTCAGGTATTCCCAGCCGGACTCGCCGTGCCTGGCGCGCACGCGCAGCACGCTTCCGCTGCGCAGGACCAGCAGGCGGGGAGCCTCGTCGCTGTCGGACACCTGGGGACCGGAGCTCTCCTGGACTTTCGCCACGGGGTCCTGGGCTTGCACCGCGGGAGTCTCCGGACCGATTGCAGCCAGCGCGACCAGGCCAGGTGTCAGCCAGGCGGAGAACATCAGGTGCTTCATGAAATGTTCCATCGAAGGAGCAGGCGTCGCGGACCCCGGTGCGAGTCGGCTCGACCCATCGAGAAAGCCTAACGCCGCGCACGGGGCGGAGAGCGTTCGGCACAGAAACCCATCGGAGCTGACCGGCGGCGGCCCTGTGGTTACCAAATAGATGGACGGGGGGCTGCCGCCGGTTCCGTGCTCGCACGTCTCCAGCCTGCCTGGCAGCCCCTCGACACCTCTCCTGATCTGCTGGCGAACCAGGTCCCCTCAGACCCGTGCGCCTCGCCGACCCTGCGCGGCCGGCGCGCGACTTCCAGGGCAGAGTGGTCGAACCCCGCGCCCGCCCTGGGCATCGCGAGCCGTGCAGAGCGAGTTTCGTGCCAGGCATCGCCCCCGAGCGTCACGGCGGCCGCCAGGCGATCGAGCCCGAGCCGGCGGTCGACTTCCATGGGATGGCGCGCCTGTCCAGCTCGAGAGCCAGGGCTGGGCGTCCGGAACCGCTGATCCAGACCACCGCGGGCTCGCAGGCGTCGAGCAGGGCCCCCACGCGGCCGGCATCCGAGCCATGGTGGGGGGCGAGCAGGGCGGCGCAGGGACCTGGAAACAGGCGATTTCGCAGCTGGGCGGCCAGGCCAGCCTCCTCCGCGTCGCCGCAGAGCAGGATCGCCTGGCCGCCGACCTCGAGCAGCAGCGAGCGCGAGCCCTCGTTGCCGGCCAGGAGCGCCCCTCGAAGCAGGGAAATTTTCAGGTCCTCGGCCATTTCCGGCAGCAGGATCGAGCCCTCGGACAGGTCGAGTCGGGGGCAAGTGTGCGGTAGGCGCTCAGCTAATGGTGCGCTGAGCGCACCTGCCCACAACCTCGGCGGGGCGCGCTCCAGGGCCCAGCGCAGGCCGCCGGCGTGGTCACTGTCGGTGTGGGACAGGACGATCTTCGGCTGGTCGACCTCCCAGGATCGCAGCAGGGGAGCGAGGGCGTCCTGGGCTACCCGCGAGCGATCCTTGGACCCGCAATCGAAAATCCAGCAGGCCTCCCCCGGAGCGCGGAACACGGCGCAGGTCCCGTGTCCGACTTCCAGGATGTGCAATTCGAACTGACCCGCCGCCGGCGACCAGGGCAGGAGCAAGGCGGCGGCAGCGAGTGCGGTCACGGCGCGCAGGGCGCACCGCAAACGCAGGCCGTCGGGCTGGAATCGCAGCATCGCCCAGGCGGCCGCGACCGCGCCGAAGACCAGCCATGCCGGACGCTCGGGCAAAAGGCTCGGCGTTCCCGGGAGGCGGTCGACAGCCTCGAGGGCACTCAGCAGGGCACGGCTCGAGAGGGTGAACAGCGAGGCGAAGACTCCGATCGGATCGGCGAGCATCAGCATGCCGGTCGCGAACAGGGCGACGAACAGCGGCGCGAAGAGTGGCGTGGTGATCAGGCCCCAGGGACAGGCCTCGCCGAAGGTGAGCCACACGATCGGAGCAGTCGCGACCACCGCGGCGATCGAAGCCGCGATCCCGCTCAAGGCGATGCGCGTGCAGCGACGGCGCAGCGCGATCGCGCACTGGCGCGGCCAGGAATAGAGGAGCTCGCGCGGTTCCGCTGCGAGCCCGAGGCCAAGCTGCTGGGCCAGGCAGGAACTCAAGGGCCGCGTCGCGACGATCAGGCCGAGCGTTGCCGCATAGGAGAGCTGCACGGCGACTTCCGAGATGGCGGCGGGATCGAGCCAGCATTCGACGCACAGCGCCGCTGCCCACAGGCTGAGCGCATCGATGCGCCGTGCGAATTTCACACCGCTGGGGTGGCTCTCCAGAGCTGCGGGCCAGAAACTCACGGTCGAGGCCAAGGCCACCGCGATCGCGGAACGGCGCACCGGTGCGCCGCCGCCGGTCAGCGGCACATAGGCGATGCACAGCGCGACCGAAGCCAGCATCGAAAGCCAGGCGAGCAGGCGCCGTCGACGCGGGACTTTTACGGCGAGCCACTCGGCAAGCGCCGCGAAGGGACGCACGATCAGCCAGGCCATCATCGCCACGTGCCAGCCGCTGACCGCCAGCACGTGGCGCAATCCGTTGCGCGTGAAGAGATCGGCGGTGGTGGAATCGAGCGCGCTCGAATCGCCGAGCAGAAACGCCTGGGCCAGGGAAGCTGCCTGTTGATCCTCGAGCAGCGCGGCGCGTTGCTCGAGCTTCGCGCGCCAGGGAGCGATCCAGCTCTCGGGGCTTCTCGGCGTGGCCAGTCGCAGGATCTCGTCCGATTCCGCGACGACGAGCCGCGGGCCCGCCGCATCGGCGCGAGCATCCGTCGCCGAGCGCGCGGGTGACGCAGGCGGAGCGCCGCGAAGGATCCGGACCCGCTCGCCTTCGCGCACGCTGCCGCGCGGCAATTCGAAGGCGGACTCGCCGGCGCCGACGGCCGCCAGCGTGCCGCGCACTTCGCTGTCGTCTTCGCGCCGCGTCCGCCACACGCCTTCCCATGCGGTGAGCTCGGGACTCCAGGGCACCTGGGATTCCGGCAGGGCGCGCACCGCGCCGAGGATCGCGACCAGCGACAGAAGTCCGAAGCCGAGCGTCGAGCTCGGCGCGCTCGGCCCTGCAACCACGGGCGCAAGGCCAGGCTCGGCGCGCGCCAGACGCCAGCTGATCCAGCCGGCTGCCACGGCTGTCGCCAGGAAGAGCAGCAGCGCGCGCGACGGCGCGGCGTACACGCCCCACGCCGAGCCGATCGCGAGCGCGAAGGCCAGGCGCAACAGCGGCCGCGTCGGAGCGCGCGAGCGATGCATCTCGAGCGACCCAGTCCGTGCTCGCGGCGGCGACAACGCGCAGGCCCTCATACTCCTACGACTGCGCGAGATCGCCGTGGCGGCCAGAAAACCGCGAGAAATCCGCCGATTCCTCGCTGCTCGCCGGGTCGCTCTGCTTGTTAGACTCTTCGCCCCCGATGTCGCAAGCGATCCGTCCGATCCACGCCCTTTTTCCCGGCACCTTCGACCCGGTGACCCACGGTCACCTCGACGTCGTGCGGCGCGCGGCCGCCCTGTTCGAGCGCTTGACCGTCGCCGTGGCCCACCACCCGCTGAAAAAGGAACTGTTGCCGGTCGGCGAGCGCCTGGCCTTGCTGCGCGAGGTCACGGCCGACATGCGCGGCGTCGACGTGGTGCAGATCGAGGGCCTGGTGGTCCATGGCTGCGCGCAGGTCGGCGCTTCGGTGATCGTGCGCGGGGTGCGCAGCGCGAGCGATCTCGACTACGAGCTGCAGATGGCGCGAACCAACCGCGCCCTCGCGCCCCAGATCGAGACGGTCCTGATCGCCAGCTCGCCCGAGCACGCGCACATTTCGAGCACCCTGGTGCGCCAGGTGGCCGAGATGGGCGGGGAGCTCTCCGCCTTCGTTCCGCCGCAGATCGCGAAACGACTGCGCGCCCGACCGACACCCCAGACAAGCCCGAGGCCCGCATGAGCGCACGCCAGCCAGTCACCACGCCCAACGCACCCAAGGCCGTCGGACCCTACAGCCAGGCCGTGGTCGGCGGCGGGCTGGTCTACTGCTCGGGCCAGGTCGCCCTGGATCCCGTCACGGGCAAGCTGGTCGGCGCCGACGTCGCGCTGCAGACCGAGCGCGTGCTCGAAAACCTCCAGGCTGTGCTCGTCGCCTCGGGCTCGAGCCTGGGGAAAGTCCAGAAGTGCACCGTGTTCCTCAAGGACATGGCCGACTTCGCCGCGATGAACGCGGTCTACGCGCGCTATTTTCCCGCTCCCAATCCTCCCGCGCGCGCCACCGTGGCCGTGGCCGGCCTCCCGCTCGACGCACGAGTCGAAATCGACTGCGTCGCGCTCGCCTGAACCAACGAACGGAACACCATGGGCCTCGCCTGCGGAATCGTGGGACTGCCGAACGTCGGCAAGTCGACCATTTTCAACGCGATCACCGCCGCCGGCGCTGAGAGCGCGAACTATCCCTTCTGCACGATCGAGCCCAACATCGGCGTGGTCGACGTGCCCGACGAGCGGCTGGAGCGCATCCACAAGTTCATCGTCACCGACCGGATCGTCCCGGCTTCGCTCAAGATCGTCGACATCGCCGGCCTGGTCAAAGGCGCGTCCAAGGGCGAAGGGCTCGGCAACAAGTTCCTGGGCAACGTCAAGGAGTGCGACGCGATCCTGCACGTCGTGCGCTGCTTCACCAAGGGCGACGTGATCCACGTCTCGGGCTCGGTCGATCCCGCGCGCGACATCGAGGTGATCGAGATCGAGCTCGCCCTGGCCGACCTGGACACGGTGACGCGCGCCCTCGACCGCGTGACGAAGAAATCGCGAGGCGGGGACAAGGAGGCGATCGTGCAGCGCGACTGCTTCGACAAGGCGCGCGTGCTGCTCGAAGCGGGCACGCAGCTGCGCCTCGCGCCCTGGACCAAGGTGGAGCGCGAGGCGCTCAAGCCGCTGTTCCTGATCACGATGAAGCCCGTGCTCTTCATCGCCAACGTGGCCGACGACGACCTCGAGGGCAAGGATCCCGGAGTCGAGATCGTGCGCCGCCACGCCGCCTCGAGCGGAGCGGAAATGGTGGCCCTCTGCGGCGATCTCGAAGGCGAGCTG
>DATHET010000306.1:0-29395 GCA_035490315.1 Planctomycetota bacterium
CGGTATCGAGCGTGTTCAGGATGGTGGTGGAATACCGGGTACCGGCTTCGCCGTCGCGGCGGCTGCCAGGAATTCCTGAGCGGTACTCGCGCTGGCTTCGACGTGCTCGAGGCCACGCCGCCACCGCTGAGCGTGCGCTTCTTGCCGCTCGGACTCCCGCCGTGCTTGCACGGCACAAGGACCAGATTCGTGACGACCATGGGCTCAGCTTCGCTCCGCGCGAATCCGCATTCACCTCGGTACCCGGTATTCTACCGCCATCCTGAACACGCTCGATACCTGGTCCGGAGTCAGGTGAATTCGTCCGGAGTCGTGAGCCATGTCTCGCCTGCGCGGCGCGAAGGCGAGACATGGCTCACGACTCCGGACGAATTCACCCAGTTGGAAAATGGAGCCCGGGGAGCTGTCTGGAATGCTCGGATCGCCAGTTTCATCTACCGGGGACGCGCGGCGAGCGCGGTGGGGAACTGACTCCGGACGCTGGCATCTCGGCGCCGGTATCGAGCGTGTTCAGGATGGCGGTGGAATACCGGGTACGGTCAGGTTCCGATCGTGAACTCGAGGCCGTTCGAGAGGGTCACGTTGTTCGGCGCGGTGAAGCCGTTGTCGCGTCCCCAGGCCTGTGCGTCGACGACGGTTCCGGGGATCGACAGGAAGGCGGCGGGAGCTCCGCCGATTGCGCCGGCGGCGAAGGCGTTGAAGTCCAAGGTGTACACGCCCGAGCAATCGTTCGGTGGAGCGTTGCCGCCGGAGCTCATCGCCACGCTGCGGCGCACCGGAGCGTGGACGCAGAGCACTCCGCCGCTGAACGGAGCCGAAGCGCGGCCGGCGTCGGTGTAGAGGTAAAGACCGGGCTTGTTGTTGATCACATTGGCGGTCCGCAGGCTGAAACCGCTGGTCGCGGAAGCGCTCGAGGTCCCGGTGGAAGCGAGGACCGGCGTGCAGCCCAGTGAATTGAGCTTCGCCACGCAGTACGCCGTGGGCAGTCCATCGGGGGCGAAGGGAAGACCTCCATCGACGCCGACGGAGGTGAGCATGTCGCCGATCGCGGTGGCGTGGCCGGTCGCAGGATCGACCGAGTAGAGACCGTTCGCGGAAGCGCTGAGCGAGCCCAGGCTGTACAGCGTCCCGTTGTCAGCGAAGGCGAGGCCGCTGTACGCGAGCTGCCTTCCCGTCGTGACGCCGTGCGAGCCGATCTCCGTGGCGAGCCCGCTCGCGAGGTCGAGCGTGTAGAGGTAGGAGTCGTTGGACGGATTGTTGCTGACCGTCATCCCGTTGGCGAACAAGGTTCCATCGCTGCGAAAGCCCAGACCGTACAGGTGGATTCCCCAGGGAGGTGTGCAGCAGGGCGCACCGTTCTGACCGACCAGCGTCGCCGCGCCGGTCAGCTTGTCGATGGTGAACAGCCCAGTGCCCGGACCCGCATTGCTGCCGACTGCGTACAGGACTCCCGTCACCGGGTGGATCGACAGGCCACCCTGCGAGACGTTGAGCGTCGTGCTCATCCCCGGGAAGGTCGTCACCGCCCCCGTGAAGCGATCGATCGCGAACAGCCTGCTCGTCCCCGTGTCCGAATCGAGGACGCCCGTCGCGTACAAGGTGTCGGTCGATGGGTCGTAGGTCAGGCCGCCGCCGTAGATGTGGATGGCGGGGAAATACCACTCGAGAGTCGCCAGCCCGGTGGCGGTGTCGATGCTGTAGAGGCCGCTGATGCCGCCGACCCCGCCGACGCCTGTCGCATAGAGCTTCGTCCCCGCGCGAGCTGGTGCCGCGAAGCAGCAGAGGAGGACGGCGAAGGCGCACAGTGCGTGCAGCGCTCGGCCGAGAGGATTTCGGACAAGCATCGTGGCGGACGGCGAGAACTGGCTGGGCTTCATGGCGGGATTTCTTGGCAGCAACGAGGGGCGGCCAGAAGGGGGGTGGGGAGGCTCGCGCAGGGACTGCACTCAGGGACACGCACTCCGCGCCACGAGCAGATCATCCGATCGATGAATCGCTCCCTGGGCCGGCGGCCGGCGCGCGAAACTTCGGAAGTCGATGCCGAGGCAGCTTGCCCGCGACCGAGACGGGCCTGTCGCGCCGCGTAGAATGCCCCTGCTCCTTGTGTTTTTTCTAGTTCCAGCCAACGCCGGGGCGGACGACTGCATCGGGAGGTGCCATGGAAGCCGAGCCGATTCGCTGGAGCACCGAGGACCTCCTGGGGGAGGCCGAATGGCTGGGCAAGCTGGCCCGCCGCCTGGTCTCCGATCCCAACGAAGCCGACGACGTGGTCCAAGACACTTGGATCGCCGCCATCGGGACACCGCCCGCCCGCGAGCGTCCCCTGCGACCCTGGCTCGCGCAGGTCGCGCGCAATTTCGCGCGCATGCGCAGGCGCTCGGGCGCGGCGCGCGAAGTCCGCGAGCAGTCGGTTTCGCGCAGAGCAGAAGCCCCAGGGCCGGAGGAGCTCGCGCAGCGCCTCGAGAGTCAGCGGCTGCTGGTCAATGCCCTCGCGCGACTGCGCGAGCCCTATCGCTCGACCGTACTGCTCGTCTACTTCGAGCACCGCACTTCAGAGGAGATCGCGCGCCAGCAGGGGATCAGCGCCGGGACCGTGCGCTGGCGCCTGTCGGCTGCGATCGAGCAACTCCGCGAACAGCTCGACCGGGACAACGACAGTCGCGGCGACTGGGTGAGCGCACTTGCACCTCTGGCGCGCGCGCCCGACACGCTGATTCCCGCGGCGTTGCATGGAGCCATCCTGATGTCCACTCTGATGAAAGTTGGCGCCGCCGCGGCTGCAGCCGTCTTGCTGTTCGTGGCTCTTTCGCACTCGGGGCTGTGGCCGTCGGACACGCCCGCGCTTTCGACGGAGCCAGTCGCGGTCAGGTTCAAGCCGCTCGAGACCGAGCCGCCGACGCGCGCACCGCAGGGCGAAGAACAGCGCGCCATTGCGCCGGTTCCGGCCGAGCCCGCTGCACCCGCGGCCACACCGAAGACCAACGAGCTCGCCCAGGCATCGATCCGCGCACGATTCGTCGACGAAACGGGGCGCGCGATCGCCGGCGCAACTCTGGCGACCTCGCCGCACAGCGCGTCCGAACCTGCGCAGGCCTCGAGCGGCATAGACGGTCGCGTCGAGCTCGCGATTCGCTTCCCTCGCGCCATTCTCGCGGTGCGCGCGAGCTGGGATGCGCATTTGGAGTCCCGCTGCCTCGGGTGGACGCGCGCGGTGCATCGGATTTCCCTGCAGCAGGATTCCACGGCCGAGCTCGGCGACATCGTGCTCGCGCCGGGCGGAGACATCTCCGGTCGTGTCGTCGGCAAGCATGGTCGCGCGATCGAAGGCGCCGTGCTCAGACTCGAAGATTCGGACATTCCGCAGTCCGAAATGTTCGAGCTGCGCTCGATGCCGGTCTTCCAGAGCGACGAGGAGCCCTGGACCGTGAGCCGGCCCGACGGCTCGTTCGTGTACTCCGGCGCGCCCGTCGGTTTCGTCCGGCTTGCCGCCGGCCTCGAGGAATACCGCACCACCTTCAGCGCGCCGATCGAAGTGCGCGCGGGTCAGGAGAGCGGCGGCGTCGAGCTGATCCTCGAGCCCATTCCGGATTCCAGCCGCATTGCCGGCAGAGTCATCGATCCGAGCGGTCAACCCGTTCCCCACGCGGGTTTGAACTGCTCCTATCATTCGATGTTTGACAGTGGGTCTGCCTCCTTCATCGCCGATGAAGACGGCCACTTCTCGCATGTGATCTCGAAGAACGTCGAGCACGATCTGGAGGCGGCTGACTTCGAGAAGCGCTTCGGCGTCGCACGCAAGACTGGGATCGAGCCGGGCACGCTCGACGTCGTGCTGCAGCTGCGCGAGCTGGTCGTGATCGAAGTATCCGTGCGCGCCGCCAACGCTGGGCCGATCGAGTCGTTCACGGTTCGCGCTTTCGATCCCGACCATCCGGGCGGTCGCGCGTCGACAGGGGCGGGCCCGCACAAGGACGGGGTCGCACGCTTTGCGCCTGCTTCCGAGCGTTTCGTGGTCGAGGTCGAGGCCCAAGGCTTCGAGATCGCGCGGCAAGGACCTTTTTCGAATGGCATTCCGGCGCACCTCGACTTCGCGCTGCAGCCGCAGCCAGGCATTCGCGGGCGCGTGACCGGCGCGGGGGAGGGCCTCGCCGGTGCCACACTGATCGCTTACTCGCGCGGCAAGGGACACCACATCAGCAAAGGTTTTCGCCTGCGCTTCGACCCCGAGGAGCGCGCGCGGACGGGCAGTGCCGACGCGGGCGCATTCGAAATGACCTTGCGGCAACCTGGCGACTTCACGTTCCTCGTCGAAGCCGACGGTTGGGCGACGGCGGAAGTCGAGATCGATCGCTACGATCCGAAACTCGGCCGTCCTGGGCTCGACGTCGAGCTGGTCCGCGGCGGATCGATCGAGGGGCGCGTGGTCACGCGTGGCGGTCGCAATCCTGCTGGCCTGATCGTAGGCTTTTCGCGCGGCGATGGGCGCGCCTTCACGCGCCGCGTCGCGAGTGACGGCGCCTATCGCGCGGAGAACCTTGCTCCCGGCCGATGGGACGTCTGCCGTGTCGACGAGGAGATCCGGCCAAACGTCGGCTCGACACAAAGCTGGGGGCGCGGCAAGTGGGACGAGATTCCGAGCGTGTGCACGGTCGCCGATAGTCAGGTGACGCATTTCGATCTCGACCTCGAAGGCGCGAAGGCCGCTGCGATTTTACTCGGGCGCATCCAGGTCGACGGCGCGCCTCCGGGTGCCTGGACCGTCTCGTTGGTCTTCGGCTCGCTGGGCAGCCCGCAGCGAGACAATGAGTCGGTCAAGCTGGATGCGGAAGGCCGCTTCCGCCTGGAATCGGAGCGCCCCGGCGACGCGCAGGCCGTCGTCACCGCGAGCGGCGGGACACTCGACGGCCTGCGCGTCGTGCAGCCCGTCAACCTGCACTCGGGCGAGAACGATCTCAGCCTCGACCTGACCACGGCCAGGATCGCGCTCGAGGGCATCGTCGTGGATCCGCCGATCGGCCTGGTGTGGATGGGGGAGCGCGGCGTGTTCGCGATCCGGCCGATCCAGTCGGCAGGCAACTCGACCCTCGCCGTGCCCAGCGGCCGCGTCAAGCTCTGGCGCTTCGATCCCGAAACGATCGACATGGATCCGTCGCACTGGAGCGCGCTGGCCGAGACAAGGGTCGAGCCCGGCGCGACGGCGATCCTGCGCATGCCGTGAGCTACGCCTGCGCGAGCTTCGCCGCCGCACGCAGCCCAAGAGGATCCCTGGAACGGCGGGCGCTTCCTCGTGAGTGACGCCCGGGCGAGCTTCTCCGCCACATGCCGCGCAAGAAGATCCCCGTAACGGCGCGCGTTCCCTGCGGATCTGGTTGCGAGAGGGTGCAGAGGCTGCACCATCCTTCCAAGCCAGCCCACGGATCGCGAGCCATGCAGACCCGACTCCTGCGTTCGATCGTCAATCTCCTCCGCCACGCCGCGCTCCTCGCGCTGGCCGCGCCGGCATTCGCAGGCGGCCGCATCGTCGTCGACTTCGACGACTGGACCCTCTCGAACCATGCCTTCACCCAGGCGCCGACCACGGGCACCTACGCGCTCAACGTCGCGAGCTGGTTCACGGGTGGCTCGCCCGGACACTTCTTGGTGCGCACGAACAACTTCGGGCTGACGGGGTCGACCCTCGCCGGGGTCATGACGGGCGCGGGTCACACCTGGACCGTTTCGACCTCGGGTACCTTCGACCTCGCCCTCGCCCTGCAGTACGACGCGATCTTCGTCGGAGGAGTCGCGCTCGACACGAGCGTCCTGACCGAGTACGTCAAAGCCGGTGGCAACGTCTACATCCTCGGAGGTACGGGCGGGCTCAACGAGTCCTCGGCCTGGAACCCATTCCTCAATGCCTTCGGGCTCGCGTACGGCGCGGGCTACGTTGGCGGCGCCGGCGTGATTCCCATCTCGTCCTCGCATCCCGTGCTCGCCGGAGTCAACGGTCTCTACACCAACAGCGGCTCGAAGATCAGCGATCTCGATCCCTTGTCGCCGCGACAGCAAGTCATCGCGACCACGGGCACTCCGGCCTACGGCATCTGCGCGATTTACGACGGAGAGACCCCGAGCGTGTACTGCACGGCGAAGGTGAACAGCCTGGGCTGCACGCCGTCGATCGGGTTCACGGGCACGCCGAGCGCGAGCGCGACCAGCGGTTTCGTCGTGCGCGCGACGAACGTGATCAACAACAAGGCAGGCCTGGCGCTCTATTCGCTCAACGGCGCGGCGAACAGCGTCTTCCAGGGCGGTCACCTGTGCGTCGCGAATCCGATCAAGCGCTCGACGCCGCTCAGCTCCGGCGGAAGTCCTCCGCCGAACAACTGCTCGGGCATCTATCAGATCGACATGAACGCCTTCGCCCCTGGTCTGCTCGGCGGGACGCCGGCTCCCGGGCTGCTCGTCGCGGGCAACGAAGTCTGCTGCCAGTTCTGGGGACGCGATCCGGGTTTCGCCGCGCCGAACAATACGTCGCTGTCGAACGCGCTGCGCTATCGCATCCTGCCCTGAGCTTTCCTTCGCACGCCGCCTCGCGAGCGAGCTATCCTGGTTCGACCAGGACGGTCGATGGAACGCAGACACTTTTTGCGCTGGAGCGGAGCATCGATCGTCGGCCTTTCGGCGGGTGGCTGGCTGGCGGGCTGTTCGGGTGAGGAATCGGCAACCTCCGTCGAGGACCCCGACCACCCGGATCGTCCGCCGGAGGAGACTTTCACGGCACTGCTGGAGCGCGCGCGCTCGCTGGGCAAGCCCGTGCTCGTGTTCGTCGCTCCATCCCCGGAGGGCTCGGATGTCGAGCGGCGCCGGACGCTCTTCAGCGACTTCGTCTGGCTGACGGATCAGGGCCTGTGGAGCGATCTCGCGTTGTGCGAGCTGGCGTGCGCGTCCCTGGAGGAAATTCAGGCCTCCGTTTCGAACCTCGATTTGCGCGGCCAACCCTGCTTCGTGCTGATCGAAGACGGCAAGGCAGGTCTGCGAGCGCGCTCGCTCGACATCGTCGAGCCGGAGGGTTTCCCGGAGACCTTCTCGGACGAGGATCGGGACGAGCTTCCGGCTTCTTACGCGCTCAAGTACGCAGCCTGGGTTTCTGGCTTGCACGCGGCGATCGCGCCCGACCGGGCGGCGCTCGCGCACCGGGCGGAGCAGGCGCGAGCAGCACTCGACAAAAAGTTCATGGCTTGGGCCGAGGAGTGCCTGAGCACAGGAGAGGCCGCTCAGCCGCAATTGTTGTCGGATGCAGCAGCTCTGTTTCGCCTCGCTGCCGCGGACCATCCGGACAAGTGCGGCCGGTTCGAGGAACGGCTCGCGGTGACCACACGCAAACGCGTCATCCGGATCGGAATCTGCGGCGCAGGCTGGGCAGTCGATTCAGGCTGGGGGTGCGGCGCACAGATCCAACCCGAGAGACACACGCGAGCAGCGCCTGATCCTCGACTGCTGAGCGTGCTGTGCGGAATGGGATCCATCGACGAAACGAGCAAACGCTTCCTGTGGTTCTACACGGACGCTGATCGTTAAGGCCTGGGCGCGATAGCGATCGAATGGACTCCAACCTGTCTCGCGCGTGGAAGGACGCGGCTGCGCCGTTCGACGGCGTCACGGTCTTCGACGACTCCGAGGAGGATGCTGGGCTTCCGGTCTTGCGGCAGGCGGTGATCGCCGTGATTCACATCCTGCAGGAGAGCTTCCTCGATCCCGAGCTGCTCGCCCTCGATGATTGGCATCAGCACGATGGCTTCGGAACTTCCGGACGGCGAACGAGGTGGTCGAAGATCTTGGAGCACTGCCAGACGGATCAGGCCTTCCTCTACTTCAAGACTGACGATTTCATGGTCTTTCGTGGGATCTATCCGAAGACGATGCAGTTCTATCTGCGGGTCTACGTCGACGAAGACAGCACTGCGGCGGAGGGGATGGGGAAGCTCGACGTCACAGTCCCTGCTGGGCTTGGGGCCGCCATCTCCGAGGCAATGAGAACCGCAGGAATGCATCCGAGCATCGAGAAGGCCAAGCCATTCTTCGATCAGCGAGCGTCGTAACCGAGCCAGGCTCGACTCCGACATCCCGGTGAGCCGCGCGAGCGCGGATCACCGGGATGTCGGAGTCGAGACTCGCTCGGTTACGACTACCAGACCAGCGCGCGCTCGGACTTCGGCCGCAGCACTTTCGCGTCGTCCTTGAAGCCGAAGGCCTCCTGGAACGTGTCGAGATTCGACAGCGGCCCGACCGAGCGGAAGTTCGCCGGCGAGTGCGGATTCGTGTTGACCTGCAGCTTCAAGCGCGCGGGCGTGTAGTTGCAGCGCCACTGCCGCGCCCAGGCGATGAAGAAGCGCTGCGCCGGAGTGAATCCATCGATCTTCGCCAAGCGCTGGCCCGCTTGCGCGTGCTGCAGCGCGTCGTAGGCGATGCACAAGCCGCCGAGGTCGGCGAGATTCTCTCCCAGCGTCAACTTCCCGTTGACCTTCAAGTCGCCGATCGCGACGTAGCCCGAGAACTGATCCTCGACGACCTTGATGCGCCGCTCGAACTCCTCGCGGTCCTTGGGCGTCCACCAGTTGGCGAGATTGCCCTGGGCGTCGTACTGGCTGCCGCCGTCGTCGAATCCGTGCGTGAGCTCGTGGCCGATCACGGCTCCCATCGCTCCGTAGTTGAGCGCGTCGTCGTAGGCATCGCTGAAGAACGGCGGCTGCAGGATTCCGGCGGGGAACGTGATGTCGTTGTTGGTGGGGGAGTAGCTCGCGTTGACGATGTACGCGGGCATGCGGAACTCGCTCTTGTCCACTGGCTTGCCGATTTTGTCCAGGTCGTAGCGGATGTTGAACGCACGCGCCCGCTTGCGATTCGCGGCGTAGGAATCGCGCCGGATCTCGAGGCCCGACCAGTCGCGCCACTTGTCGGGATAGCCGATCTTGCATTTCACCGCCGCGAGCTTGGCGAGCGCCTTGACGCGCGTCTCGTCGCTCATCCACGGCAGCTTCTCGAGCCGCGCGCGGAAAGCGGTGATCAGGTCATCGACCATTTTCTGGCAACGTTGCTTCGCCGCGGGAGTGAAGGTGCGGGCGACGAAGGCCTGGCTCAGGACCTCGCCCAAGGCGCCGCCGCTCGCGTCGAGCACGCGTTTCCAGCGCGGTTTGTGCTCGGACGATCCGCCGAGCGTGCGGCCGAAGAAATCGAAGTGCGTGTCGTCGAAGACGCGGCTCAGGGACTCGGCGTTGTCGTTGACCAACTGCCAGCGCAAGTACGCCTTCCAGTCTTCGACGGAATGGCTCGCGAGCAGCGCGTCCATGTTCGTGAAATAGTCCGGCGCAATGAGATTGATCGGCTGCGACGGATCCAGTTTCCGCGCAGTCAGGTACGCCGACCAGTCGAAGTGCGGCGTCAAAGCTTGGGCGTCGGCAACGCTGATCTTGTTCAAGCGCTTCTTGGGATCGCGGAACTCGACAGCGCTGTACGAGGCCTTGGCGAGCTCGGTCTCCAGCGTGACCACGGTGTAGGCGTGCAGCATCGCAACCTGTCCCGCTTCGCCGAGCAGGCCCAGCATCGTGCCGATGTGCCCCTGGTACTTCTTGCGCAGCTCGACGGATTCCGCGTTGTCGCGCAGGTAGTAATCCTTCTCCGGCAGGCCCATGCCGTCCTGCGTCACGAAGGCGATGCTCATCGTCGCATCGGTGAGGTCGGCGTTGGAGCGGATGCTGAACAGACCGGACGAGCCGATCGAGTGCAAGCGAGCGAGCAGCGCAGGCAGATCCTTGAGATCAGCGAGCGCGTCGATCGCGGCCAGCTCCTCCGCCAGAGGCTCTTCGCCCGCGCGCTCGATCGCCGCCTCGTCCATGCCCGAGGCGAAGAAGTCGCCGAGCTTGCGATTCAAATCGTCGCTCGGCTTCGCGGCCGCCTGCTCGAGAACCTGCTGCAGCACCAGCTCGTTGCGCAGCTTGACTTCGCTGAACACACCCCACAGCGCCTCGTCCGACGGCACCTGATTGGCATCGAGCCATCCGCCGTTCACGTAGCGATAGAAATCCGTCGCGGGATCCGCCTTGAGGTCCATCTCCGCGAGCACGAGGCCCGAGGTCGGCGCTGTCGCGACCGGGGTCGGCGCGGCGGACTGGACGGCGCGGGTTTCCTCGGATGCGCAGGCGGCGAGGAGGGTGGTCAGACACAGCGCAATGGCAGAAGACTTGTTCATGAGTGGCTTCGAGCGCCCGGGGGCGGCTTTGGATCGGCGGGAGTGTCGCACATCCGGCGCGGCGCTGTCAGGCACGTGTCACGACGATCTCATGCCTCGATCGTTCCTGCGCATCGCCTTCAATTCGGCCCAGGAAAAAGGATTGATGGCCGCCCTCGGAGCACCGTCGTAGCATCAGGTCAGCGGCATGCAGCGAGTTCTCTTTTTCCTGGTTCTCGGCGTGCTGATTGGCGGCCTCGCTGCCAGCGTTTTCGTGGACGCTCGGCCAATGGAACTTGCCGCGGACGCAGGCCCGCCCGAGGAGCGAATTGCGGCCACTCCCTTATCTGCGGATGCCATCGCTCCGCCGGAGCGAATCGCCCAGAGCCGTGCCTCGATCTCTGGGGAAGCACAGGCCGAGGGCCTGATCAGCGCCGCGCTACGCCGCCATGCGGAGGCAGGCTTGCGCAAGGGATGGAAAGCGGTGCGCGAGGACGAAATCCCCGCGGAAGACCTCGCCGAGGGGATGGCGAAATTCGAGAAGCTCGTGCTCAAGAGTCCGTTCTACATCGGCCAGGCACTTGCCGAGCGACGAACGAAAGCAGAAGCGGCGCTCGCGCGTGCGAAGACCGGCGGCGTGTTTTCCTTGCTCGAGGGACTCGAGGCCGGCGGTGTCGGACCCCTGCCCGAGCTCGTGCGCGATCCCGAACTCTTCGAGCCGCTCTTTCAACGCGGCGTCGGCGAGCATTTTCGATCAGGGCTCGAGAAGCGCGTGGGTCCCGACGACAAGATCGAGGACGGCGAGACGCTGACCTGGCCCGCGGGAGTCTTCCGGATCTCGGGCCACTTGCAGACGAAGGGGAAATCCCCGCGCGACGTGACGATTGCCGGCGCGGGCATGAATTCGACGATGCTCGTGCTCTCCAACCCGATCTACGGCACGCCGCGGAACTTCACGATCCGCGATTGCACCATCCACACGAGCGGCAGCTATCTGCTCGACTTTCGCCATCAGGCTGCCGCCATCCGGTTCGAGCGCACGCGCTTCTTGGGATTCGATTCGGTCCTGCTCGGCACGCATTCCTTGGCCCTGTCCGTGATCGACTGCCGCATCGAAGGCGGGTATGGCGGCGGGACGCAGAACGGGAGACTGTGGGATGTGCGCACGGATGCACTGGTCGCGCGCTTCCAGTCCTGCTCGCTGTCGCTGATTCACCTCGATGTCGGATATCTCAGGTCCGGCGCCACGGTGCTCTTCGAGGGCTGCTCCCTAGATGAAATCCTCGACGATCCAGAGGCCAACGCTGCGGCTCATCCCGGCGTGATGTTCGAAAACTGCACGATCACGCGTCACGAAGGCGATTGGCAGACCATTCCCAAGCTCGACCTCAACACGCTTTTTCCCGATTGGAAAAACCGGATGGAATGAGCGGTCGTCCTCAAGGCGAACCGCAGATCGAGCGCGTCAGAGTCCGCGAAGCGCACCGATTGCTGCTCGTCGGACACTGACGTACGATCAGGCCCTCGCATGCAACGTGTGCTCCTTTCACTGGTGCTCGGCATGTTGATCGGCGCCCTCGGCGTCAGTCTGTTCCTGGACGCTCGGCCGATGGAGCCTGCCGCGAATCCAGCGCGGAGCGAGGAGCGAGCCGCGCCCATTCCTGTGCCCGCGGGTGCGATTGCTCCGCCCGAGCGAACAGCGGAGAACCGCGCGCCGATCTCCAGCGAAGCGGAACCCGAGGGTCTGATCAGCGCCGCGCTCCGCCGCTATGTGGAAGAGTGCTTGCGCCAGGCTTGGAAGTCGGTCCGCGAAGACGAGATCCCCGCTCCGGACCTCGCCAAGGGGATGGCGAAGTTCGAGAACAACGTGATGGTAGGCCCGGAGGAAATCGGCACGTCGCTCGCGAAGCGCCGATCGAAAGCAGAAGCGGCGCTCGCGGATGAGAAGACCGGCGGCGTGTTCAATCTGCTGGAGCGCCTCAACGCGGGCGAAGCTGGCCCGATGCCCGAGCTGGTGCGCGATCCTGCACGCTTCGCGGCGCTTTTCCAACGCGTCGCCAGCGAACATCTGCGCTCGGGTCTCGAGAAGCGCGCAATTCCGGACGACTCGATCGCGGACGGCGAGACGCTGACCTGGCCGGCCGGAGTGTTCCGCGTCGAGGGCCTGTTGCAGACGAAGGAGAAGTTTCCGCGCGACGTGACGGTCGCTGGCGCGGGGATGAATTCGACGATGCTCGTGCTCATAGGCCCGCTCATGACGACGAGCGACCTGCGCAACTTCACGATTCGGGATTGCACGGTCAACACGAACAACAATTACCTGTTCCAGCTCAGTAACAAGGCATCCTCCATCCAGCTCGAGCGCGTGCGCTTCGTGGGTTTCGACATGGGAGCGGGGTCCTCATGCCTGCTGGGCACGAATGCCGTGGCCCTGTCCGTGCGCAACTGCCGCATCGAGGGCGGGTACGGCAAATGGCCGGAGCATGGGACCCTTCTGGATGTCAGAACTGACGCGCTGGTCGCACGCTTCGAATTCTGCTCGATCTCGCTGCTGACCATGCATGTCGATCACATGCGTCCTGGAGCCACGGCGCTGTTCGTCGGCTGCACGCTGGACGAAATCCTCGACAATCCTCAAGGCGACGCGTTGGACCATCCCGGAGTGATGTTCGAAGGCTGCACGATCGCTCGCCAGCAAGGAGGTCGAGAGACCATCCCCAACCTCGACCTCAACGCCCTCTTCCCGAATTGGAAGAACCGGATGGAATAGGTACCCGGTATTCCACCACCATCCTGAACACGCGCGATACGTTTCGAGCTTGTTCTGGATGGTGGTGGAATACCGGGTACCGTCAGTTGCACATCGTGAAGTGCAAGCCGTCGCTGAGCAGGACGTTGTCCGGCGGCGCAAAACCTGGATCGCGGCCGTACCACTGGGCATCCACCGTCGTGCCCGGCACCTGCAGCGCGGGGTGCGGACCGCCGCCGAAAACTCCCGTGGCAAAGGCGTTGAAGTCGATCGAGTAGATCCCGGTGCAGTCGCTGCCGCTGGGCGAGCCGCCGGAGCTCAGGATTGGCGTGCGCTGGATCGGATTGGAAAGGCAGAGGATCCCGTTCTGGAACGGAGTCGCGGCCTGTCCATTCAGACTGTAGAGCAGTACGCCGGGCTTGCGGTTGCGCAGATTCGTCCCCGTGATGCGGAAGCTCGTCGCCGCGCTGGCGCTCGGGCTGCCGCTCGAGCCGATGGAGGGCAGGCAGCCGAGCGAATTGACCTTCGCGGTGCAGTAGCTCGAGGCGCTCGCGCAGCTCGAGTCGACACGCGCGGCGGTGCCGTACCCCGCGGCCTGCACGTCTGCGTAAGTCTCGAAGCTCGCGAGCGCGGGCACGTTGCACTGCCCGGAACCGTTGTCTCCCCACGCGACGACCGCGCCGTCGCTGCGCCGCGCGGCGCAATGGAAGTAGCCCGACGCTATCTGTACGTACGTCATCCCGGCCGGGAGCGGCGGTACGTTGCACTGAGCTAACTGGTTGTCGCCCCAGGCGACGACTGAGCCGTCACTGCGCAGCGCGACGCTGTGCCAGTAACCCGCCGCGATCTGCACATACGAGAGGCCGGCGGGCAAGGCCGGCACGTTGCACTGTCCCTTGAGATTGAAGCCCCACGCCACCGCGCTCCCGTCGCTGCGCCGCGCCGCGGAATGGCGATAGCCCGCGGAAAGCTGGACGTAGCTGACGCCGACGGGCAGGGTCGGCACGTTGCACTGACCCTGCGCGTTGTATCCCCACGCGATGAGCGTGCCGTCGCTGCGACGCGCGAGACTGTGCGCGCCTTGCTCCTCGCCTCCAGCCGCCACCTCGGTGTACAAGAGGCCGGCAGGCAGCGCGGGCACGGTGCACTGGCCGTTCGCGTTGCTCCCCCAGGCGATGACGGAGCCGTCGCTGCGTCGCGCGAGCATGTGCACGCCGCTCTCCGCGACCTCGACGTAGGTGAGACCGGCGGGAAGCGACGGAATGTTCTGCTTGCCGAAGTATTGCGCAGTGCCCCAACCAACGAGTGAACCGTCGCTCAGCAGCGCGCTCGCATGGGCCATCGTGTTGCCATTGGGCGATGGTCCCTCGATGAAGCTCGTGATCGTCGTTCCAGCCGCCGGCACGGGCACGTTGCCCTGCCCCGCGGTCGTGTCACCCCAGGTGACGACCGAGCCGTCGTTGCGCCGCGCCACCAGCACGGATCCACGCGCGGAAACAGCGGCGTAGCTCCGCCCCGGCGGAAGAGCCGGCACGCTCTGCTGCCCCGAGGAGTTGTCGCCCCACACCACGATCGAGCCGTCGCTGCGCAGCGCGGCGGAAATGGTTTCACCTGCGGCGATCGCCGTGTACACGACGCCATTCGGCAGCGCGGGCACGTTGCATTGCCCGAAGTTGTTCCGGCCCCAGGCGTGAACCGAGCCGTCGCTGTAGCGCGCAATCGCGTGATCGAATCCGGCGGCGAGCTCCACACAGCTCAGGCCCGCCGGGTTGTACGGCGAGCATTGGTTGAAGAAGTTGTCTCCGAACGCAACGATGAAGCCGTCGCTGCGCCGCGCGATCGTGAACGTGAAGCCGACGTCACCCTGGATATAGGTGACTCCGGGAGGAAGCGCCGGCACGGGAGAACACTGGTAGTAACCGTTGTCGCCCCACGCCACCAGCGCGCCATCGCTGCGGCAGGCGACCGTGTGATCATATTGCGTCGCCACCTGCACGTAGCGCAGACCCGGAGGGAGCGACGGCGTGTTGCACTGCCCGTAATAATTGTCTCCCCACCCGACCACCCAGCCATCGCTGTTGAGCGCAACGGAGTGCCAGTAACCGGCGGCAGCCTGCACGTAGGTACGACCGTTCGGCAAGGCCGGTACGTCGCACTGGCCATAGTTGTTCCCGCCCCAGGCTGCGAGCGTTCCATCGCCGCGCAGCAGGAGCGAGTGGGCGAGACCGGCGGACACGCTGGTGAAGGCTTCGCTGTTCCAGCGGCTGTCGAAGATCTGCCCGCCCCAGCCGACGATCGAGGATTGCGCGGGCGCGATGGTGCCGAGCAGGGCGAGGAGCGACAGGACCGGTGAGATTCGGCGGAAGGGACGGACCATGACGAGACTACCTATTCGAGGTTTCCTGATTCGACGCCCGAGTCGCGCAGGCTCGGGGTCGTCCAGGATACACGTCGACCCAGATCGCGCGCAGGGCGCTGCCGTCCTCAGCGCCGCCTGCTCGGCAAGAAGCGCAGTTTCGCGAGGTCCACTTCGACTCGCACCAGCTTGCCAGCTTCGAGCCCGACCGGCAGGTTCAATTCTTCGAGCGCGAGCCGCTTCACATGCAGCGGAATTCCATCCAAGCGCAGGACGCGATCCGTCCGCCAGGAGGTCTCACTGCTCGTGTGCGACGTGGACAGCAGGTAGCGCATGGATTCCGCGGGCAATTCGTACGTCACGCGCACGAGATCGCGAGTCGGATTCGCCTTGCAGACCAGCTCGATCGAGCCCGTCGGGATTTCGATGGACTCGCCGGGCTTGATCACCTCGAGGACATGGAATCCGTTGGCGTCGGCCCAAAAGGTCTCGTCGGCAACGCAGATCGCGATCAGACTCGGGCAGCTCTCATCCGGCCCGATCTGATATTTCCCGTCGCGGTCGAGCGCGATGCGTTGGGCGTGACGGTCGAAGGCGAAGCCTGGAATCTGCGGGAGTCCAGTGGTCTTCTCGCCGTAGTACGGCACGAGGAATGGCTCGACGCGCGCAGGACCAAGGATGCGCACCTGGCCTTCGATCGCAAGGGTTCTTGCCCAGCTGTCGTCCCAGGGAACGACGGTCGTCTCGCCGGGCTTCACTCGCACACAATGGCCTCGATCGCGCCAGATCAAGACATCCGAGCTGGAGTCGTAGTCGTAGACGACCAACTTCTGCGGGGCTCCTCGAGCCCATGCCGGCGGCCCGACGGCGTAATCCCCAGCAGGCACGGCAAGAAAGCGACATCTGCCTGGCTCGATCACGTCGGGGTGACGATCCAAGTGGTATTCGGAGGCGGCGATCAGTGCGATCCGCGACGCGCTTGCTGGAATTCCTTCGACGACGATCGAGCCCAGTTTTCGGACCCCGTGCATGTCGAGCGGGAAGGTGAAGTTGACGACGTCGTTCGCAGCGAGCTCGTTTGCAGGAATCGTTGCGGGACTACCCATGTCAGCACGGAATCCGATCGTCACCGGCCCGCCGCACCAATCGAAGGGGCCATAGAGTCCGTCGCGTTCGCCACGGCTCTTCAGGCAAAGACAATCCACATCGGGTTCGAAAAGAGCCATGCTGCTCGCATAGGGACTGCCGTCCGGCCGACGAAGGCGCAGCTTCCTCTGGATCGCGCGCCTGAGCTTGAAGACGGGCGTTCCATCGCCCTCGGACGCGGCATTGCTGGACTCGTGGACCCAGTAGGGGCGATAGCCCGTCGCGATCAGCACGAGAGTGAACCGGACGTCTCCATTGGGTCCCAGGAACTTTATGCCTCGGACCAAGTCCTCTGGCAGGCTCAGATAGATCGGAAGTCCGAGTTCGCCGTGCCGGGCCCGAAAGCTCAATTCGAAGAGTGAATTGCCGGTGCGCGGATTCACCAGTGAGCCGCGCTCGCTGTACCAGCTCCTCTCGAATCCCTCGGCGTCCGCGCGCCGTTCGCAGACGCGCACATCGGCGTCGATCGGCTTCCCAGACTCCTCGTCGATCAATCGCACGCGGACCTTGCTCGCGCGAACGCCGACGAGGATCGTCTCGGTCTCTGGAGCGTCGATGCGAATCATCGTCGGACGGTACGGATCGATTCCGCAACGCGTCGCGCCGCTGCTCATGGGGATCAATTCGCTCTGGTAGGTGCTCGATCCGGGCCGCCGCAGCCATACGGGGTAGGAAGTCGGCGCGATCTTGATCTCGCCGTTCGCATCGCTGACGAGCAACTCGGACAGGCCGCTCACTTCGCGCGGGCGCCACGTGTCGATCTCGAGCGCCGGGAGCGGCGCGCGTGTCGCTTCATCGACGAAGCGCAGCGTCAGCACGCCCTCGGGCAGGACGATGAGCTTGTCCTCCCCCGGCGCAAGCGTGGTCGACTGCGTGAGGTGGGTGCGCGGATCCTCGACGATGGCGATCGCCGGGGCGGCCAGAAGGAGACGCACGAGGCCTTCGACATCCGTCTTGTTCACGACGACTTCGCCAACCAACGGCGCGCGCGAGTCGATCCAACCCTCGGGATCTCGAGCGAAGGCCACTTCGATCGCATGGCGCCACGTCACCGGAACCCCGATGGCCGGAGTGCCATCCGCGTATTGAACGATCACCGAGGCAAAGCGAGCACCGCGCAGCCGGATCTTCACTCCGGATCGGGCATTGAAGTCTTTCGATTCGACCAGCGCCTCTTCGTATCCATCCGCGAACGCGCGCAGCTTCGTCCAGCCCGCGCAATCCTGGCTCAAGAAGAATTCTCCGCTTTCCTCGTCGCTGCACGTGGGTGATCCGACATCGGCCTCGATCCTCGCGAGCACCGGAATCCCGAAGGAATCGTCGACCACGCGACCGTGCATCGCGATCGCGGACTGCGCCTCGGCAGTCTCCAGAATCACCGGCGCCGGCGACGCGCGGCCCTTCGCTGCTTCGGCAGCCGGAGTTTCGAGCGCCACGACGGGCGCCGCGCCACCGACGTCTTGAGGAGCTGGATCTCGCTGCAGCGAGTCCGAGTCGACCTGCAAAACGAAAAACGCGACCACCCCGATCAGCAGGGCGCACAATCCAACGACGAGCCAGACATTGGCTCGGCTTCGAGGCGGCGAACGCATCGGAGCCAAAGGATAAGGGATCGCCTCAAGCGCGCTAGCGCTCTCTCCCGAGTCAGCGTCGCTTCGGCTCGATCCTCGGCACCGCGATGTCGACTTCGATCCGAACCAGCTTGTCGGGCTCGAGCTCGATCGGCTGGATCTGCCCTGCGATCGCGAGCTGCTTCACGTGCATCGGGATACCGTCGAGATGCAGCACGCGATCCGTCGACCACAGATTCTCGCTGGCGCGGTGGAAGCTGTTCAGTGGATGGCGCAGCGACGCGACCTGGATCTCGAACACCACCGGCAGCAGATCGCGGGCGGGATCTCCCTTCCACGACAGCTCGACGGAGCCGGTGGGGATGTCCGCGGACTCGCCGGGCTTGATCACTTCGAGGACGTGCAAGCCGTTGACATGTCCCCACACCTCTTCGTCCGCCACGCAGACGGCGATCAATCTCGGCAAGGGCTCCGTCGCCGCGATCTGATAATGCCCGTCGCGAGCCAGTTCGATGCGAGGTGCGCGCCGACCGAAGATCATCAAGGGAATCTTCGACGCATCCGTGTCGGAGTCGCCGCCTTCCGCGCCATAGAAAGGCACCAGGAAGGGTTCGATGCGCGCGGGACTGAGCACGCGGACTCGGCCTTCGATGTTGCGACCCGCTCCCCACATGTCGCGCCAGCGAACGACGCCCGTCTCTCCTGGCCGCACGCGCACTCGAAGGCTGGTGTTTCCCGCGGGAGCCAGGCCACCGGACTCGGCGTCGGCTTCGGACGTGTGATACTTCGCTCCGCGCACCCATTCGCGCGGGCCGACGAGGTAGGAGCCCGCGGGAAGAGAATGGAAGCGACTCGACCCAGGCTCCGTGGCGTCGGGCCAGCGCTCTCCCGATTCCTCCGAATCGGCGATCAACGCGATCCGCGCTGCGCTCGCCGGTATGCCTTCGACGACGATCGCGCCAGCCTGGATCGGAATGGTGAAGCTCACCACTTCGTTTGCTTCGAGCTCGGCTGAGCTCAAGGTCCATTTCGGTCCGCGGCCTGGGCGGATTCCGAGCTCCAAGGAACTGCCCAGCAGATCGAAGGGACCGTAGACGCCACTTGCGGAGCTCGCGCTCGACAAAACCATGACGTCCTCGTCGGGCGAGTAGAGACACATATTGCCCGTGTACGCGCGTCCATCCGGTCGCAGGAGGCGCAGGCTGCGGACTGCGGCCGGCTTCAATCGCAGCACGCGCGTTCCGTCGGCCTCGAATTCGGCATCCGGCTCCGAAAGCACGCGACAGGGGTGATAGCCCGTCGCGACGATAACCAGCGTTTCGGTCGCATCGACGCCGCGCACCAGCTCTTCGGGATTGTGGAGGTACACCGGGAGAGGGAGCCGCCCAGCTCGCGATCGGTACCTCGGCCAGAGCAAGGAACTGGTGCGTGGGCTCCACAGGGTCGAAGCGCTGAAACTTCCGCTTCCAGGAGCGCCATCGGATCTCAACCGACTGACGATGCGGACGAGGCCGTCGATCGGCAAACCCGAGGCATCGTCGATCAAACGCAGGCCCGCGCCACTCGTGCGCACTCCGACGAGCAGCGCCTCCGTGCTCGGCGCGTCGATTCGGATCATCCCCCGAACGGAGCGCTGCGGCCCCTCGGACAAGGCCAGCAACTCGCTCAGAGAGGCGTCTGTCCCGTGGCAGCGAATCCAGGTCGGGAAAGACGTCGGCGCGATCGTCACGTTGCCATCCGCATCCGTGCAGGCTGTTTCGGCCATCGCATTGATCTCGCGCGGACACCACGTGTCGAGCTCCAGGCCCTGGACAGGCCCGCCAGACTTTGGATCCACGAAACGCAGCGACAGGACGTCCTCCGGCAGAACGACCAGCGCATCTTCCCCGGGTCTGACCTTGATCGTCTTCGCGATGCGGGTACGAGGGTCGAGCACCACGGCGATGGCCGGCGAGCCCAGCGCCAGGCGCGCCAGGCCAGCACCATCGGTGCTGCTGTTTGCGATTGCCCCGCGATTCTGCGCGCGAGAGTCGATCCAACCCTCGGGATCTTCGCCGTACGGAATCTCGACGGCGCTGCGCCAGGTGACCGACGCGCCGATGACGGGAATCCCGCTTGCGTATTGCACGCTCACCGAGCAGGAGCGAGCGCCGTGCAGACGGATCTGCGCGCCGGAATCGCCCTGCGCGTCTCGCGCGGCAATGACCGCCTCTTCGAAGCCTTCCGCGGACGCTCGCAACTTCGTCCAACCCGCGCAGTCCTCGCTCAGGCGGAACTCGCCCGTCTCCAGGTTGCTGAAGGCGAACGATCCGACGTCCGGCTCGATCCTCGAGAAGACCGGGAGACCGAACGCATCGTCGACCACTCGGCCGTGCTGGGCGGTCGCGGGGATCGCATCGACCGACTCTGGCGCCGCAGGCGCGCCCGACAAGCTGCTTCGGGTGCTCGCGGCTTGCGGAGTCACGAGCGCAGCGGTCGCTGGTTTTCCATCGACGGGGTCCAGGCCATCTCGCTGCACTTCATCCGGGCTGGCGCGCCAGAAGGAGAACGTGAGCAGGCCGACCAGGAGCACACCCGAGAAGACGCCGACCAGTTTGAGAGTAGCCATGGAAGTGAACGCCGCGATCGCCGAGGCGACGGCTCCGACACCGGCCGTCCCTGCGAGGGGCGCGGCGGCTTCGCGACGGAAGAGCGGGATGAGAAGAGCGCTCCAGGCATCGCCGTGACGCCGGGCGAGACTCTCTCGCAGCTGCGCAAGACCGCGCCGGATGCGGTTGCGCACCGTCGAATCCGGGATCCCTTGCCGCTTCGCGATCGATTCGGGCGTGAGGCCTTCCTGGTAGCGAAGCAGCAGCGCCGTGCGGTAGGGCTCGTCGAGCTCGAGCACGGCTTCGATCAGCCAGCGCAGCGACTGGGCCCGATCGACCGGCTCGAGACCGCCGGAATCGGCCTCGCGCCGGGCGACACTGGCCTCGCGGGCCTGCCGCGCGGATTCACTGCGATGATGCTGGCGGACGAGGTTGCGCAGCACCTGCGCGAGCCAGCCGCGCGGCGCTGAGGCGTCCGGCGGCGGATGCTCGATCGCGACCAGCCAGGTCTCCTGCTCGAGGTCGCTGGCGACGTCATCGCTCGCGACCAGCCGGCGCGCAAGGGCGCGCAGCCAGTCGGAGTGCACGAGCAAGTGCTCGATCGAACCTGCTCGTGCGTGTTCCGTCATGGGTTCCACCAGAATGCGGTCGAACCCTCCAGCGTCGCATGAAATGCGCTTTTTCGGCCGGCCCTGAGCTCACTGACTGAACATGAACCCCAGCGCAATGAAATCGATGTCGCTGTCGTGCCCCGTGTCGCCCTTGTCGCCGGCTTCGAAGATGTGGAGCCAGTTCAGGTTGAGGCCGAAGTGGCCGCTGTTGTCGATGAAGTAATTGACGCCGGCGCCGATGCAGGGGCTGATGCCGCTCGAGTCGTCTTTGAACGTCGTTTGGCCGACTTCTTCGTACTTGACGTCCTGCTGCCAGTACGCCGCACCGACCAGGCCGAACGCCGCCAGGCTCGGCACGATGGGCACGGTGCCCATGCCGCACACGATCATGCTCTTGTATTCGATCTTGTCGGTGAAGGGCTGGCCGGCCTCGCCGACCGGACCGCTGGCGTCGATCTTGCCGTGGTCGATGTAGCCGATGAGCATCCCGTAGTTCGGCGTCCAGCGGTATCCGCCGAAAGCCGAGAACGACGTGTCGCTGTCGTCGAGACTCGAGGCCGCGCCGTCGAGCTCGTAGTCGTGGAAGTCCGACTGCCCGGCGCCGAGGCCGCCGAACAAGCCGACGCCCACGCTCTGGGGCAGCTGGGGCGGAGGCAAGGACATGGACAGCGGCATGTCGTACACGCTGCTGATCGGCTCGCGGGGAGCTGGGCTGGTGGCGCAGCCGCTCAGGACGAGCGCGGTCAGAAACAGGGGAGTGGGAACGGCGAGCAGGGGATTTCGTTGCATGGATGACCTCTTGGTCTGGGATAAAAGCGTTGGACGCTGATCCGCAACAGGGATTGCGAGGGAAGTTCGCGCCGGCAGTTCTACTCGCCTGTCCAGAGCCTGTCGACCCGTCCCTGGCAAGGGGCTCGCAGGACCCTCGCGGACCCCCGCTCGCGTGGAAACTGGCGCCGCGGGACAGGGTGCGGGCATGATCACGAGGGATGGTGCACATCCTCGGACGGCAGACCGACCTGGCGCAGCGCGAGCCGCGGTCGGGCGAGCAGAGGCTCGACGATGTGCTGCGCCGCTGGTCGCTCGAGGGCAACGGCGAGTGGCTCGACGACGGCGTCCGGCGAGGCGAGGCCTTCCTGCAAGTTTCAGCGGCGAGCGTCGGCTCCGTCCTCGCTTGGGAGCTCGATCGCATCCAGGCCGCGGGCTATGTCGCGGTCGGTCCGTATTGGTTGCCGGCGTCGTGGCATCGCGATGGCGAGTCGTATCGACGCGTGCTCCGCCTCGTCGCCGAGTTCGTGTTGGCGCTGCCCGCGGGCACTGCGGCGGGCGATGACATGTACGTGCCGAAAGCGCGCGGCGAGCTCGAGCCGATGCTCGCGTTGTGGCCGCAGGTCGTGGCGCTGCCGATGACTACCGGTTTGAGCATGGACGAGTTGATCGTCGGTCGCGCGTTTCCGGTGCATCCGCTCGGCGTAGTCCTGCAGCCGGCCTGGGCCGATGGACGGATGTGCTCGCCGGCGGAATTCTTTTTCCACGACCTCGACCACGCGCGTTTCAAGGTCAGAGAAGATCTGCTGGCGCTCGGCGTCGAAATCGAGGACGCCTATCGCGATGGAACGACGATCGATCCGGCGAACGGAAAGCACCGCGTGATCCTGAGCGGGGCGAGGGATCGAATAGGTCCTGTGTTGTGGCAAGCATCCGTGGGACGGCACGACCTGGCGCGACGTCTGCTCGCTTCGATCTCCGCTGAGCCGGATCGCGATCTCGCCGCCGCGGCACGCTGGCTCGCCTTCGAGCTGTTGCACGAGAAGAGCTTGCCTCTCGACACGTGTGTGCT
Organism: Planctomycetota bacterium; assembly: GCA_035490315.1. Taxonomy (GTDB): domain Bacteria; phylum Planctomycetota; class UBA1135; order UBA1135; genus JADJQU01. The sequence continues at coordinate 23,069 of DATHET010000306.1, forward strand.
GCGGCGCGAGCTTGCGTCGACGGCGCACGTGGACAAGCTGCGAGCGAAGTGCGCCAGCGGTTTCTATGCTGCGGAGGCACCGGCGATGGCGACGATCGATCGACTCGACGACGCAAGGCACTGGCTCGACCGATTCTTCGAGGCGCAGCGGTGATCCCGCGGTTCGAGCTGGGTACGACGACTCCGCGGGAAGTCCACGACGCCCTCGCGCATTCCGGAACGATGCTGATCCGCGACACCAGCGCGAGCGCGCGCTGCAACCAGGCACTCGCCGATGCCGCTGCCTTCTTCGCCTTGCCGCAAGCGAGCAAGGACGCGCTCGACATCCGCCGCTCGCCGCACTTCCGCGGCTACAGCACGATGCAAAACGAGCGCGACTGGCGCGAGCAGATCCACTTCGGGCGCGAGACTGGCGCGGCTGGCGATGATCCGCCGTTCCTGAAATTGGAAGGCCCGAATCTGTGGCCGCCGGATGCGGCCTGGCGCGCTCGCATGCTCGAGTATCTGGCGGCAGTCGAAGCCATGGGCAAGCGTCTGCTTGCCTTGGTCGCGGAGAGCCTGGCGCTCCCGCCCGCATCGTTCACGGGCGCCACTCCTCCTTATCTATTGATGAAGCTGATCTGCTACCACGCGCAGCCCGACGTCGCGGCGCCGCGGCAGGGCGTTGCGGCGCACCTGGACTTCAGCTGGATCACCTTGACCCTGCAGGACGACACCGGCGGGCTGGAAGTCATGCTCCCCGATGGCAAGTGGTATTCCGTGGAGCCCCGGCCCGCGACCTGGCTGGTCAACGTCGGCGAGCTGCTGCAGTTCGCAACCGCCAACACGTTTCCCGCGACCCCGCATCGCGTCGTCAATCCGTCGACGCGGCGCTCGAGGATCTCGATTCCGGTGTTCGTGAATCCCAGCATGGGAGCGAAGGTGAGTCGACTTCCCGTGCGCGAGGTTTCCGCTTCGGTGGCGCCGCGTGCCCATGTGCACCGCGTGCTCGCCCCCGATCGACCGCCGACCTCCTTCGACTTCGGCGAAGCAGAGTGGCGCCGCAAGGGCCTGAACATCTGGTGCGAGGCCTGCGTCGGAGACGGCGAACGAGAGCCCTCGGGCGCCTGAACGGAGCGATCGCGGCCGCTGGGACAGGTTTCTTTGCGACAATCCGGGCCGCGCAGCTCCAGCTCACCGTCGAGCGCCAGGAAACCTACGCACGACTGTACGCCGCCGCCGGTCTGCCCTGAGCCTGGCTACTTCGAGTGGCCCTCGAGCCATTCCTTCGCGTAGCTCTCGAAAGCCGGCGTGCCGTACAGCGGCTTGGGATCCGTGAACTCGTGCAGGTCGGCCTTGACCGGCCGCCCGAGCTCGATCGAACGGCGCATGTAGGCCACGGCGCGCGCGACGTGATTATCGATCTTCCGCTCGCGCTCCTCGGGGTCGAGCTGCGTATCTGAGCGCAAAGCCTCGACGGCGTGGACACTGTTGCGCATCGCGTTCCACTGCACGCGCGCATCCTTCGGCGAGGCCGCGATCGCGACTTTCATGCTCGCATCGGATGCCTCGAAGTCGCCGTTCTCGCGCTGAATCACGGCGAGCATCGCGCAATGCCCGACGTAGGCCGCGACGAATTCGAGATTGTCCGGAGCGAGGGAGCGGGCCCTGTTCTGCGACTCGAGCGCGATGTGCACCAGATCGATCGCTCCGTCGACGTCTCCCTGGTGACCGACCGGCGAGGCAAGATTCGCCTGCGACTGACCCAGGCGCGACCACAGCAAGGCGTCGTCGGGCGCGGCCTTGACCAGCTCGGTCAGGAGCTCGATCGAGCGGCGGTACAGCGGCTCGGCAGCCGTGTACTCGGCGCGCTGGTCGTGGCCGAGCGCGAGCTGGTTGTCGATCGTCGCGAGCTGGAGCTTGTTGCCCAGCGTGGCCGGAAAGGCCGCGACCAGGGCTTCGAGCAGCACCCGCGCTTCCTCGCACAATTCCTGGGCACGCTCGACGTTCTCGGCGCGGCGCTGGGCGCCGGCGAGGTTGTTCAGGGCTTCGGCGAGGGCGGCCTGTCGCAGCGGTTGATCGGGAGTGAGGGCGAGGGCATCTCGCGCGAGCTCGAGGCCGCGCTCGAGGGCCGTGATCGCCTCGACGTTGACCGCGCCGGTCTCGGTGCGCCGCAGCAGGAACACTCCAAGCTCGTTCCAGCACACGAAGGCCAGCTCCAAGGCCGCGGGATCCTTGGGACGCGCCTTGTAGAAGGCATCCGCGGCTTCAGCCGCTTCGTGCATGGCCTTCGCGGCCACGGCGCCGCCTTCGCTGGCGGTGAGCCCGCGCGCACGCCCGAGCCGATTCTGGATCGTCAGGCGGCCCAGCTCGTCGGAATCTCCGCTGCGCTCGCGCAGTTCGGCGAGCTTCGCGTCGATCCGATCGTGCAGGGCGAGAGCCTCCGCGCCGTGGCCGCCGGCGGACAGCTGCTCGGCCTGATTGCTGATCGAGTCGAGCAGCAAACCGCCCAGCTCGCGGTCGTCGGGATCGGCTCGACTCAGCGCGTCGAAGCCCGCCGCGGCGCGCTCGAAGGCCTGGGCGCCCTCGACGTTGCGGCCGAGGTCGTGGAAGAGCTTCCCCAGGCGGAACTGGGCCTTGGCAACCTCGACCCGCGCGACGCGGTTCTCCGATTCATCGGCAGCGAATTCCTGCAGCAGCTTCACGGCATCCTCCAGGACAGCGCGGCGCACCGGCTCCAGGCGCGGAATGAAGCGCAGGTCGACTTCGCCGATGTGCGAGAGCATGCGGTCGACGGCGTCGAGGGCGCGCTTGAAGTTCCGCTCGGCGCGGTCGCGCTGGGCGGCGACGATGATCGACGAGCGGTGCTGCTGCCAGGCGTAGAGCAGGGGAACGCCGATGACCAGCGCGCCGCCGAGCACCATGGCCGCCGCGCGAGCCGGACTGCGCTCGACGAAGCGTCGCACGCGCCGCGCGACGCCGACGCGCCGCGCCTCGATCGGCCGGTGCGCGAGCAGGTTGCCGAGGTCGCGCGCGAAATCCGCCGCGCTCGCGTAGCGCCGCGCCGGATCGTGCTCCATCGCGGTCAAGCAGATCGTCTCGACTTCCCACGAGGCCTTGGGATTGAGCTCGCGCATGCGCCGCGGCGTGCCCAACTCGATTGCGCTCAGCATCTCGGTCTCGCTGCGGCCCTCGATCGCCGGTCGCAGGGTCAAGAGCTCGTACAGGGTCGCGCCCAGCGAATAGATGTCGCTGCGCGGGCCGATCGCGGCGGTGTCGCCGCGCGCCTGCTCGGGAGACATGTAGCGCAGCGAGCCGAGTTGCGCGCCCGAGCGAGTGAGGCCGGCGGCATTGTTCGACGCGGCCAGGCCGAAATCGAGCAGCACGGCGCGGCTGAGCCCGTCGCTGGTGACCAGGATGTTCGAGGGCTTGATGTCGCGGTGCACCACGCTGCGCTCGTGGGCGTGACCGAGGGCGTCGGCGACCTGGGCGATGACGCGCGAGCAGGCCTGCTCCCACGAGCCCTCGAAGAGGTAGCCGGCGTGGTCGGGATCTGGCGCGAGGTCGGGCCCGCTGAGCGAGGCAATCGGGCGCGAGGCGAGACGTTCGAGGGTCGCGGCGAGGGTCTCGCCGCGCAGCAGGTCCATCGTGAAATAGGGGATGCCGCTCGCTTCACCGACGGTGTGGATCGGGACGATCCCCGGGTGCTGGAGGCTGGCGACGATCTCGACTTCGCGGCGGAAGCGCTTGCGCGCGCCGGGGAAGAACAGGCACTCGGGGCGGATGATCTTCAGCGCGACTTCCCGTCCGAGGTCCTCCTGGACGGCGAGGTAGACCACGCCCATCCCGCCCGCGCCCAGTGGCTTCAACAATCGGAAGGGGCCGAGTCGTTCCGGCGGCTCGTCGGGGGAAGAATCGAGCAAGCCGGCGGCGCGCAGGGCTCCGATGCGCCGGCGCAGGCTCTCCGCGTTCGCTGGCTCGTCGCGCAGGAGCTTCTCCAGGCCTTCCTCGCCCTCGGATTCGAGGGCTTCGAGGGCGCGCTCGACGAGCTCGTCGAGCACTTCGTTCGAACGGGACGACTCCGAGACCATGGCGAGCCGCATTCTCCCTCAAGTCAGCCGGGAATGGGAATTACGGGCACGTTCCCCCGCGCGACTGCATCTTGAAGCAGACGTCATGGGCGAAACACCTCGGATCGACGCGCTGCTCGAGAACGCGACCTGGCTGCGCGGGCTCGCGCGGCAGATGCTGGCCGACCGCGGGCTGGCTGACGATGCCGTGCAGGAGACCTGGATCGCCGCCCTGGACGCGCCCGCCGATCTGCGGGCGCAGCGACCCTGGCTCGCGCGGGTGCTGCGCAACTTCGCGCTGCAGCAGGGACGCTCCGAGAAGGCGCGGGCTCGGCGTGAGCAGCAGGTCGCGCGCGGCGAGGGCCTGCCTTCGACCGACGAGACGGTCGCGCGCGCCGAGCTCCACGCGAAGCTGGTCGCGGCGGTGCTGGCTCTCGAAGAGCCCTACCGCACGACGATCCTCTGGCGCTACTTCGAGGGACTGAGCGCCGAGGAAATCGCGCGCCGCGCGCGCATCGATCCGGGCACGGTGCGCAGCCGCGTCACGCGCGCGCGGGAAAAACTGCGCGCGGCGTTGATGGCGAATGGCGGCGAGGCTCCCGAGCGCTGGCTCGCGGCCCTGCTGCCGATCGGCGCGCGTCCAATTGCAATTTCGACCAGCATCGCCACGGGAACTCTCGCGGGAGCAGGAGGCAGTCTGATGGGCGTGAAACTTGTCGCTGGCGTCGGCGTCCTGGCGCTTGTCGCGGCCGTGTTGCTTTGGCGCGAGCGCGGCGCGAGCGAAGCGGCTTCACCAGAGGTCGCGGCTGCGAGGACGACCTCGGATCCGGCGGGGAATGCGCGCGACTCGCTGGTTCCGGCCGCGCCGACGCAGGCCGAGCGAGTCGCGGCTCCCGTGGCCGGCGCAGCAGCCGAGGCCAGCGCGAAGACCGGCGCGCCGATGTGGCGCGGCATCGTGCTCAGCGAGGATGGCAGGACGCCGATCGACGGCGCGCAGGTGATCTGCAAGCGCGGCACCGAGCTCCACTCGTCCATCAGCGCGGCCGAGCGCGAGCTCACGAAGCAGGTCACGCGCTCGGATGCCTCGGGCGGTTTCCAGCTCCCGGCCTCGTCCGACGCCAAGGACGGGCTGTGGGTCGAGGCCGAGGGCTTCTTCCGTTTCAGTCTCTCGGCCGGCGATCTTCCGCGCGACGGTGCGACGCCGATCGAGGTGGTGCTCGCGCCGCTGGGCGTGCTCGAGCTCGAGGTCGTCGACGACGACTCGAATCCGCACGCCGATCTGGCTGTGGAGTGCTCGATCACCATGAACCGCGGCTCGCAGGAGTTCATGTGGGGCTTCCGCCGGCAGTTCGACGCGGGAAGGACGGATTCCGCGGGTCGGTTGAGGATCGCCGACCTGCCTTGCGGCATGCCGATCGGCTTGAGGTATGGCGACCGCGCCTGGAGTCCCAACTTCCTGGGCACGGTGCACATCGATCCGCACCTGCGCGTGCTGCACTATCCGGTGAAGCTGGCGCGCACGGCCAAGATTCTGGGCACCCTCGTGCGCGCGGACAAGCGTCCAGCGGCTGGAGTGAGCATCGAGTGGCAGCACTATCCCCTTGGCTGGGGGGAGCCGACGCGCTCGGAATCCTTCGAGGACGGCCGCTTCGAGTTTCCAGAGGTCAAGCCGCAACCCGGCGAGCTGCACTTCGATGTTCCGGGGTTCGAGCCGCGCAAGCTCGAGCCGAGCATCGGAGAGACCATCGACCTGGGCACGATCGAGGTTCCCGACGTCGCCGCGCTCGGCGGCCGACTCGTCAGTCGCTGGATCCCGGCCGAGCAACTCGGTGAAGCCTTGTCCGACATCGAAGTGCGCGCCTTCCGCGGCGGGCGCGCGCTTTCGGAATTCGCCTCGAACAGCGGCGCGCTGCGGCGCGACGGCGCGGAATTCCAGGGAAGCATGACCGCTGGACCTTTGGAATTGCTGGTGACCCGCGGTGGCACCTGGTACCCGGGGATTCCTTTCCAGGGCGAGATCCTCGCGCGTCTGGACTTGCCCGGCGCGCGCACGGGCCTCGAGATCATCATCGACGCGAATGCGGGAGCGCTGGAAGTCGCCCTCGGAGAGGATCGCCCCGCGGAAGGCGAGGCCTTGAGTGCGAGTCTCTTCGCGCAGAGCGGCGACGACGCGGCGCAGCGCGGCCTCGCGATGCACGGCCTGCCCGACAGCGAAGGACGGGTGCGATTCGCGCCGATCCCACCGGGGCGCTACCGCTGCGTGCTCGGTTTTCGATCG